>NZ_DASPSP010000062.1:0-7956 GCF_035623875.1 Mycobacterium sp. | reverse complement strand
GCGGCCGAATTTTGATCCCCCCTAAAACCCACGGCCGCCCAGAGATGAAGACTGCTGCCGGTGTTCACCCGAGCAGGCCGAGCAGCTCGGCGAACCCGTCGGCGTCATCGGTGATTCGCCGTTTGATCACCAACTGTCCGTCCGCGTCGACGACCGCCACTTCGTTGGTGATCCTCGGCCCAGTCGATCCCACAGAATTTGTTCAAATCGGTTCCCTTCCTCGATGTTTGGTTCGTCCCCGGATCTCGCTAAACCCGGCCACACACTCATTCAAACCAGCTGGGCACAAAGCCAGTGTGACTACTACAAGCGGCGCGGCCTTAGCTGGACGCGGTACTCGACCATCGATTCCGAATCCACCTCGCCGTCCGGTTGGATGATGTTCAGCTGGTTGGGCCGCACCTGATAGCGGGTTCCGTCGGCCGGGTCGGTGACGTCAAACCCGCCCGATGAACGCACCGCGCCGTCGAGTTCGATGCTGGCGCCGTCGCTCAGGCGAACGCCCCGGTAGCAGAAGTTCCTCGGTCCCGCTTGGCAGACCACCACGAAAGACTTGGTGGTCCGGGCCAGCACCTCCGGAGAATCTCCCGGGTCATACTCGCGTCCCGTCGGCCCCGCGGTCGTTGGCGAGGAGACCGTTGCGGCGTTCCCGTCGTGTGGGGGTGTTCTCCACGTCGGTGAAGGGCCGGGTGACGACGTGAGGGCCTTGGCCTTCTCAAGTCTGAAGGGCCCGCTGGGCCACCAGATTCTGGCACCGAGAAGAGCAGCCACCGCTGGGACGGTAAGGGTGCGCACTATGAACGTATCGATCAGCAGACCGGCGCCAATGGTGAAGCCGATCTGGGCAATTGTGTAAACGGGGCTGGCCAACATGGCCAACATGGTGACCGCAAAAATAACGCCGGCTGTGGTAATGACGCCACCGGTCGCCGTGAACGCCTTCACGATGCCCGAACGAATCCCTAACGTCGAATTCGCGCGGATCCTCGACATGAACAGCAAGTTATAGTCGGAACCCACGGCGACAAGCGCGACGAAGGACACCGGTGGGACCGACCAGTAGACGGCCATGCCGAGCAGACCCTGCCAGATCAGGACGCTGAGGCCCAGCGCTGATAAATACGAAATCGCAATGGTGATAATGAGATACAGCGGCGCAATCAGGCCACCGAGCAGCCATGCCAGGATGACGAAGATAAAGAGCAATGTAAACGTGGCGATGATCGCAAAATCTTCGACCACCATGTGGTGCAGGTCCCGAAACCCGGCCGCTAGTCCGCCGGCTTCCACGCGGCTGCCCTTGAGCGTGGTTTCGGCCAGGGCCGCATTGGTGGAAGCGATGACGGCATCAAGACGGCCGATAGCGTTTTCGTCGTACGCGGTGGTATCACCGAACACCAACAGCCGTGCGGTGTGTCCGTCTCTCGATATGAAATACTTCATCGCCTGCATCAGACGCGGATCCTGAAAAGCGCCCTTAGGAACATAGAAACCCGCATCCGGACCACCGCTCACATTGGCGCTGACCTCGTTGAGGAAGTTGCGTGCCTGGCTCAGACCGTCGCTGAAGTTCCGCATTTGCGGTGAAATCTGGTTGATGCCATCCGAAATCTGGGCGATCCCGGATCGGGCCGCTGCCGCGCCGGCAGAGAGCTCACCGAGCTTGGTGGTCAGTAGCTTCTGCCCGTCGGTGAGTTGGATGGTTCCGTCCGAGGCGGCGGCCAGTCCGGTCTGGAGCTGGTGCGCCCCACCCGAGAGACTATGATTGCCGTCCGCCAATTGCCTGGAGCCGACCTTCAGTTGAGTGAGAAAGTACCGCACCCGGCCAATGAGCGAAGTGTCCTGGGCCAAGATCGCCATCTGGTCGCCCTTCGCGCAGTTACTGCCCTGATCGCAGGGCAAATCACTGGCGGGAGGGGGGGCGAACACATCCAACTGGGTGAGGATCGGGGTCACCACGGAATCGATGACGTCCGCCAATTTCTGGGAACCATCGGCAAGCCGATCGGTACCCCCGGAAACTTCATTAGTTCCGTTCAACGCGGTAACCAGTCCACTACGGAGCTGTTCCATACCGTTCTGGATTCGCCCGGAGCCCTTGGCCGCGAGCGCGTTACCCGAACTGAGTCGGCCAAGGCCGTCGGTGAGCCGTTGAACTCCTTCATCGAGTTCGGCTAATTTGGGTTGACTGTCCGAGAGCCCTTGAATTGCCAAGGTCAGTTTCTCGGCGAGCACCCGGTCCTGACCGCTCAGAGTAAATTCCGGAATCGGTTTACCCTGCGGTTGGGTTGGGCCTCGCACCTCGCTCACCCCGGTGACTTTTTGAACAGTCCTGACAACCGAATTCAGCGCGGCAAAGTCAGCGGAATTCCGGAGATCGCGATCCGCCTCGATGAGTAGGATGTCGGGTGTGAGTTCACTGGTCTCGTAGTGCCGGGTGATGGCGTCATATCCTCGGTTGCTCGGCGTCGTCGGCGGCTGCATTGCCCGCTCGTCGTATCCGGTAGACATCCAGTACGTCTGCGCCGCCAGCGCGAAAAGGATGGCAAGGCTCGCCGTGAGTACCCAGGCCGGCCGACGGACGATCCGAACACCAACACGCCGCCAATACCGGGATGTGGCTGCGTCCCTCGGCTCAACTAAGCCCCGGCGTCCGAGGATGGAGAGAAGGGCCGGAACGAGAGTGAGCGCGGCGAGTACGGCGACAATCACGCCTATCGAGCACGGGACTCCGGTGGTTCGGAACAGAATGATCTGAGTCGCCGCCATGACCGCGCAACTCGCGGCCACTGTGAGGCCAGAGGCCACGATGATGCCCGATATCTGGGTAGCGGACGTCACAATACTGTCGTGACTCGACTTGCCCTGCCGGCGGCCTTGGTGGTAGCCGCTGATGATGAATACCGCATAATCGGTGCCCGCACCGAGAACAATCGCCGCGAGCAGCATGGCCGAGAAAACGGATACATCGAGGCCGGCATGCATTCCCAAGAGGGCAACGATGGGGCGTGAGACGGCCAGCGCCAGGCCGACGCTGGCCAACGCCACGAGAATTGTGCTGAATCGACGGTAGACACATAACAGCAACACGATGATCATTCCGGCGCTCATGGCTGTGATCACGGTGACCGAGTGGTCCTCAGCCGCGATCTCATCACCGATGGTCGGCGCCGGGCCGGTCTGATAAACGGCAAGGCCAGGGGGTTTTGGAGTGTGGTCGATCAGTGCACGAACAAAGCTCTGCCCTTCTCGCTGCGTGGCCGAACCCACGCCACCGTAGAACTGGACAACCGCATACACGGCCTTGCCGTCCTCGCTGGCCGCGCTGGGGGCAGTCGCCGGGTCGCTGAGGAGGTCCTGGACCGAATCGATCTGGGACTTATCGGACCGAAGCTTGGTGATGATTTCGTGGTAATAGGCGTGGTCCGCATTGTTGAATCCGCGGTCGTCCTCCAGCACGAGGTATCCGATTGCCGACGCTTGAGATTCGCCGAACTGAATCCCCATGTTCTTGATCGTGACCAACGACGGCGCCGAGTCAGGGATAACGGGGCCGGATTTCTGGATGCCCACCTGCTCCAGGCGAGGGGCAACCAGGTTGAGACCGGCCGCCACGACGATCCACATGCCCAGAACGAGATACCCGTGCCGGCCGACGAAGTCGGCTAATCTCCCGAGAAACTGGCTCTGCCCATGTCTCATCACTAGGCTCCGAACCACTCCCGCCAGTGGCAGTGTCTTGGCGACGTGATGTGCTGCGTCTGGCCCTGTTGTGGTGTTGACATCTTTAACTTTTCCATGTGTGGTCGAGCTTTGATTTGTCGGCAGGGCCGGTGTTGATCCATTGCGCATCGGCTCGGTGTGGTGAGGCAAGAGCGCGGTCCGCTCAGCGGACCGGACTCCGGCCAGCTGGAATAGATTTCCCGGAATTAACTCAGTCCTGGAACCAATTCACGCCACGCGGTCGGACCACCGTGGCAGGAGGCCCGTCCCCGTCTAGGGTTTGCTTTAGGGCTTAGCCGACTGGACAGTCTGGGTGTTGCTCCACAGCAGCCCGCCTGCGCCGTCGGGGTGGGTGCGGTAGATCCGATGTTGTCGCGGATGTTGTTCGTCACGATCGCTTGTCGCGGCCAGCTGCATGACGCCCGGTAGGTTCCGCGGGATTGAGCGCGGCGACAATCACGTCGGCCAGGCGTTCCAGCGCAGCGGCGATGGCCCACTGCGCTTCGGCCTGGGATCCCGAGTTTTGTGAACGGGGGAGCTCAGCAGCCGCAGCCCACGAGTGGTTGGCCGCGGTCGGCCGTTTCGCCTGTTCTGGCTGACCGGACGGCTCACCCCGTGGGCTGGCCTCTCGCGCGAGCGGGTCGGGCTGGTCGGTGGTGCTGATACGGGCTCTGCCACTTTCTTCCCATTGAAGCCAGTCCTTAAGAGGCTGGACAGTCTGGGTGTTGCTCCACAGCAGCCCGTCTGCACCGTCGGGGTGGGTGCGGTGATCGGTGGCGGTGATGTCCAGCGCGCCGGTAGCGGGGCTGGTGGGCAGCTCGACGTAGAGGTCGCCGCCGGGGCCCGTCGTGTAGGTGAGGTGATCGCTGACGTGCTCTGCGGTGTAGGTGACGCGAATGGTGATGTCGTGATAGGGCAGGAATCCCGCGCCGGTAATGACGTAGCCGGCGGTGGCGGTAATGGTCGGCGCGGCCCACCCAGCAGGTGCAGGTGTGCTGGGGTTGGTGGGCGCGGGATCAGTCAATGAGGTGCTCCGATCGGCTCATGGTGACGTCAACCCGTTGTGTGACACCTGCATCACCACCGCCATCAGTACCCCAACACAGATTGCTCGAATCGCATAACCGAAGCGCAGGCAAGGCAAGCGTGCGGTCCGGCCAGCGGACCGGTGTTAGACATGGCTATGGGCCCGGGTGAGAACCGAGCCGCGGGCTGCGGGGTTCGCACCACACCCGCCGCACGAGTGCCCTGCCGGTGTGGGTCGGGTACTCCCGGTCGGGTCGCCGGCAAGCTGTTTTCCGCGCCAGACTCTTGCAGATCACCCACCGGCCGCGGCGGGTGTGACTGCATTCCCACCGGGAATGCTTACCGCAATCGCGCCCCGATGCGGCGCGCTGCACACACCACCAGGTCGCGCAGATTAGGTGGTGGCTTGGCCGTCTGAAGCAGAGCGGTCACCGCGCCAGCACAGCTGCCGTTGGGCCACCACACCGGGGCCGACACGCAGCAGATGCCAGGAAACACCTCCTGATGGTCGACCACGGTGGCGTGCACGTCGCGGATGCACCCGCGGAGCTGCCGCCATTCGCGCGGTGTCCAGCCGCCGGGAAGCCCACCGTCAGTCCCCGCTCTGGTGGCGTAAAGGACGCGCCCGGTGGCGGTGCGGGCGGTCGAT
Source organism: Mycobacterium sp. (assembly GCF_035623875.1). Classification (GTDB taxonomy): domain Bacteria; phylum Actinomycetota; class Actinomycetes; order Mycobacteriales; family Mycobacteriaceae; genus Mycobacterium. The sequence continues at coordinate 2,558 of NZ_DASPSP010000062.1, read as the reverse complement.
TCACGGTCTGCCGGGGTGGGCAGGTGGGCGTGGCCGTTCGCCGCGGTGCTACAGATCACCCACAGCCGGTCCTCATGCAGGATCCGCAGCGACGCCATGGCGCGCGATTGCACGGCCAAGGTGTGCACCGGCGCCTGCGCGGCCCGCCGCAGCACCGGCTCGGGCTGCCACCGCCGCCCGATGCGCCCGAGGCGTGCCCCGATGTGGTAACGGTGGTTCGCCCGCTGCACCGCACCCAGGGCGACGAGTTGTTCGGCGAGCCGATACGCCGACGTTTTCGCCAACCCGCTGGCGCCCGCCAGCGCGGTCAACCCCAGGCCGCCGTCGGCGTCGGCGAGCGCCTCCAGGACCGCGAACGCGCCCTCGAGCACCCCCCTGCCCGTGCAGGCAGCAGGCATCGGCCCGGTCGATGCATCCGGGGGTGCGGGTGTCGGCGGCGACTCCGCGTGAGCCGACCCATCCGAATGATCAACGATCATCGGTGACTTTCCAAACCGTCGAGGGCCGCACCATAGTGACCACTTCCCCGGTGATGAAACAGTTAGTGAAAAGAGACTATATATGGCGGGCGAAGTTAATACCCTGAGCCTATTATAAGGGCAGGTGAAACCAGATATCTAGGCAACCTAAAGGGTTTGGTTGCGCCCCGACCGGGTAAAGGTCAAACAAAACCTGATTGAACCTCTGAGGATTCGGCGCCAACGTTCCGCCTTCCTGAAGCTCTTGAAGCTGAACTACCGCCATGCGGTGAATAGCCTCCAGCGTCGGGCTATTAAATGCCACTCGATAACACCGATCAAGCTCCAGATCCCATGCGACCGTCGCGTCGGAAGGTAACTCCTGCCGGGCCCGCGATACGCAACTACCACGACTCAGGCAACGTCGCCGTTATCCATTCCCCCTTGGCGATCCTGGTCGCCTTACTCGACCGACTCGGACGCCGCGAACCGGCGGCCACCATCGCCGGTTACGCGTTCAGTCCCGTCTCCGCGGCGGGATTCCCTGAAATCAATACCACGATCGCCCACCTGCGCGATGTCCTCGGCGACCAGACCTACGAATCGCTCGCCCGCAAGGGCGAGACGATGACCACCGCCGCGATGGTGGCCTACGCCTACGACCAAATCGACCAGGCCCGAACAGAGCTGAAGGCCGTCTCGAAATAACAGGATGTTTCACAACGTGGACGTGACCTTCCGACCGCGACCGAGGCTGCTGCGACGGTCGAAGATCTCCGCTTACGCACAAAGCTGGGCACTCGTCTCGGGGGCGGCACGCGAACAAGGGCTTGGGTATGCGTTCGCGCGGCAGCTCGCCGTCGAAGGACTAAACCTGGGTCTTGGTCGACATCCTCGACGAGGAACTTCACGCGCGGGCGAACGAACTGCGGCAACAGTTCGGTGTCGAAGTGCGGACGGCCATATGGAGCCGAAGTGAGGCTCGCGCCGGATGCGACGATGATGATCGCCCCCGGCCACGGTCGCGCATCTCACGACCGAAGCGATGAATGAGATTGGTGTAGGCACGGGCGTTGATGTCGATCATGCGACTGTGAGTCTCCAGCGGCGTGTCGAGGATCGGCCCGGTGTCTGTAGGCGTGAACATGTAATTACAGACCAGCACGTCAACGTCGACGCCGGCGACCGCGTCTTCGAGCGCCTTATAGGGTGCCGGTGCGCCGAGATCGTACACCGCGGCGTACGCGGCGAACAAGGCTTTCCAGATCATGCTGGGCGAGGTGCTCTGGTACGAACTGCAAGGCAGCGGCGTGGACGCACTGGTCATGATCGGCGGTCTGATGAACACCCAGGGTGACGCCTTGGCGAAATACCCGCATTGGATGATTGCCGAACCCGCGCCCGTGGTGCGCGAGGTCCTGTCGGCGGTCGGCCGCAAGCCGATGGTCATACCGGGATTTCCCAGTCGTGCCTTCTTGTTCGTGCAGATCCGGTTGATGACGCGACGGCGGGCAATCTCGTCAATCGGACGTTTCATGGCCTCGGGGCTAGGCAAAACGAATTAGGTAGCAGGCTCACGATGTCTCGAATATGACGGGATATGAGAGTCTCAAAACTTCGTCTCGGCATCACCCACTGTGAAGCCAACAGCGCCTCCTGGAGTATCCAATCGCCTATCCTGTGAGAACTCGGGGGCCGGATCGGTGGAGGGTCGGGTGACGGCCATAGCAGCGTGCAGGACGTGTGGCACCGAGCCCTTGAAGAACGCCCGGTTTTGCCACAGGTGTGGCTCACTGGTCCAAGACGGCGATACCCGCGCCGGGGCATATCGCTTGGGCTGCGGCAATGCCATAAAGGCGGTCTGTCGGCAGTCCTTGTCTGGCCTTGGCTCGCAACGGACTGGTTGAGGAGGAAGCGGTGGATCATCCGATTCCTGACGTACCAGTGACCGTCACGATATTGGTTGTCTCCGTAGCTGTCGTCTTCACCGTGTGGGTGCCGGTGATTATGTATCGCGCTGCGATACGTCATGGCCGTTCGACCAGTGAGTCGCTGACCCTGGCGGGTGTCCTTATGGCCGTATTCGTAGCCTGGTTCGGC
>NZ_DASPSP010000052.1:0-30512 GCF_035623875.1 Mycobacterium sp. | reverse complement strand
TCTGCGAGTCCCTCAACTACCCAGGTCATCCACAACGGCCGGTTGCGGTCGAGTTGATAGGAATAAATCGCCGCCATGAACTCACACAAGCTCTTGTGATCTGCGGGCGGCGGGCAGGCGACGCGGCGCACATGGTAGTGCAGCTCGAAGTCGGGATCTTCCACCCAGTAGGGGTGATTCAGACCAAGCGGTGAATCGAGGTACTTCCACCGCAACATCGGCACCAAATGTATCCGGCGTGCCGACTCGGCGTAAAACCTCTCGAAAGACCAGCCCTCCGGATCAGTGGACGGATCGATGATCGCCACCTTGAACGTGTGCATGTAGGCTTTTGACGTCTCCATACCCAGCATGAATGCGTCGACACCGTTTAGTCGTTTCATGACTGCCTGCCTGGGAAGTTTTTGTTTAGCCGCGGCTGACGATCTTCGTTATGGCGCGGGAAAGCGGCTGCGCCAGCCGTGGGGAAAGTCGGTGCAGCAGATACGGGGCCAGGACTTGCGCCGGCGGCGATACGACGATCACACGCGGCCGCGCGATCGCGTCCAGCACGGCCGCGGCGACGGTGTCCGGCGACGCACCGTGCTTGTCGTAGAAGGCAACGATTTTCTCCTGGTCGGCGCCGAGCTGGCCACGCATGATTCCGTCGCGGACGATCCCCGTGTTGATGATCCCGGGGCAAAGCGCGACCACGCGAATGCCTCGCGGGCGCAACTCGGCGTCAAGTGACTCGCTCAACCCCACCACGCCGAACTTGGAGGCACAGTAGGGCGCCATTCGCGCTATCGGGACGAGCCCGGCCTCGGAGGCGGTGTTGACGATGGTCGCCGGATGACCTTGGTCGAGCATCCGCGGCACGAAGGCCTGCACACCGTAGGCGACGCCCAGCAGGTTCACGCCGATCACGCGCTGCCAGTCCTCGACCGTCGTGTGTTCGATGTCACCGCCTTGGCCGATGCCGGCGTTGTTGTGCAGGATGTCGACGCGCCCGTCGTCATCGAAGACAGCCTTGGCCAGCGCCTCGACCTCTTCCGGCCGAGTCACGTCAATCGCGTGATCGACTGCGCCGTCGCCGATCTCGCGTGCAATGTCGGCGGCAGCCTCGGCGTTGATGTCTGCGACGTGAACTTTGGCGCCGTGCCGGGCGAGCAGCCGCGCGGTCGATGCGCCGATCCCCGATCCTGCACCGGTCACGACCGCAGTCTTTCCGGTCAGGTTGATGTTCTTTGCCATAGGGACCTCCTCTAGACGGTGGCCGGCTTCGCCGGGCCGAAGTAAACCTCGAAAAATCGCGCCGTCATCTCGGCGGGTACGGCCAGGTTGGCGTCGTGGTCGCTGCGCACGCAGACCAGGCTCGGGCCGTCGTGTTCGCGCGAGCGCCGCAGTGCGTCGTCGAGGTCCTCGATGCGGTCGACATACTCGCCGCGGCAGCCGAGCCCTTGGGCGACGACGTCCCAGCGGATCTCGCCTTGCGCGGTTCCGAATGTCGTGCCGTACAACTGGAGCTCGTTGATCTCCTCCATCGTCCACGAGCCCTCGGCGAACACGATCACCGTGACATTCACGTTCTCGCGCGCGGCGGTCTGCAATTCCATCACGTTGAATCCGGCGGCTCCATCGCCAGTGACACAGACGACATCGCGGTCGGGGGCGCCCAACTTGGCGCCGATCGCCGACGGAATGCCCGTGCCGAGCATGCCGAGTTCGAGGATCGAGTGATACGACCGCGGCCGCGTCGGCGGCAGCATGCTATGGGCCCACAGCGACGTATTGCCGCCGTCGACGGCGTACACCGCGTCCGGACCGAACACCGCGCCGATCGCGCCGAGTGCGTGCGCGGGATGGATGCCCGGGCCCTGCCACTGCAGGATCGGCGCCGCCATCTGGTTCCGCACCTCCTCGTCGAGCTTGCGGTAGCGCGCCAGATTCGCGCCGTCGCGCGCCCCAAGGTCCGCCGCGCGCAGCCTGGAGGCGATGCCGTCGAGCGCGGCCCGCGCGTCAGCGAGGATGCCTAGGTGCACCGGGCGGGTGACGCCGAAATCGCGTGGGTCGATGTCGATCTGGATCAGCCGCTGGCCGGCCGGATCGCCCCAGTAAACGTCGTAGGGGACGTCGAGGTTGCCCATCCGCGAGCCGGCAACCAGCAGCACGTCGGCCTCGCTGCGCGCGAGGTCACCGGCAGGGCCGAACCCGAACACGTAGTTGGGGTGATCGGCCGGGACGCTCGCGCGGCCGGCCATCGTGCTGATCGCCGGGCAGCCGAGCAGCTCGGCGATCTCGAGCACACGATCGCGTGCGTCGGCGCGATCCACACCCTGGCCTGCGATCAACACCGGGCGCTTTGCCGCGGCCAGGAGCGCAGCAGCCTCGTCGAGCTGGCGATCCGACGGCTGCAGCGGACCTACGCGGTACGAAGCTGGCGGCAGCACAGGCGCGGTTTCTGGGTCGCCCGTTTCGTACAGGATCGGTGCTGGTAGCTCGATGTGCACCGGGCCGGGGCGGCCATTGTGCATCTCGCGGAAGGCCATCCGCAGCACCTCGGGGATTCGCGCCCACTCGAAGATGGGGCCGCCCCATTTCACGGCCGGGCGGAACAGGTCAAGTTGGTCTTGGCCCTGAAACGTCGACGGCGGCGACGGGTAGACGATGCCAAGGCGGTGTTGCGACGTGATCGCCAGCACCGGAATACCCTCGTGCAGGGCCGTGACTACTCCTGGCAGCAGGTTCGCCGAACCCGGGCCGGGATTGCCGAGCACCGCGGCCACCTTGCCTGTCGTCTTGTACAGCCCCTCGGCCATATGCACGCCGGCTGCCTCATGGCGCACCGGCACCATTCGGATGCCGTGCGCCTCCAATTGCGCCAGCAGCGGATCAATCTCCGGCGATGGAAGGCCGAACAAGAACTCGATCCCTTCTGCTTGAAGAGCGCGCGCAAACAGCTCGCCACCGGTGATCTCGGTCATCTCCAACCTCCTGTCGAGGGTCCGTTTCTCATTGGCTGGCTATACCACTGTGCGGCGCGGCCACTTCGGAAATCTTGACAACACAGGACAAATTCTTATCAGTTCAGGACACGCGTCGAGGTAAGCATGCTGTACTGCGGATTGCACCACCCCGCTCCGCCGGACGGCAAGGGCCAAAGTCCCCGCCTCCGCAGGTCCTCGGTCGTTCTTCAGCGAGGCCGTGAAGTTTCCCGCGGGGACCGACGCCACGACAAGGGGGATTGGAACGTTTCGGCCAACGCATGCGACGGCTACCCGATCTTTCCGCAGCATCTCGGCCAACCACTGAAGCCGCTAGTCGGCGCCCAATCCTGCACTAAGTCCAGGATTGTCCTGAACAGCCAAAAGATTGTCCTCAAGTGTCAAGACCGCGACCATGTTGGTGACGCATCGTGGGGTGGGCGGTGAGAAGAAGAGGCACCGTCCTCCGAAACCTTCCGGAGCCGTTGCACGAGAGAGACGTTCGATGACGCTGATGACACGGCGTGGCGGAGCCGAACGTCTGCTCAACACTTTCAGACAAGGAGACTCATATGAGCACAACTCTGGAGACCACCCCTGAACAGTTCGCCGCCCTGATGGCGCGGCCCGCCGATGCGCCGGTGGTGATGGTGAACCTGCTGCAGTTCAAAAAGCCGGGCGGGTTTGAGCGCTACCTGCAATACGGGCAGGAAGTGGCCCCGCACCTCGAACGGGTGGGAGCCCACATCGTCTACGGCGGCACCTCACCCGCGGTCATCATCGGCGACGGCGAGCGGCCATGGTGGGACGCGATCTTGATCGTCGAATACCCCGCGCCCGCGGCGTTCGTCGAAATGGTGACGACTGAGGAGTACGCCAAGGTGCACGAGCACCGCGCCGCCGCACTCGACCGCGGCGACCTGATCGCAACCTCGACATGGTCCGTGGCGGAGTGATCACCGTCGCCGCGGCGATGATCACGCTTGGGCGCCTGATGGGACCGTCGATCGCGCTGGGCGCAACGATCCCGCCCGGCGCCGGGCCGTCGCCGATGCCATCCCGCGCTGCGACGATCACCGCAGCGGCATCTGTCTGAAATAAGCATGGGAGATCACGAGATGAGTTCTTTGCCCTCACTTCAGGGTGTGCGGCACCGGTTCGTCGAGCTGGGCGCCGGTGCCACTATCCATGTGGCCGAGGCCGGGCCGGACGACGGGCCGGCTGTGATGCTGGTGCACGGCTTCCCGCAGAACTGGTGGGAGTGGCGCGACGTCGTGGGGCCCCTGGCATCCGACGGCTACCGGGTGCTGTGTCCGGATTTGCCTGGCGCCGGTTGGAGTTCAGCACCGCCCGATCGCTACCGCAAGATCGACATGGCCGACGACCTAGCAGCCGTGCTGGACCGGTTGGGCGTCGGGCCGGTCAGGCTGGTCGCCCACGACTGGGGCGGTCCGGTGTCGTTCATCATGATGCTGCGCCACCCCGAGAAGGTCAGTGGTTACTTCGGTGTCAACACCGTTGCGCCCTGGCTCAAACCTGATCTCGCGACCCTACGGCACCTGTGGCGGTTCTGGTATCAGATCCCAATCGCGCTGCCGATGTTGGGGCCGCGGGTCATCGCCGATCGGAAGGGACGCTTTTTCAGGTTTCTCATTTCCTGGGTTGGCGGGGGCTTCGCGATGCCCGAGGACGACTTCTGGCTCTACGCCCGACGCATGCGAGAACCGGGTCATGCCGTCGCGGGGTCTCGCTGGTACCGGACATTCCTCGCGCGGGAATTTCTGCCCTGGCTTCGCGGCGAATACGCCGAGGCACGTGTCGAGGTTCCGGTGCGCTGGCTGCACGGCACCGCCGACCCGGTGCTGACCCCCACGCTGCTGCGCGGATACGGTCAGCGCGTCGGCGATTTCGACGTCGAACTGGTCGACGGTGTCGGTCACTGGTTCCCCGAACAGCAACCCGAGCTACTGGTCGACAAGCTTCGAGAGTTCCTAAAAGGCAATACCTAAGGAACCTCGAGCGACTCGGCGCTGTTACTCCTCACGGCTCTGCGGGCACGTGCTGACCGGCTAGCGTCGGGATGCCGCGGCCTGCTCTCGCGACCGCACCGCACGCCGGTAGGCCATGGGCCCGGTTCCAAACCAGCGTTGACAGGATCGGGTCAGCACGCTTTGTTCGGTGTAGCCCAGCTCGCGGGTCAAATGGGACAGATTGATGTCGGTGTCGCGCAGATAGTGCTCGGCGGTGTCGCGGCGAAGTTCATCAATCAGCGCCGAGAACGTCGTGCCCTCATCGAGCAGGCGGCGTTGCAGCGTCTTGGGGTGCTGATTGAACTGCGCCGCAATCACTTCCAGCTTCGCGGCGCCGGTGGGCAACAGCTGGCGGGCGATGGTGCGGACCGATTGGCTCATGTCTGGACCTTTGGCCGCGACCAGGGTGGTGAGGTATTCAACCACCGCCCGGTGCGCGAGTTCGTCGTGGCTGAGCGGGCGGTAAAGGTCGGCGGTGCGGATGGTGAAGCCGGCGGTGGGTTGTGAGAAGCAAGGCCGACAGCCGAAATAGTGCCGGTAGTCGGCCGCGGAAGTGAGCGGCTGGTGGGGCAGGTGCACCGACAGCGGGACATACTGATTCCCAGCCAGAAGCCGCAGCACCTTCAGGGTGACGCCGAGGGAGAGCTCGAAAGTTTGGGCGTGGCCCGGCAAGCGCTGCAAAAGAATCTGGAATTCAAGAAATGACCGATCGGGGCGGTCGCTCACCGGCCCGACATGGAACGACAGACCCGGGCTGTAGGCGGCCATGAAGTTGGCAAAGATCGTCATCGCATCGCCGACTGTTGCTGCCGTGCGGGCCGCCACGCCCACTGGCCCGAGGATTTCGATGCCTTGCCGCAGGGCCAGTCGCCGGCCGAAATCTGGTGTTTCCGTGGCTTCGGCGGCCAATTCGACGGCTTGGATAGCGCCGCGCAACGGCACGAAGACGCCGTACTCGGCGATATCCTGCAGCCGTATCCCGGCGCTGTGCAACAGCGGTTTGGGATCACCGCCGAGCTCGACGACCAGCTGCGGGTAATTCGACAGCGCCGTGCCGCGCACCACCGACATGTCCTGAAATGCTAATAGCGCCGCCCCGATGCCGGCGCCGATCGCCATTTCCGGGTCGACGCCGGGTGGACGATCGCAAGGGCCCCGTCGATCGCTCCGATACCGGCGTGACCAGGCACCTTATGGTTAGGTAGCCACGGCCGAGGCGGCGCGCCGCGTAGGTAGGGACGGGCGACGGATGGAACTGCTCCTCGGTACGTCTGCCGGGTGAAGTTTGACCAAGGCCGTTGCGACATTCGCCGCGTCCGTCGCGATACCGGCTGAAGCGATGCGGCCGGCCCGCGCGGACTGCCACGATGGAATCCGTGCGCGCGTTCGCCTGCCCCGTCTGCCGTGGCTTCGTCCCATTCGAGTCGCCGCGCTGCCCGAATTGCTTGGCAGAACTTGGATTGCATGTCCCTAGCCGCACTATGGTCGCGACCTCGTCGGGCGCCGCGGTTATCGACGGCCAGATCTGGATTGCATGCACAAAGGCGGCCAGCCTCGGCTGCAACTGGTTGGTGCCTCAAGAACAGGAACTGGGCGGTCAGCGGGGACGATGTCTGGCGGATTCCTTGATCCGCCGTGAGCCCGACGCCGATGACACCGTCGCAATGGAAAAGCTGGTGTCCACCGGAATCGCCCTGCGGCGGTTGATTTATCAGCTCATTGACATCGGCTTGCCGGTCGATCCGTTCTGGCGGAAAGACGGAGGGCTTGCGTTTGATTTGCTGTCCAGTTACAGCGGCGGTGGACGTGTGGTGATCGGGCACGCCGGCGGGGTAATCACGATCGATCTGGTCGAGTCGCTGGACGCCTACCGTGAGTCGCTTCGGGTCCACCTCGGTGAGCCGTACCGCACCATGCTGGGTCACTTCCGCCACGAGGTCGGCCACTATTACCAGAACATTCTGGTGGAAACCGATCCCGGAGCAGCGCGCTATCTTGACGAGTGCCGCGAGATCTTCGGCGACGAGCGTGCCGATTATCAAGACGAGATCGCACGACACTACAAATTCGGTGCGCCGGCGAACTGGGGTGACTTCTACATTTCCGAGTACGCAACGATGCACCCCTGGGAGGATTTTGCCGAGTGCTTCGCCCACTATCTGCACATCACTGGCACCATCGACACCGCCCGGGAGTCCGGACTGATCTTGCATGCCGACAGGGTCCGTTTCTCGGTTCAACGGGACGTCGTTCCGCTCCTGTCCTACGAGGACGCCCCGATCGAGCGGCTGCTGGAGGACTGGAAGTGGTTGTCGCTGTGCTTCAATCGGGTGAACACCGCCATGGGTAAGAATCCGCTTTACCCATTCGACATCCCGCAGGCGGTGGTCCGCAAGCTGGCGTTCGTACACAAAGTGATCCGCGAGACGGCTCGCACAGCGGCAGCTGGTCACTAATACCTGGAAGCGACGAGCGCGGGCATGCCAGGCTGAGACAAGGTGCAGCAAGGAGAGTGGGATGTGTCGGTGGGTTGGATACCTGGGCGGCCCGATCGCGCCCAGGGAGCTGCTACATGACCCGGAGCGCTCACTTATCGAGCAGAGCCGTAGGCACGCGCCGAACATGGAGATTCCCAACGGGGACGGCACAGGGCTGGGCTGGTATGAGCACCGTGCCGAACCGGCGCTATTTCGCAGCATCACCCCGGCGTGGGGCGACGAGAATCTTTTGGAACTGGCCAGCGAGGTCCGCACCCGACTGTTTCTTGCCCATGTTCGCGCGGGGACTGGGACACCTGTGCAGCAGACCAACTGTCACCCGTTCCGCTACCGCAACTGGCTGTTTGTGCACAACGGACACGTCGGCGGATATCAGCGGTTGCGCCGCGATCTGCTGTTCGCTGTGCGCCCCGACCTGTTCGGCAACATAGCGGGGTCTACCGATTCGGAGCTGCTATTTCACCTCGCACTCACCTTCGGTCTCACGGATGACCCGATCGCGGGGATCGCGCGGATGGCAGGTTTCGTCGAAACGGCCGCCGCGGCGGCCGGCGTGAGTGAACCCGCGCTGCAGATGACGATCGGGGTCAGCGACGGCGTGCGCCTGTACGCGGCCCGTTATGCCAGCGGACCGGAAGTGAACACGCTGTTTGTGAGCGAAGATCCAGAGTCAGTGCGCATGCTCTACCCCGACAACGAGCGGCTGATGCACTTCGGTGATGATGCCCGGGTGGTGGTTTCTGAGCCGTTGACCCATCTGCCCGGGGTGTGGCGGGAAGTGCCCGCCGGGACCGCACTGATTATCGGCGAGGACATCGAAGAGCGACCGTTCCAGCCGATTTGACTGACCGAACTGCGTCTGGGGTGCGGTTTTAGGTGGTGGGGGCGGGCGGGGCTCGAACCCGCGACCAACGGATTATGAGTCCGCGGCCAGCGTCTCGCCGACCAGCGGAGCCGGTTAGCTGATTAGCCCATATTTCCTGTGACACAACGAATATGGCCGTCGCCGGTACCGCTGCCGACACGCCGACCCATGCACGAGCGATGTGCCTTCGACGCTCACATCTGGCGACGCGGCCGATCAACCAGCACCCGCTGTCCGTCTCGCCACCGAACGACCCGAATCTGATGGCCGGTTTGCACGCCGGTGACCGGATCGACACGAAACCGACCGAACAAGGTGGTGGTATCGAGTCGTTGCGACGCGGCCAGCACCGGCAGGGATTCAACCGTGCCGGCTTCCTTCACGCAGCGCTGCCAAACGACACCTGCGGCGAAGGCCGCAGCAGCCGGATAGGGCGGCTCAGTACCGTTCGCGTCCCGGTAACACTGGCTGAACCACGCGCTGTTGGGTCCGTCCGCGGGATGATCTGTCCCGTCGTCGAACCACTGACACGGTCCGTAAAGCCGCTCGACGCGATCACCGATGGCGTGCCGGAGGTCATCGACCCCCGCGGCGACCAATCCAACTGCACGCCAACGGCGTTCGCTGCCCCACTGCGCGATAGCGATGTCATCGTCGAAAGAACCTGCCGATAGCAGCACATCGCCCGCCGGGACTTGCGCCAGCACGTCTCTCGCCCGGCCCGGCCGAAAAGTTACCGACCGCCTCAGTAGACCGAGTCGCCGCGCCGCCATCGCCGCACCTTCGGCCACCTCGCGGCCGAACCCCGTGTCGACGTGCATTATTACCACTTCTGACCCCTCACCAAGACCTTCGGCGACAAGGGTTTCGAGCACTGCGGCGAGATAGCCGTAAGCGGGAGACTCCCCGTTGACGACACGCGGATACGCCGGCCGCGCCAGCCGGGCGGTGGCGCCACCATGGTTCCAGACGACCCCTTTGCTTGCGGCCGCGGCCGCGAGCGCGGGTCCCGAACCGTAGGGTCCGAACACCACGTCGGGCCGTTTAGCCTCGGCGGCCCGTATCGCGGACGCCGCGGAGGGATAAGCGTCGATGACTTCCAGACTTACTCCGGAACGGTCGGCCCAGAGCGCAAGGGCGCTCGCCCCTGCCTTTCCGAATCTGGCCAGCGGGCCCGACAGCGGGGTAACCAGGACGGCACGAGCCACCACGCCCACAACATAAGCGCATCGAACAACCGCCCGACTCCCGGGGAGTACGGATCGTCGCATTCCACCGCGGTTCGACACCGTTGCTGGGGCGCTGACAAACCCACCCCCGACACATCTAACCCTTTGCAGATTCATCCGCCTCGGCCATTGACGCACCAGAACTTCGAGGCGCTTTGCCCACGTCGGCCAGACCGTGTCGCCGCGCGAGGGGACGACGTCAGGGGAGGGCGTGCGGAGTCACGAGGAACTTCTCTCCGGTCGCTCGCTTGACGTATTCGTTAAACGCATCGGGATTGAGCATGCCTGCGAGTGAAACCTCCCGGGTGTAGCTACTCGCGAACGTTGTGGTGAGCTCCGCGGCCACCCGAGCGCGCAGCCGACCAAAGGTCTCGGCCCCGGCGCCCTGAAGAAAGGGGGTCAGCAGCCACCCGCCGACGCCCCAAGCCATGCCGAAGTTCCTGGTAAGCACCGTGGGACTGGTGTCCAGTGCGCCGTAGATGTACACCTGCTTGTGGACGTTCGACCCGTAGCGTGAGTATTCCGACGCGGTCGAAGTGGCCGCCTCCTCCATGCCGTTGAGGATCTGGCTTGCCAGCGTTCCACCACCTGTGGCGTCGAAAGCAAGGGTCGCGGATGTGGCTTTGAGAGCCTCGACGAGATCTGTGGAGAACGACGGCGATGCCGAGTTGAGGACATGCGTTGCGCCGAGCGACCTCAGCAGCTGCTCTTGATCGGGCTTGCGGACGATATTGACCAGCGGTATCCCGTCTTTCTGGCAGAGCTTGACCAGCATTTGGCCGAGGTTCGATGCGGCGGCGGTGTGCACGAGGCCGGAATGTCCTTCGCGGCGCATGGTTTCCGTCATTCCCAGTGCCGTCATCGGATTGACGAAGGACGATGCCCCATCCCGTGCTGTGGCCCCCTCGGGCAGGACCAAACATGCGGAAGCGTCGACCGCTCGGTATTGCGAGTACATCGCACCGCCCGCAATCGCCACCGTTTTTCCGACGAGGGCCTGGGCCGCTTGAGACTCCCCCGCGGCCACCACGGTGCCTGCGCCCTCATTACCTACTGGAAGCGATTTGTCGAGTCGCGCCGAAAGCGCTCCTAGGGAGGCCTCTCCGACCGAGGCGGTGACGATGGGACGTTCTGGCGTGCCCGATACCGTCGCGGTAGTCATGTCCGCGCTTGCAATGAGAAGGCCCAAATCCGACGGGTTGATCGGCGAGGCTTCCACACGCACCAGCACCTCGTTGGCGCCCGGGTTTGGAACTGGAACCTCGTGCAGCGAGAGTTCGAGCGCGCCACCAGATGTCACCAACGAACGCAGCTCTAGGGCAATATCAGGCAAATCTCCGGCCATGGGTGGTGCCTCGTTCCTGTTTCCGACGGATGCTCAGATCATATGAATTCGCAACGCCGTCAGAAATCTTCCCTGGTCGTGGCGAGCCGGCACCCGGCCGTCTCCTAGTCCGGCGCGCGACACGGTTGTGCCGCGCGACGTCTACGCGGTTTATTTCGATGCCGCGACACCCCACCAGTATGGGCCGATCAATTGGCACCTCAAACCGTCCGAATCGATCAACACGACCGACCACGTCACTCGGGGAATTATGGTCACTTCGTGAGGCGCCGAACAGTGCTGAAGCTGCCATTGCTGCTCGCGGCAGGCCAGGCGCTGACCCAGCCACCCCGCGCCGCCGCAGAACAACACCGGTGGTCGCCTGACCGAGCCAACCGCTGGTATCAAGCGCAAGGCTGGCTTGTCGGCGCCAACTACATCACCTCGAACGCCATCAATCAGCTCGAGATGTTTCAGGCCGACACCTTCGTCCCCGGGCGCATCGATACCGAGCTCGGCTGGGCCCAATTACACGGGCTGAACACCGTGCGGGTCTTCCTCCACGATCAGCTCTGGGCCCAAGACCATCGAGGCTTCCAAAGCCGTCTCGCGCAACTTGTCAGCATTGCGGCCCGCCACCGCATCAAACCAATCTTTGTCTTCTTCGACTCATGTTGGGATCCGTTCCCCAAACTGGGACGGCAGCGTGCCCCGAAGCGTGGGGTCCACAACTCCGGTTGGGTGCAAAGCCCAGGCGCAGAACACCTCGATGACCTCGACTACCGTCGCACTCTGCTCAACTATGTCACGGGAGTGTCGAACCAATTCCGCACGGATGACCGCGTCTTGGCTTGGGACATCTGGAATGAGCCCGATAATCCTGCCCGCGCGTATCGCAAGGTCGAGAGGAAAGACAAGCTGGACCGCGTCGCCGACCTGCTCTCGCTGGCGTTCGGGTGGGCACGTTCGGTTGATCCGAGTCAACCGTTAACGAGTGGCGTGTGGGACGGCGAGTGGGGGGATCCCCAGCGCCGCAGCGAAATCGCTAGCATCCAACTGGACAACTCCGACGTGGTCACCTTCCACTGCTACGACAAACCAGCAGGTTTCGAGGCCCGGATCGCCGAACTGTCCCCATTGGGGCGGCCGATCCTCTGCACCGAGTACCTGGCACGGACGCTGGGTAGTACCGTTGACGGGGTCCTGCCAGTTGCGAAGCGGTACAACGTTGGTGCGATCAATTGGGGGTTGGTCGCTGGTAAGACCCAGACCTACTTTCCATGGGACTCTTGGGATCACCCGTACCCGACGGCTCCGAAGCTCTGGTTTCAAGACCTGCTCCAACCCGATGGACGGCCATACCGGGACACCGAGATTCAAACGATCAGCAAGCTGAGCAGGCTCTAACCACTCTGCGAACGTGGTTTCCGCCCTATCTTTTCAGCCACCCCGGCAACCCGTCGGCGATGACCGCCATCACGGCCTGATACCTCTGCTCGGCTCATCGGTGCACACGCACAGCGAGGTAGTACCCGTGCCGACGGGTGTGGTCGACGGTATAGCCGATCGCCTTCGCGACACCGTCACTATCGAGATCCAACCAGCGCTCGGTGCGCTGGCGCTCAAATTCACTCCAGGACGCCACGGTGAACCTTTCGAGGAGCGTGTCGGGTTGTCCGACACTGTGATACAGCCGCCAACTGTGGCCACCCGTTCGCATCCTTGATCGCCTGACCGCGCTCATCGCCTCGACGAATTTTTCGAGGTTCTCGGCCGGCACTCGATAGCGGACGGCCACAAGCACCGGTCCATCGTTAGGACATGGTTCAAACACCAGCGTCGGTGTCGGCCAGGCAGTGGAAACCTCGACGCTCAGCTTCCCGGTGGACGGCCGCAACGGCAGCGCGGGCACACTCAGTGCAACAGCGCCCAGCGCCACCGCCGACCAGAGCAGCGCGGTGTCAAGTCCCGCCCGGGTGGCAACGGCACCCCACATGTAGGAGCCAATTGCCTGAGATCCGGTGGAGACCAGCAGATACACCGACAAACCCCGGGCCATAACCCATCGCGGCAACGACAACTGCGCTGTCGCGTTCAACGTCGTCAACGTGATCAGCCAGGCCATCCCCGACAACATCAGAAAAGGCGTCGCCGCCGCGAACGGCAGCCAGATCACCGCCAGCGGCGCAATACCGTAGGCGGCGGCGGAGGCCGCCAGCAGCACGTTGTGTGACACTTTCCAGCGTAAGTGTGCGGGAAACGCCACAGCCAGTACGGAGCCAAAACCGATGGCCCCTAGCGCCATACCATAGCCACTGGCTCCCAGGTGCCATCTGTGGGCGGCGGCCAGTGGCAACAGCGCCAACAGGGCAGAGGCGGGGAATAGGAAAAGGGCTGTGCGCGACAAGATCCTGCGGAAGTTTGGAGCGTTAACAACGAATAGCAGTCCGCTAATGATGGCCTGGCCGAGGTGCTCTCGTTCGATTGGCGCGAGTTGCTTAGGTCGTTTCCACCCTCTCAGGGCAACGATTATTCCCGCGAACGACACGGCGTTGATCGCGAAGACTGCGGCGGGGCCGACCAACGCCACGGCGATGCCGCCAATTGCCGGTCCGATCGCTCGTGCGGCGTTTGCCGAGACGCTGGCCAAAGTCGCGGCGGCCGGTATCTGCTCGCGCGGAACTACCTCGGGCTGAATCGCCTGCCAGGCCGGTCCGGCTAGCGCAGAAGCGCAGCCGATGGCCACGGTAAACATCAATAGCGACGTCGGGCCAAGGCGACCGAGGTTTGTCACCACTGCCAGGGCTAACGTCACTAGCACCGCATACGACTGCATAAATATCAGGAACCGGCGCCGGTCGAACAGGTCGGCCAGCGCTCCGGCGAACAATCCCAAAAGCAGCGTCGGGCCGAGACTCGCCGTCTGCACCAGTGCGACGATGACGGCGCTGCTGTGCTCTTCCACTAAGAACCATTGGGCCGCCACACTTTGCATCCACGTCCCGATGTTGGAGACGACCTGCGCGATAAACAGGTTTCGGTATATGCGATCGCGCAACGGTGCCCATGGCGACGGTTGCACACCATCGGCACGCATCTGATCCTGAATCACCACTGAACCGATTGTCGACAATCCGTCTGCTCGGCCACTTCGCAACAACGAAGCTGACTGGCGCCACCCATTGCCGCAACGAACACGGTGGGCGTGGTTGGCAAAGGCGGGAGGGGTTCGATGTCTGACATTCGGGCAACGCCTTTCGCGTCGTGCATCGATTCGAAGTTTAAGACACCCGCTCAGCGGGCGCCCCACGGATTCTCACCCCGACAATTCCCTTGTCACCTATGCGCTTTTTCGAGCCCACTGGCTGCCAGATGGCTAGATGGCTTCCAATCTCCCTCGCGGATTCTGCACGGCTGGTGCGCGCGGCGGTCTTGACTAGACCGTCGCCGGTGAAAAGCGGACGGCGTGCGCCGGTACGCGGCCCGTTGTGCCAGCGGACCCGAAGTGAACACGCTGTTCGTGAGCGAAGATCCGGAGTCAGTGCGCATGCTCTATCCCGACAGCGAGCGGCTAATGCACTTCGGTGACGATGCCCGGGTGGTGATTTCTGAGCCGATGACCCATCTGCCCGGGGTGTGGCGGGAAGTGCCCGCCGGAACCGCCTTGATTATCGGCGAGGACATCGAAGAGCGACCGTTCCAGCCGATTTGACTGACCAAACTGCGTCTGGCGTGCGGCCTTATACCTCTGCTCAGCCACGCTCAACTCCCTCATCGAAGGAGTGTCAAGGATCAGCCGAAACCGCTGTAAAGGATCAACCGAAACACTGTCAGGCATCACCCGGAACTGAAACGTCAAGCATCAGCCGAGGTAATACACCGATGTTGTGGGGCGGGCGGGGCTCGAACCCGCGACCAACGGATTATGAGTCCGCGGCTCTAACCAACTGAGCTACCGCCCCCGGTGCTACCTAGCTGTGGATACGGTCTCCCGCCTCACGGGTGCCGCCTGCGCTAAAGGCCCTTGCACGAAGTCGACATTAGCGCCCGCGCCGATCGCGAGTGAAGCCGTGGTGCGCCCCAGCCGTCCACATAAGGCCAGCGATAACGTTGCCTACCCTTACTTGTGTGTAACCGCGTTGTACAGATACATTAACTGCAACCGGCATACACACATACCCTGGAGGCATCGTGGCCACCGCCTTGACCCAGCAACAACTTCTTCACGACCTCGAGCCCGTGGTTGAGCGACTCCTCAATCGTCACCTCGCGAAATTCAAAGACTGGAATCCGCACGACTACATCCCGTGGTCAGAGGGCAAGAACTTCAAGACCCTAGACGGTCAGGACTGGGAGCCCGAGCAATGCGGGCTTTCCGACGTCGCCAGGGTGGCGATGGTGCAGAACCTGCTGACCGAGGACAACCTGCCGAGCTACCACCGCGAGATCGCGATGAACTTCGGCATGGACGGTGCCTGGGGCCAGTGGGTCAACCGGTGGACGGCCGAAGAAAATCGGCACAGCACCGCGCTGCGCGACTACCTGGTGGTGACCCGTGCAGTCGACCCGTTCGAATTGGAGAGACTGCGCATGGAGCAGATGACCCGGGGCTTCAGCCCGGGCCAGAACCACCAGGGCGACCTGTTCGCCGAGAGCCTGTTCGACTCCGTCGTGTACGTCTCGTTCCAGGAACTGGCCACCCGCGTCTCACACCGCAACACTGGCAAGGCCTGCAACGACACGATCGCCGATCAGCTGATGGCCAGGTTGTCGTACGACGAGAACCTGCACATGATCTTCTACCGCGACGTCACCGAAGCCGGCCTGGAGATCGCGCCCAACCAGGCGATGACGTCGGTGCATCGAGTGCTGCGCAACTTCCAGATGCCCGGCTTCACGGTTCCCGAGTTCCGCCGCAAGGCCGTGATCATCGCCGTCGGCGGCGTCTATGACCCCCGTATCCATCTCGACGAAGTCGTCATGCCGGTGCTGAAGAAATGGTGCATCTTCGAACGCGACGATTTCACCGGCGAAGCCGCCCGGATGCGCGACGACATCGCGCTGCTGGTCAAAGAGCTCGAAACCGCCTGCGACAAGTTCGAGGTGTCCAAGCAGCGCTACCTCGAGCGAGAGGCCCGGAAGGCCGAAGGCATCACCGCCGCGAAAGCGCTCAAGACCAACGGCACGCTCAGCATGAGCCGGCATTGACGGCGCCTGAATCCGCAAAGCCGTTGGGACGTTTGGCCCTGGGTCTGTGCAGTGGGGCTCGGCATACTTGGGCGGGCTATCAGGTGCTGGGACAGTTACCAGCTCCTTTAGAGGTAACACATGACCGCTGAGGCGCCACCCGTCGCTGATCTGCAGCAGGGGTCCCACTAGCGCGCGAACGCGTCTCAGCTCACGGATCCAGCCTTATTGCATTGCACCACTTTGACATTAGCGCCCGCTGATATCGCCGCGTAACGCGGTGGTTTGGCGCTCGCTAGCCGTTCGACAGACTCAGGTACCGCTGCGAGCTTTCAGCCTCTACCACGTGCCTTTCCTCCAACAACTGCACACACCGAAACGCCAAGTCGAACGATCCATAGCAGTGATGCGCTATCAATCCCAAATGCTTCAACTGCTCATCCGTCACGACATCTGGGTGGATGAAATCTCGCACATAGACGATGTCGGCCTCCGTGAGCTGATTCACCTGTGGGAGAGCATCGTCGCCGACCTCAAAGTCGCCGATCGGTCTCCCCCTCAGTTCGGTAAGGCAATGCGGAATGAACCCCTGACGACGAAGCTCTAAATCAACCTCGCCGAATGATGGTTGGTTCTGATACCAAGTTATGAACGACACCTCGGTCTGAATCGCCACCGCCTCGGCGAGCTTCTGCTGCCCGTTTTGGAAGACAGACAGTTCACTTCCTTGGATGTCGATCTTGAGCAAGTCGAGGTGCTCAATCTCGCAGATATCGTCAAGCCGGCGAGTTTCAACCGGTATGCGCTCAATCACCTCACCGCACGGTTGGAGCGTCGGGAACAACCCCAGAGTCGCTGGGTCTGGTTCGAGCAGGCTCGTCATCCCCGTCGCGCGACAGACCTTCAAAGTGTGTGAGCTACCGTCGCCCACCGCGTACGGCAGATACCGCTCGTTCGGGCCACGCGTTAGTTGGAGCACCAGTAATTCCTTCTCCTGTGGCTCGAAGCCGGTGACATGACAGAGGCCGGCGTTGAGCATCGGTAGGTAGGGTGGCTTGCCGCCGTCGAGAGGGTTCGCCCCCACATCTACTACGTGCGTGAGGCGCGACGGCGCCAGCAGGTCCCGAAGGGCGCTCAAATCAGTTGCTCTCACCGTTAATTGACGATCAGCTGGCTAGGTCGCAGATCCACAACCGTGAGATTAGCGTCGCGCGCCGCGACCCATGATGCTTTAGGGGCCCGAGTTCACATTCGGGTCGCCGCAAGGCACCTAGTCGCGGCTGGTGCGGAACACTGCTGGCAGCCACTGCCGCATACGCTTTGGCGAGATCCTCCAGAATCTCCGCTGTCAAAGTGTGCTCGGCCTCGTGCTTATCGAGCACCGCGATGATGGCCCCAAATAGAGATTCGGCAGAGTCGTGCTGCGCTTCCTTTGCTGTTGCCCGCGCGGCAGCAATGGTCGCACGGGGTGACCAGTTAGACAGACAAACGTCAGGTGAACACCGTCTGACCGTCGACGTCGAGTAGATACTGCTCGGTGCCGTTTTCAACCCGCGGGGCATCGCCGGCCAACGCCACCGCGACCTTGTTGCTCGCATTGCGCATCACGTCGAAGGTCAGCTCGACGGCCTCGGCATCGGAGAAGTGCGCACGCACTGTGGCGGCGATGCCACGGTCAATCCGGCTTGGCGACCAGATCAACGCATCCGCATAACGCAGCGCCGCCTTCTGGCGATCGGTCAGCAGCCCCGACGCTTCGAAGTGCTCGATGTCGCCGTATAGCGTCTCCGACCCGCCGGCATCGAGTGCTGTCGTTTCGCGCAGCGACTTGCACAGCCGGCAGTTGTGCTGAGCCGCGCCGCGCAGCCGGACCAGCTCGGAGGTCAGCGCATCGAGGTCGCGCAGCCGCGCCACCGCCGGTAGAAAGCCGTTGAACACCGCGTCGGACGGATCGCCGGTGCGATCCCAGGTGACCCGCCCGTCCGCCCATCCCAGGTACTGCTCGCCGACGCCGAGGGCTTCCAGCCCGGCTCGCACCCGCGGGACGAAGTCGGCGATATACATCTGCACGACGACGCCAAACGTGTTGTCTCCCAATGCAGACCACAACGACGAGCGCTGCTCGTCACCGATCATCGAGACATCGACGCTGAACTGTTCGGCGAAGCCGGTTACCGTGTCTTCGGCGGCTTCGGCATCCGATCCCGGGCCGGTCACCGCAACCTCGGCCGGAAGCGGCGGCAATGACAGCGTCTCTCCGCACACACGTCGCACCAGTCCCGTCATCCGACCGTCGCCGGGCGACAACGCGACCAGTCGGGTGAGCTCGTCGTCACGCACCCTCGCATTATGTCGCCTGACTCACCGACGACATGTGGAAGTCGGGAATCCGCAGCGACGGCATCGCCGTCCGGGTCACCCAATCGCCCCACTCGCGCGGGAGCGTGCGCTCGCTGACGCCGGCCTGGGTGGCCCGTCGCAGCAGGTCCAGTGGGCTCTCGTTGAACCGGAAGTTGTTGACCGCCGCGCTCACCTCGCCATCTTCGACGAGGTAGACGCCGTCGCGGGTCAGCCCGGTCAGCAGCAGCGTAGTGGGGTCGACCTCGCGGATGTACCACAGCGTGGTCAGCAGCAACCCGCGCTCGGTCGCAGCGACCATGTCCGTCAAGTCCGCGCTGCCGCCGGTCATCACCACGTTGTCGGCGGCCACCGCGACGGGAGCACTGAACTCCGCGGCCGCGGCCCGCGGGTAAGCCAGCGCATTGATCGCCCCGTCGCGGATCCAGTCCACCCGCTCGATGTCCAGGCCGTTGTCGAAAACCGACACCGTCTCCGACGAGCTAGCCGTCGCCACGAACGGCGTGCACCCCAAACCGGGCACGCTCGGATCGGAATACAGCGTCAGCGGCAGATCAGTCAGCCGCTCCCCCACCCGGGTTCCGCCGTCCAGTGAAGACAACGCGGTGCGGCCCTCCTGCGCGCCGCGACCGGACATCGACCAAGCCAAGTAGACCATCATGTCGGCCACCGCCGACGGCGGCAGGATGGCCTGGTAGCGGCCCGCGGGCAGCTCGACGCTACGGTTGGCCCATCCCAGCCGCGTCGATAGCTCCTCCAGCAGCAAATCCGTTGGCACATAGTCGAAATCGGGCGTACCTACCGCCACCCATGCGCTAGCGCCGTCGCGTTTGGCGTTGATCTCCACCGAACCGGTGGGCTGGGTGAAGCGGCGCCGCAACCCACCCGAGGTGGCCAGATAAACCGTCTCCAGCCCATGCCGGGCAAAGCCGTACAATTGGTCGCTGCCCCGGAACCCGACACTCAACCCTCGGGTGAGGTCGGCGAACACCTCGGGGCCGGTGCCCGGCGTCGACGCATCCCAGTCGGCCGGCGCACCATTGCCGCTCAGCAGTGGCGCGGCATCGCGGGCCGCCGGCGCAGACGCGGCAGCCGCTTGCGATGCCGCCACCAGCCCGTCGATCACCGAGGCGTCAACCTCGGACGACGTCAGTGAACCCACGTGCGCGGTATCACCTTGGCGAACAATCGAAATCACGGTGGTGCTGCGGGCGATTGACACACCGTTTGTGGTCATCGAGCTGTTAGCCCAGCGCAGCGACGCCGCTGTGCGGTCGGTGACCAGCACGATGGTCTCGTCGGCGCGTCCGTGCCGCGCTGCGGCGTCCAGGGCGATGTCGACAACCTGCTGGGCGCTGATCATCGGCCGGCCTCGATGCGGGTGTTCAGCACGTTGACGCGCCGAAACAAGGCCGACGGGCAGCCGTGGCTGACCGCGGCCACCTGCCCGGGCTGGGCCTTGCCGCAGTTGAACGCTCCACCGAGCCGCCAGGTCGACGGCCCGCCGACAGCTTCCATCGAGTTCCAAAAGTCGGTGGTGGTGGCTTGATAGGCGATGTCGCGTAGCTGGCCGTCGAGGCGTCCGTTGTGGATGCGGTAGAGCCGCTGGCCGGTGAACTGAAAGTTGTAGCGCTGCATATCGATTGACCAGGATCGGTCGCCGACGATGTAGATGCCGTCGTCGACGCGGGCGATCAGGTCGTCGGTGGTCAGCTCCTCGGGGCTGGGTTGCAGCGAGACGTTGGGCATCCGCTGTATCGGCACGTGATGCGGCGAGTCGGCGTACGAGCAGCCGTTGGAGCGGGTCAGGCCCAGCCGCGGCGCGAACACCCGGTCCAGTTGATAGCCGACGAAGATCCCGTCGCGCACCAGATCCCAGCTCTGAGCGGCCACCCCCTCGTCGTCGTAACCGACGGTGGCCAAACCGAATTGGACGGTCCGGTCGGCTGTCACGTTCATCACTGGTGAGCCGTAGCGCAGGCTGCCGAGCTTGTCGGGGGTGGCGAACGACGTGCCGGCGTAGGCGGACTCGTAGCCGATGGCACGGTCGTATTCGGTTGCGTGGCCGATGGACTCGTGGATCGTCAGCCACAGGTTGGTGGGGTCGATCACCAGGTCCGTCGCGCCCGGCACCACGCTGGGCGCCTTGATCTTTTCAGCCAGCAGCGACGGCAGCTGCGCCAGCTCGTCGGTCCAATTCCAGACCTCGTCGCCGGTGAGCACCTCCCAACCGCGGCCCATCGGCGGCGCCAGCGTTCGCATCGAGTCAAACCCGCACCCGCCGGCGTCGACGGTGACCGCCTCTAGGACGGGCATTATCCGCACCCGTTGCTGAGTGATCGACGAGCCGAAGGTGTCGGCGTAAAACGTCTGCTCCTTGACGGCGTTCAGACCGGCCGACACGTGATCCACCCCGTCAGCGGCCAGCAGCCTGCCGGAATATTCCTCGAGCACGGCGATCTTGTCGGCGGTGGCGACGGCGAACGGGTCGACCCGGTAGCTCGAGACCCAGTCGGCGTCGCCGTACACCGGTTCGGGCGCCAATTCGACGGGGTCGGTGTTCAGCGCGGCCAGCGTGGTGGCTACCCAGACAGCGCGTCGCGCGGTGTCCGCGGCGACCGTCGGTGACAGCTCGGCGTGCGAGGCGAAGCCCCACGTGCCGTCGACGATGACCCGGACCGCCAGGCCGAGCTCGCGGCTGATCACCGCAGTCTCGAGCTCGCCGTCGCGCAGCTGGATGATCTCGGCGGTGATGCGGTGAATCCGCAGGTCGGCGTGGCTGGCCCCGGCCGCGGTGGCCGCCGACAGCGCCGCGTCGGCAAGCTCGTGGCGGGGCAGGTGCAGAAAGTCGGCATCGATCCCCCGGTTCGGTGTCACCACACCACCGTAACGACCGGCTTTAATACCCTCATGGCTGCGACCCGCCGATCTACCGCGCTGGGGTATGCGCTACTCGCCCCCAGCCTGTTCGGGGTGGTCGCTTTTCTCCTGCTGCCGATCTTCGTCGTGGTGTGGCTGAGCCTGCACCGCTGGGACCTGCTTGGGCCGATCGAGTATGTCGGAGGAGCGAATTGGCGCTCGGTGCTCAGCGATTCGGCATTCGGCAATTCCCTTTTGGTCACGCTGTTTTTCGTCGCGATTGTGGTCCCGGCGCAGACGGTGCTCGGGCTTGCGGTTGCAGCGCTGCTGGCGCGCGATCTGCCCGGCAGCGGGTTG
Source organism: Mycobacterium sp. (assembly GCF_035623875.1). GTDB lineage: Bacteria > Actinomycetota > Actinomycetes > Mycobacteriales > Mycobacteriaceae > Mycobacterium. Next base: position 8,842 of record NZ_DASPSP010000052.1, on the reverse strand, counting down.
TTCCGCACGCTTTACGTGCTGCCGTGGATCTGCGTCCCGCTGGCGATCGCGGTGACGTGGCGCTGGATCCTGGCGCCCACCGACGGCGCGGTGAGCACCCTGCTGCGGCATCGCATCGAATGGCTCACCGATCCCGGCCTGGCGCTGCCGGTGGTGTCAGCGGTGGTCGTGTGGGCCAATGTTGGCTACGTCGCGCTGTTTTTCCTCGCCGGCATATTGGCGATCCCCACCGACGTCCACTCCGCGGCACGCATCGACGGGGCCACCGCCTGGCAGCGATTCTGGCGCATCACCTTGCCGATGCTGCGGCCGACCATGTTTTTCGTGCTGGTCACCGGGGTCATCAGTGCCGCCCAGGTTTTCGACACTGTCTACGCGCTGACCGGCGGCGGACCACAGGACCACACCGACTTGGTTGCACACCGGATCTACGCCGAGGCGTTCGGGGCGGCGGCGATCGGCCGGGCGTCGGTGATGGCGGTGGTGTTGTTCGTGATCCTGGTCGGCATCACCGTCATCCAACACCTGTACTTCCGTCGACGGATCAGCTATGACCTCACCTAATCGGCCCTCGGCGGTCTTCGTTTACGCCGGCCTGGTGCTGGGTGCGGCGATCACCCTGGCGCCGCTCGCGCTCGGCTTGCTGACCTCGTTCACCTCCGCGCACCAGTTCGCAACGGGCACACCGTTGGCGTGGCCGCGGCCGCCGACGCTGGCCAACTACGCCGACTTGGGCGGCGCAGGCTTCGGACGGGCGCTGGCGGTGACGACGTTGATGACGGCGGTGATCGTCCTTGGGCAGCTGACCTTTTCGGTGTTTGCCGCGTATGCGTTCGCACGGCTGCGTTTTCCCGGCCGGGATGCACTGTTTTGGGTCTACATCGCGACGTTGATGGTGCCGAGTTCGGTGACGGTGGTGCCGCTCTATTTGATGATGGCTCAGCTGGGGATGCGCAACACGTTTTGGGCATTGGTATTGCCATTCATGTTCGGGTCACCATACGCGATTTTCCTTCTGCGCCAGTACTTTCGCGCGATACCCGACGATCTGGTCAACGCCGCATATCTCGACGGCGCCAACACGCTGGACGTGCTCGTGCACGTGGTGCTGCCCTCCAGCCGGCCGGTTCTGGTCACGCTGATGCTGATCACCGTCGTGTCGCAATGGCACCACTTCCTGTGGCCATTGGTGATCACCACCGGTGCCAAGTGGCAGGTGCTGACGGTGGCGACTGCTGCGTTGCAGTCGCGGTACAACGCCCAGTGGACGCTGGTGATGGCCGCCACGACCGTGGCGATCGTGCCGCTGCTGGTGCTGTTTGTGATGTTCCAGCGGCACATCGTGCGATCGATCGTCGTTACGGGGCTGAAATGAGCCTCCGGCCAAGGTTTTCCACGCTGTTCGCGCTGGCTTTAGTGCTCGTCGCTGCCTTGCTCGCTGCGACGGCGGTGCTGTTGGACATCTTGGCCACGCCGGCTGGCGGCAAGACCGTGGTCACCGTTCGGCTGTGGGATGAGCAGGTTGCCGCGGCGTATCGGCAGTCATTTGCCGCGTTCACCCGGGCGCATCCAGACATCGAGGTACACACCCATGTGGTCTCGTACTCCACCTACTTCAACACGCTGCGCACCGATGTCGCAGGCGGCAGCGCCGACGACATCTTCTGGATCTCCAGCGCCTATCTCGCGGGGTATGCCGACAGCGGCCGGCTCATCGACATCGGGAAGACCCTCGGGGCGGGCGCCGCGGCAGCGTGGGAGCCGTCAGTGGTCGAGCAGTTCACCCGCGGCGGTGCGCTGTGGGCAGTCCCCCAACTCACCGACGGCGGAATCGCCCTGTACTACAACGCTGATCTGCTCGCCGCCGCCGGCATCAACCCGGCCGAGTTGGCGTCGCTGCGGTGGGGCCCGGGCGGCGGCGACACGTTACGCCCGCTGCTGGCCCGGCTCACCGTTGACGCTGACGGACGCGCGGCGGCCACACCGGGTTTCGATGCCGGACGTATCCGGCAGTGGGCCTACAACGCGGCCAACGACGCGCAGGGCATCTACCTGAACTACATCGGGTCGGCCGGCGGTGTGTTCCAGGACGGTGATCGCTTCGCCTTCGACAACCCCGGCGCGATCGAGGCTTTCAGCTATCTGGTCAGGCTGATCAACGGTGACCACGTCGCGCCACCTGCCTCGGACACCAACGACAACGGTGACTTCTCCCGCAACCAGTTCCTGGCCGGCAGGATGGCGCTCTTCCAGTCCGGCACCTACAACCTGGCGGCGGTGGCGGACCAGGCCGGCTTCCGGTGGGGCGTGGCGATGCTGCCCGAAGGCCCCAAGGGGCGAGTCACCGTCACCAACGGCATTGCCGCGGCGGGTAATTCCGCGTCTGCACACCCGGACGCGGTGCGCCAAGTGCTGGCTTGGATGGGCGGCAACGAGGGCAATCAATATGTCGGTCGGCGTGGCAGCGCCATTCCCGCAGTGCGGTCGGCGCAGAAGGTGTACTTCGACTACTGGGCCGCTAAGAATGTCGACGTCAAGCCGTTCTTCGCGGTGTTGAACGGACCGCGCATCGATGCGCCCGGAGGCGCCGGCTTCGCCGCCGGAAATCAGGTCATCAAGCCCTATTTCGACGAGATGTTCCTGGGCCGCAGCGATGTGTCGACGACCCTGCACCGAGCCCAAGACGCGGCCAACGCCGCGACGCGCCGCTAGCGGCCCAACGGTACTTCCAGTGCGATCGCCACGGCACACATCGCGAAGGTGATCGAGAGCACCAGCCAGTCGGCCAGTTTCGGCCGCGACGGCGCCGCCGAGATCTGACCGGTGCCGCCGCGCGCCGTGATGGCGTCACCCATCTCGTCGGCCCGCCGCAATGTCACAGTGATCGCCGCAGCGATCAAGTCGATCAACTCCCGCGCACGACGCTTGCGACGAGCCCGGCGGGTAGCCGCTACCGGCTTGGGCCGCAACTGGCGCGCGGCGTAGAGCACTCGGAATTCGTCGATAAGCATCGGGAAGGCCCGCAGCGCGAGCGCCAATGCGACGGCCCACTCGTCGACCGGGATCCGCAAGAGCCGCAGTGGGCGGCCTAAAGTGGCGACTGCAGGCGCTATTTCGCCGACATTGGTCGTCCACGACACCATTGCTCCCAGGCCCAGCAACACGATGGACAACGTGGTGATGCGTAGGAAGTTCAACAGCCCACCGAATCCAATTGGCACGCTGGCTAATTCGACGACCGGGCTGCCGCCGGCGAAGGCCGCGGTGATGCCGCCGAAGGCCATTAACACCCACAGCCAGCGCGGTACTGACGGAAGCGCGCCTCGTGGAATGTGTGCGATCCGGACCGCCGTCAGCACCAGGGCCGCCACCAGCCCAATCGTGATCCATCCCGGGTAGAAAGTCAGCAGCACCGAAATGCCGAAGACCACTAGTAGTTTGGTGCCGGCCCACAGCTCGTGGACTGCCGAGCTGCCGGGTACCGGACGCAGCAGCACCACCGGACGGGTTGGCTGGCGGGCTGGGCGTTCATCCGGTGGCGCCGTGGTCATCACAGGCCTCCGGCCGTTGCCGAAGCCGGTTCCAGTACACCGTTGCGCAGATGCAGGATGCGCGGGCACACCTCTTCCAACCCCGTGAAGTCGTGGGAAATGACGATCACGGTCAGGCCCTGCTCGCGACGCAGTTCCTCGAGTAGCCGCAGCAGACCGCGCTGAGTGGCGGCGTCCAGGCCGGCCAGCGGCTCGTCAAGGATCAACGCCCGCGGTGAGCGCGCCAGCAAGCCGGCCAGCACGACCCTACGCATCTGACCTCCGCTGAGCTGGTCGATGCGCCGCTTCCCCAACGCGCTGTCCAGTCCCACGACGGCCAGCGCGGTTGACACGCGTTCGTGGTCCTTCGGTGAAAAACCGGCCGCCGAAGCCACTTCCAGGTCGACCCGGCTGCGCATCAGCTGCAGGCGTGCCGCCTGGAACGACAACGCCACCGCGCCGACCTGTTCATAAGTGGGTCGGCCGTCAAGCAGACAGGTTCCCGTCGTCGGCACCGTCAGCCCGGCCATGATCCACGCCAAAGTCGACTTACCTGAGCCGTTGCCGCCGTGGATAAGTAATCCATCTCCCTGGTGCACCGCGAAGCTGACATCGCGCAGCGCGGTATTCGCCCACGGAGTCCCGCTGGCGTATTCGTGCCCGACGCCGGCGAGTTCAAGCACCGGCGCGCCGGAGTCATGGCCCACCACGGCAGTTGCGGCCGGCGCGGCGGTGGTCTCCACCATGTCGGTGTTATCCCCCGAACCACTGAGATTGATTGTACGGTCAGCAGAATCGGCTTCATTGTTGTAGTGCGTGATGTGGACCAGCGCGGTCCGGTGTCGTTGCTTCATGCCGGATAGCACGCCCAACAGCGCTTCCCGGCCCTGCTGGTCGACCATGCTGGTGACCTCGTCGGCAATCAGCAGCGCCGGCTCGCGCGCCAACGCTGCGGCCACCGCCAGCCGCTGCAGCTCGCCACCCGACAGGCTTCCGGTGTCGCGTTCCGCGTGCGCGTCGAGACCGACTTCACTGAGCAAGCGGCCGACATCGATGGTCGTCCCGGGAGGCAGGCCCCACACCACATCGTCGGCCACCCGGGTCCCGAGCACCTGGCTTTCCGGGTGCTGCATGACAACCGCGGTACCGCCCAGCCGGCCCAGCCCCACCGCTCCGGGGCGGTCCACGGTGCCAGACGTAGGTTCCCGACCCGCAAGCAGCAGCATCAGCGTGGTCTTGCCCGAACCGTTGGCGCCGGTGACGGCCAGATGTTCGCCGGCGTGGACGTCCAGGCTGAGCGCGGATAGCGCATCGTGGTCCGTGTTCGGATAGCGAAAGCGCACCTGGTCCAACCGAACTGGCACCGGCGCGATGGGCGCGTTGTCGACCGGTGCATCCAATTTGTGCACATCGGGGATACCCCGCATCCGCTCCAGCACGCGTGACAATGCCCACCAACCGATCAGGGATACGACCACGATCGAGGCGATGCCATTGGCAAGAATCAGCCACGGCCAGTAATGCAGCGCCTCGGCCAACAGCCACTTGAGCCGGTCGGCGGCCACCTCCAGCCCGGCCCCCAGCGGCCCGCTGAACGGAAAAGGATGTGCAGTCGCGAAGCGCCCGATTCCTCTCAAGACGGCCGCAATCCCATCGAAGTTGGCGGTGATGGCCTGGAAGATAAGGTGGCGAAGTCGCGAAAGCACGGCCAACGCGCCGACCGCCGCACCGCCGGAAAGCGCTCCGGCAACAAAGGCCACGCCAATGACGGTCCGGGTACCGCGCCTTCTGCGTTTGACGACTCCGGTCAGGCCGCCGACGTAGGCGCTGTGGACCACCGTCATCAACCCGCCGAGACCCGCGATGAGAAAAGCGATCATCCCGGCGGCGACCACCGCCGCGATCAGCACCCGGATCCGGTACCGATAAGCAAGCAGCCCCATCGGGACGGTGCCGAGCAGCGCCAATGCGCCCGCAAAAGGGACGACGACGGCGATGATCGCGATCGCCGCACACAAGGCCGCCATGACCGCTGACTGCGCGAGTTCGCCGGGTCGCAGCGGTCCAGCCCCTCTGGGCGTGGTCACAGGGCCAGTCGCGGTCATTTCATCGATTCTGCCAGTTGTCCGGGAAGTTCCCCGTACGCGCAGCGTGGGTCACACGAGTTTGCCTCATCGAAATTACCCGGTTGAGTGGTCTACATAGACCAGCTATGCAACTATGGACGGATGACTTCATCCGCCACCGCCGATCGGGGCGCGGCCGGGGAGGCCGGCGCCGGTCTGGGCGCGGATCTGCTCGCCGTCGTAGCCCGGCTGAACCGTTACGCCACTCAACGCATCCAGATGCAATTGCCGGCCGCGCAGGCCCGGTTGCTGTCGACCATCGACGCCCAAGGTGAAGCGCGGATCTGTGACCTGGCCGCCGTGGACCACTGCTCACAGCCGACGATGACCACCCAAGTGCGGCGGCTCGAAGACGCCGGGCTGGTCACCCGGACCGTCGACCCCTGCGACGCCCGGGCAGTCCGTATCCGGATCACCGCCCAGGGCATGCGCACACTCAACCGGGTGCGGGTCGACCGGGCCGCGGTGATCGAGCCGCAACTTGCCAAACTGGACTCCGCGGACCGCCAAACATTGGCGGATGCGGTTGCGGTGTTGCGCCGCGTTCTGGAGGATGCCGGGCCGACCCCGCGACCCGGCGCAACTCGCTAGCCGCTGGTGGCGGGGCCCCTTGGCCAGCGCCGACGTCTCTTCGGTGGTTTGTCGGCGCATCATGGCGGATAGACAACCGTCACTGACCCAAGAAGATGGGCGCGGAAGGGGGGGCTATGCCGACGGGAGCATTCGCTTCCCCTCTGATCGTGTGGTTCGGACCCAACAGATACACCTTTCCCGTCGGCCGGAACGTGACCGTCGGCCGCGACAGCCGGGCGGATATCCGCATCGACGGCATCGGTACTTCCACCTCGCCCACCCACGTGGTGCTGCATTACAACGGCAGCCAGTGGATAGCCGTCGACCGCGGCGAAGGCGGCATCTACGTCGACGGCGTGCGAATGTCCACGGTTTTCATCCATGACGGCAAAGCGATCACCCTCGGCGATCCGCAACACGGACCGCGGCTGGTATTTCAGCTCGGCACCCCGCCACCGCCGCCGCCGAGAGGCGTGCCGCGCCCGGAGGTCCGGCCCGTGCCGCCGCAGATGCGGCCCGCACCGCCGCCGCCCGCTACGCATCGCCGACCCGGCCAACCCGGATGGCCGCCGCCTGCTCCGCCCCCGCCCCGGGCGGATCAACCAGAACGACCGCCGGTTCCGCCGCCACCTGCCATGCCGACGCCGCCCAGGCCTCACCGCGTCGACTCGCCGACATGGCCAGACCAACCGGCGCCGCCAACCGCCCAGTTTCAACCGCTGGCGCCAAATCCGGCCCCCTGGCCGACCCAACCGCCACCGCCACGGCCGCCCCTGGTCCGCTGGCCAGCGCCGCCGCAAGCTCAGCCGGGACCTGTGCCGGCGTTCGCTCCGGCCACACGCAAACGGAAAGCTTTGGTCGAGGCGCTGACTGGCGCGATGCAAAAGCTGCGCCCGCAGCCCCCGCAACCCCGGCCTCACGAGGCCGCACCCACTACCGGGCTGCGTCGGCCGGATGCACCGGATACCCCGGATGCACCGGCGGCCGGAGAAGTCCCGCCCCCGCGTCCGGCCAAGACCGGTCCGCTGCAGGCACGTCAGGTACGACTCACCGTCGACGGCGAGCAGGCGCTGGCGGACCTGTCCTTCACCGCTGAGCCCGGAATGCTCACCGCGGTCATCGGACCTTCGCAGGCGAGCACATCGGCTGTGGTCGACGTGCTAGGCGGAACGGTGCAGTCGAGTGTCGGCACAGTCCATTTCGACGGGCACGACGTCACGTCCGATCACCTACGCCGACACATCGGAGTAGTGCCGCGATGCGACCTGTTGCATCCTGCGCTCACCATCGAGCAAGCGTTGGGCTATGCCGCTGAATTACGCTTGCCGCCAAGCACTTCCGCTGATCATCGCCGTCAAAGCGTGGACCGGGCGCTCGATGAGATGAAATTGAGCCTGCTGCGCACCATCCAGGTGGGCAACCTCACCGCCGAACAGCGCAAGCGCGCATCGATGGCCATGGAACTGCTGACCAATCCGTCACTGCTTGTCCTCGACGAGCCGACCGCCGGACTCGACGCGGCAGCCGAACGCGAGATGACGGCGGCGCTGCGGCGACTCGCCGACGAGGGACGCGTGGTCGTGCTGGCAACAACCTCGCCAACCGACATCGACATCTGCGACCAGGTGGTGCTGCTCACCGGGACCGGCACGCCGGCGTTCGCCGGGCCGCCCGCGCAGATCGGCGCCGAGTTGGGCACGACCAACTGGACGGAAATCCTCGAGCGGGTCAGCAAGGATCCGTATGCAGCACATGACGCGTATCTGGCCCACCAGCAGGGGGCGCTGCCGGAAGCGGAACCGCCGCAAGGTCCGGTTGAACCGACTGCGCGCCTGCACTTGTGGCACCAAATCGCGATCGCTGCCCGTCGACAGGGCTGGCTCATGGTCGGTGATCAGCGGTATTTCATCTTCCTGACCATCCTGCCGGTGCTGTTCGGCGCGATCGCGTTACTGGTGCCCGGCCATGCCGGCCTGGGCCCGGCGAATCCTTATGGAAACAGTCCCGACGAAGCCGTCGAGATCCTTGCTGTGCTCAATATCGGCGCCGTTGTCATGGGCACGGCGCTGGGCATCCGCGACCTCTTCGGCGAACAGCGCATCTTCCGCCGCGACCAAGCCAACGGTTTGTCGGCATCGGCGTTCCTGGCCGGCAAGGTCATCGTCTACAGTCTCGTCGCGATCGTTCAGACCGCCATCATGACCACGGCCGCCGTTGTCGGCAAAGGCGCGCCCACTCATGGTGCCGTCCTGCTCGGCCATGGCACGTTCGCGGCCACCTTCGAACTGTTCGTGGTCCTGACGCTCACCACTGTCGTCTCAGCGATAGTGGCGTTGGCATTCTCATCGCAGGCCACCTACTCCCAGCAGATCCTCTTGACGGCTGTGCTGGTCGTGCTGATCTCGGTGGTGTTCGCCGGGGCGATGTTCCCGGTCGCCGGCCGGTTCGGCCTGGAGCAGATCTCGTGGGTGGTGCCGTCCCGGTGGGGTTTCGCCGCCTCGGCTGCCACGGTCGACGTGCACGCGGTCAACCTACTGGCGGCCTCCGACGAGTCATGGACACACTCGGCCGGCCGGTGGCTGTTCGACATGGCGATGCTGGTCGGCTTGGGTG
>NZ_DASPSP010000331.1:0-20375 GCF_035623875.1 Mycobacterium sp. | reverse complement strand
CACGACTCGATGCCCTCAAAGATGGTCTGGCGGTGCTTAATTCGGCCCTCATGCTCCCACTGGCGGAGCGCAGCGAAAGCTTCGTCGAAGCGCCCCCACTGATCGAGCGCGTTGAATCCCTGCATGGTGGCGGTTTTGGCCAGCAGGTTCACGTAGTTGGCCGGGCCGGGGTGCTCGCCGGTCAAGTAGCTGGAGATGACGCCGCACAGCACCACCCGCGCGTTCATCGCCAGCCGGCCCAGCACCGCGTCGAGAATCGGTCCACCGACGTTGTCGTAGTAAACGTTGACCCGGTTCGGGCAATGCGCTTTGAGCGCGGTCTCCAGGTCGTCGTTTTTGTAGTCGATGCAAGCGTCGAACCCGAAGTCCTCGACGACTGCCCGGCACTTCTCCGGCCCGCCCGCGATGCCCACCACCCGCGCGCCCGCGATCTTGGCGATCTGCCCGGCCACCGACCCGGTAGCGCCGGCGGCGGCCGAAACCACGACAGTGTCCCCGGCCTGAGGCCGCCCGACGTCGGTCATCCCAATGTAAGCTGTCGCGCCCGTCGGGCCGTACACCGACATGATGGCCAGCTGATCGCTCTCACCGCGGATGGGTGTGCTGAATACGTCGTCGCGGACGATCACGTACTCCTGAAATCCCGTCAGGGTGGTGATGACGTCGCCGACGCCGTAGGCGTCACACCGCGACGAGACGACCTCGCCGATCCCGGCCGCCCGGATGACCTCGCCCAGTTGCACCGGCGGAAGGTAGCCCGGCTGATCGTTGAGCCAGGTCCGGACCGCGGCGTCAAGGCCCACATAGGTGGTGCGGACCAGCGCCTCCCCTTCGGCAGGCTCGGGCGCGGGTGCGGTGACCAGCTCGGTGTCACCAGGCTGGACCAGGCCGGTGGGGCGGCGACGCAGCACGATCTGGCGGTTCGTCAACTCAGGCACGTTGGAAAAACTACCGAAAAGAAATGCCTATTCGGCCCGATCCCCGATGTGGGAGCATCTGTGGATGAAGCCGGAAGATGACCCGGAAGCCCGCATCCGGGAGCTCGAGCGCCCATTGGCCGAGACGGCACGCGCGTCCGAAATGGCCAGTAACCAGACGCCCGGCGGTTACCCGTACCAGCCCGGCACACCGGTATCGCCACCGGCGCCACCGTCGAGTTACGGCGGTCCGTTCCCCGGGACATTGCCGCGATCGCCCTCCCGCACGCGGCTGTTATGGGTCTTGTTGCCCTTCTTCGTGTTTGGCGCGGTAGCCCTCGTCTCGTATAACGCCGACCGGCATTCGCGCGGCGGCCTGGTGATCCTCTCGCCAACCTCCAGCACCTCCGCTAGCGTGGCCCCAACCGCCCCTGTTACTCAGGCGCCTGCCCCGGCACCGTCGACCCCGCTGAGCCCAGCGCCCGGAGCGCCGGCAGGTGCCGAGCTGAGCATCTCCGGCATCAAGGAGAGTCGGACGATCGTCTGCAACGACAGCGCCGTCAGCGTCAGTGGTATTTCCAACAAAGTCGCGATCACCGGCCACTGCGCAAGCCTCAACGTCTCCGGCGTCCAGAACTCGATCACGGTGGACGCCGTGGACAGCATCGACGCCTCCGGCTTCAACAACCAGATCACGTATCACACCGGCTCGCCGACGATCGAGAATTCCGGCGAACAAAACATCGTCCAGCGGGGCTGACGAACTATATTGTCAACAGCCGGTAGACCCCGATAAGGCCGACCACAACGATCGCGGCGCGCAGCGCGTTCGACGACAATCGACGACCGTAATATGCACCCAACCAGCCGCCGATCAGCGAGCCAACCGCGATAAGGCCCGCCGCCGGCCAGCTGATCCGGTGGAACGCCACCGATGTGTAAGCCAGCGCCGCAACGACATTCACCAGCAGCGTCATCACATTCTTCGCCGCGTTCATCCGCTGCACCGATTCGGGCAGCAGCGCACCCATGGCGCCGACCAGCAGAATGCCTTGCGCTGCAGTGAAATAGCCGCCATAGACGCCGATCGTGAAGGTGCTCGCCACCAGCGCAGCCAGCCTGCGTGGTGATACGTCGTCGGCGGAGCGGCCAGCCCTTTCGGCTCGGTCCCGCGCCCACGCTTGAATCCGCGGCCCGATGACCACCAGGATCAGCGCGACAACCAGCAGCACCGGCACCACCGTGATGAACACCTTCTCCGACAGGTGCAGCAGCAGCCAGGCGCCCAGGATGGCGCCAAACAGCGAGGCAGGCAATTACCAACGCAGCCGATCCCATTGACCTGTCAGCTCACGCCGGTAGCCCAGGTTCCCGAGACGCTACCCGCCACCAACCCGACCGCGTTGGACATCGTCGACGTCACCGGCGGATAACCCATGGCAACCAGCGTCGGAAAGGTGAACAAGGTGCCCGACCCGACAACCGCGTTGACCGCGCCCGCGCCCAAGCCGGCAAAGACGATCAAGATCGCATGTGATAGCGGCACGAAAAGACCCTATCGGGAGCGATTTCGGCGCAAGGTTCAGCGCTTGGCTTTCCGCTTCTCGCGTACCCGCACGTTCATCCGGATCGGGCTGCCCTCGAAGCCGAACGTCTCGCGCAGCCGTCGCTCCAGGAACCGCCGATAGCCCGCCTCCAAGAAGCCCGTTGTGAACAGTACAAACGTCGGCGGCCGGGCGCTGGCCTGGGTGGCGAACAAGATTCGCGGCTGCCGGCCGCCACGCACCGGCGGCGGCGTCGCGGCCACCACTTCCTTGACCCAGGCGTTGAGTCGGCCGGTGCTGATCCGGGTATCCCACGACTCCAGCGCGCTCTCCAGGGCCGGCACCAGCTTCTGCACAGCTCGGCCGGTCTTCGCGGAGATGTTGACCCGTTGCGCCCAGCGCACCTGCACCAGTTCGCGGTCGATCTCGTTGTCCAGCTGGTAACGCCGCTCCTCGTCGACCAGGTCCCACTTGTTGAACGCCAACACCAGCGCGCGCCCGGCCTCGATCACCATCGACAGCACCCGCTGGTCCTGTTCGGTCAGCGGTAGCGACCCGTCGATCAGCACGATCACGACTTCAGCGGCATCAATCGCGCCGTGGGTGCGCACCGACGCGTAAAACTCGTGCCCGCTGGCCTGGCCAACCTTGCGGCGCAGACCGGCGGTGTCGACGAAACGCCAAACCTTGCCGTCCATCTCGATCAACGAATCCACTGGATCGACCGTGGTGCCCGCGACTTCGTGGACCACCGAACGCTGATCGCCGGCCAGCCGATTCAGCAGTGAACTCTTACCGACATTCGGCTTGCCTACCAGTGCCACCCGCCGTAGGCCGGCCTCGGTCGACGCCGACTCCGCCACCTCTGGCAACGCGCCGACCACCGCATCGAGCAGATCACCCACGCCGCGACCGTGCATCGCGCTGATCGCGTACGGCTCACCGAGTCCCAGCGACCACAGGGCAGCCGCATCAGATTCGTTCTTCTCGCTGTCAACCTTGTTGGCGGCCAGGAACACTGGCTTGCCGGAGCGACGCAGGATACGCGCGGCCGCCTCGTCGCCGGCGGTCGCGCCGACCACCGCGTCGACCACCAGGATCACGGCGTCGGCAGTGCGCATCGCTACCGCCGCCTGCTCGGCCACCAGCTGCCGCAGACCCTTCGCGTCGGGTTCCCATCCCCCGGTGTCCTGGACGATGAATCGGCGTCCGGTCCATAGGGCGTCGTAAGACACCCGGTCGCGGGTCACGCCGGGCACATCCTGCACCACCGCCTCGCGCCGGCCCAGGATCCGGTTGACCAGCGTCGACTTGCCGACATTTGGCCGGCCCACCACCGCCACCACCGGCGGTGGCCCCGCAGCCTCGCCCTCCACGGGCTCGACGAATTCAGCTGATTCCCAGTCGCTTTCGTCGACCCACGTACCGTCCTGGCTCACCTGACCGCCTCGCTTCGCTGCTGCACCAGCTGCAGCAGGTGAGCGATCACCTCGGATTCGGTCATCGCGCTGGTGTCGACAACCACCGCGTCCGAGGCCGCCCGTAGCGGCGACACTGCTCGCGTCGAATCCAGGTGATCGCGGCGGCGCACATCGACCAGCACACCGCCGTAGTCATCGGGCAACCCGGCGGCGACATTCTGATCATTGCGACGCCGCGCCCGGGTCTCAGGCGAGGCCGTCAGGAAGATCTTGACGTCGGCGTCGGGCAGAACGACGCTCCCGATATCGCGGCCCTCCACCACGACGCTGCCCGGACCCTGAGCCAGCGTGCGCTGCAGTCCGACAAGCCGGGTGCGTACCGCGGGAACCGACGACACCGCTGACACCGCCCGAGTGACGTCGTCACCGCGGATCTCCAACGAAACGTCCTCGCCGTCAAGGCAAGAGCGGTCTTCGTCGGGGTCGAAACCCACCGACAACCCCACGGTCGCCGCGGCCGCTCCGACGGCCGCCTGATCGGCCGGGTCGATTCCGGCTCGCAGTACCGCGAGTGTGACGATGCGGTACATGGCTCCGGTATCCAGGTAACGAGCGTGCAGTGCGCGCGCCAAACCCCGTGATACCGAGGACTTTCCGGTGCCCGCCGGGCCGTCGACGGCGACGACGACGTCCTTCACAACCCAACCGCTTTGTAGAGGTCGCCGATTTCGTTGCGGCGCAACGCCCGGATGCTGCCCGGACGCTGCTCCCCCAGTGACACCGTGCCGATGTCGGTACGGACCAACGCCTGCACCGGAAATCCGGCGGCCGCGAACATCCGGCGCACAATGCGTTTGCGTCCCTCATGCAGCGTGACCCGGACCAGCGTCTTGCCGGGAATGGCATCCACCACTGCGAAGTCGTCGACCACAGCGGGCCCGTCGTCCAACTCGATTCCGGCCCGCAACTTCTTGCCGAGCCCATGCGGCACCGGCCCGGCGACCGTCGCCAGATACGTTTTCGGCACTTCGTAGGAGGGGTGCATGAGGCGATGCGCGAGCTCGCCGTCGTTGGTCAACAGAATGAGTCCCTCGGTGTCGGCGTCCAGCCGTCCAACGTGAAACAGCTTCTGGTTGCCCCGTACCCGGTGCTCGACCAGGTCGCCGATGCACGGCCGACCGCGGTCGTCCGACATCGTCGACTGCATTCCCCGCGGCTTGTTCAGCGCCAGATACACCAGTGAATCGTCCAGGACCACCCGCACCCCGTCGACGCGGATCACCGACACGTTAGGATCGACGCGCGTACCAAGCTCGGTCACGAGCTCTCCGTCGACCTCGACACGGCCGTCGATGATCATCCTCTCGGCGAGCCTCCGGGACGCAATTCCGGCCTGCGACAACACTTTCTGCAGGCGCACCCCACGGGGCTCGCCGGTCTCAACCATCATTCCTGGTCCACGTCGATCGACAACGGCAGATCGTCAGAAACCGAGCCGCCCGAAAGTTTGACGAAACGTGGCTCAGCGTCCAAGGATTCGCTCAGATCGTCGATCATGTCGACATCGGGCAGCAGTGGCGCAATATCAGGAAGGTCGGCCAGCGACGACAACCCCAGCCGCTCTAGGAACAGCTCGGTGGTGGCGAACGTCACAGCGCCGGTGTCGGGATCGGTGCCGGCCTCGGTGATGAGCCCACGCGCCAACAGCGTGCGCATCACCGCGTCGACGTTGACTCCCCGCACCGCGCTCACCCGCGCCCGCGTCACCGGCTGGCGGTAGGCCACCACGGCCAACGTCTCCAAAGCCGCTCGGGTGAGCTTCGAGCGCGACCCGTCCAGCAGCAGCCGCTCGACGTAAGGCGCGAACTGCGACCGCGTGTACATCCGCCATCCGCCACCGGCCTCCCGCAGGTCTATGCCGCTTTCGCGTTCGGTGAGTGCATCGGCCATCACGCGCAGCTTGGCGGCGACCCGATAGGCCGGCTGCTCGGTGGCCGCGGCCAGCGCCTCGACGGTCACCGGGGTGTCGACGACCAGCAGCAGCGCCTCGAGCACCGCGCCCAGTTCGGCGTCCTCCAGCTCCGGCGCTGTCGCGACATCGATGCCCAATTCGGAGTCGTCGAGCTCCTGAGCCGTCGCTACATCGACGTCCCGGTCGGGATCGTCGCCGGCGCCGTGAGTCATGAGTATTGGTCTCGCAGTTCTTGAGCTTCGAGCGCCTCTGCCCTCAACAATGCTTCGCTGGTCGGCCGTTCGCCGGTCCACGAAACCTGGAGCACACCAAGCGGTTCTGACTGATCGAATGCTACCGCCCGCGACCGATACAGTTCGAGCAGCGCCAGGAAACGGCCGACGATCTCGATCGGCACCCGGCAGTCGGCGATCAACTCCGAGAACGACGCCCACTGCCCGGTCCCGCGCTTCTCCAGCAGCGACAGTAGGTGTTCGGCCTGCTCGGGCACCGACACCATCAGCTCGTGCAGGTGTGCGGTGGCCACCGTCGGAACCGGCCGCGGCGTGAACGCGATCGCGGCGATCTGGGCGAACCGCTCGGCGTCGACGCCCAGCATCACCTCGGGCAGCAGGTCCTCGTAGCGATCCTCCAGCGACACCGCGCGTGGATAGCTGCGCAGCGCAGCGGCTTCCAGCTCGGCGAACATCTGCGCGACGTGCTTGAACGCCCGGTACTGCAGCAACCGGGCGAACAGCAGGTCGCGGACCTCCAGCAGCGCCAGGTCCTCCTCGTCGTCGACCTGCCCGGACGGCAGCAGCCGGGCCGCCTTGAGATCGAGCAGCGTTGCGGCGACGACCAAAAACGCGGTGGTCTCCTCGAGTTCCAGCTCGGGACCGATCGCGTGGGTGTAGGCGATGAATTCATCGGTGACCCGGTGCAACGCCACCTCGGTGACGTCGAGGCGGTGGGCGAAAATCAGCTGCAGCAGCAGGTCGAACGGCCCCTCGAAATTGGTCAGCCTGACCTGGAAGCCATTCTGGGGAGACGCCTCGCAGCTCACTCCGCCGGTCACGCGCCGAACCGGTCGATTACCTCGCGAGCCAACGAGCGGTAGGCGGCCGCGCCGCCTGACCTCGGTGCCCACGTGGTGATCGGTTCGCCGGCGACGCTGGTCTCCGGGAAGCGGACAGTACGCGTGATGACAGTGTCGAACACCAAGTCACCGAAGCGCTCCAGAACACGGGCCATGACCTCGCGGGAATTCACAGTTCGCGGATCGAAGCGGGTGATCAAAATGCCGCTGATCTCCAGCTTCGGGTTGAGCCGGTCTCGCACCTTTTCGACCGTGTCGGTGAGCAGCGCCAGACCGCGCAGCGAGAAGTACTCGCACTCGGTCGGGATGATGACCCCGTCGGAGCCGGCCAGACCGTTGACGGTGAGCAGACCCAGCGACGGCTGGCAGTCGATCAGCACATAGTCGTAGCGGTCCAGCACCGGGTGCAGTGCACGGGCCAGCGTCTGCTCGCGGCCCACCTCGTTGACCAGTTGGATCTCCGCGGCCGACAAATCGATATTGCTGGGCAGCAGGTCCATGTGCTTGACCCGGGTGTTCATCACCACGTCGTCGATCGACACCCGCGGCTCAACCAGCAGGTCGTGGATGGTGTGCTCCAGCTCGTAGTGCGGCACGCCCAGTCCGGCGGACAGCGCGCCCTGCGGATCCATGTCGACCAGTAACACGCGGCGGCCGTATTCGGCGAGTGCGGCGCCCAGATTGATCGTCGACGTGGTTTTGCCGACGCCACCTTTCTGGTTGCACATTGCGACGACCTTGGCCGGGCCGTGCGACGTGCGCGGCTTGGGTTCGGGGATCGCCCGCGGTGGACGTCCGCTCAGGCCGACTCCGGTGCCGATGTCGGCGTCGTCGTCAGTCACGAGCGCCGCGGCTCGGCGCAGACCGACCCGGCATGCGCGACGTTCGGGAAATGACGGACATCGCAGCAGAGTCTAACGGGTAAAGGCGCCCGCGCCGGGAGACCCGCAACAACGTCACCAGCCAATTTGGCCGGCTCGGCTCAATTGCCCGGGCTGGAATCGGAGTATCTGGGCTGGTGGCCGCCGAGCAGACACGGTGGAACTTTGCCTAGCGGGCCCGCGGATGGGCCTCGGCCCAGACTTCGCGCAGCGCGCGCACGGTGACCATCGTGTAGATCTGCGTCGTGGTCACCGAAGCGTGTCCCAGCAGCTCCTGAACCACACGGACATCGGCCCCGCCATCGAGCAGATGGGTCGCGAACGAATGCCGCAGCGTATGCGGAGACACCCCGGAGGTGATCCCGGCCCGCTCGGCGGCGTCCTGCAGCACCTGCCACGCGCTTTGCCGCGACAACCGGCCACCGCGCGCATTGAGAAAAATGGCCGGCGTCCCGCGACCGCGACGCGCCAACTCTGAACGCCCGCGCACCTTGTACGCGTCCAGTGCTTGCACCGCCGGGCGTCCGATGGGGACCAGCCGCTGTTTGCCGCCTTTGCCGCGCAGCAGCACCGACCGGGCGTGCGTGTCGATATCGTCGACGTCGAGTCCGACCGCTTCCGAAATCCGTGCGCCAGTGGAGTACAGCAGTTCGAGCAGCGCGCGGTTACGCAACGTCAATGGGCCGTCGGACGGGCTCTCGCCACCGGCGCCGGCCAGTAGCGCAAGCACCTGGTCGAGGTTCAGGCTTTTAGGCAGCCGCCGGCCGGGTGTGGGCGGCTTGACGGCCTGCGCCACGTCGAATTGGGCCAAGCCCTCGGCGGCGGCGAACCGGTGCAAACCGCGGACCGCGATCAGGGTCCGCGCCGCCGACACCGCCGACAGTGGCACGACCCCGGAGGCAGGATCGCCGCGCCGCAGTGCCACCAGGAACTCGCTGACGTCGTCCTCGCTGACCTTGGCCAGGTCGTCGATGCCCCGCAGCGTCAGGTGGTCGAAATAGCGGCGCAGGTCGCGGCGATACGAGCTCAACGTGTTGGCCGCCACGCCCCGTTCGATCGTCAGATGATCGAGGTAGCCCTGTAGCTGGGTCTCCAGCGGCGCCGCCAGCGGTGTCACTGGCGGGCCTGGCGGGCGGCGAACGCCGTCGACTTGTCCACCCACGGTGTGTCCACCGGACGCGGTTGTGCCAGACCTTTCCTGACCGCGTAGGCCGCTAAGATCCCCGCCACCGCAAGGGCGTTGACGATCTCGCCGCTGAACACCCGCGAGACCGCCTCGGCGATGGGATACCACTGCAAGGTTATGTCGGCTTCTTCGTCATGCGCCTCGGGTCGGCGTACCTGCGTCAAACCGGTTGCCAGATAGACCCGCACCGATTCGTCGCTGAAACCGGGGGTGGAATCCAGATCGACCAGCACCTGCCAGGTCTGTGCCTGTAGGCCGGCCTCCTCGCTGAGTTCCCGGGCAGCGGTCAGATGCGGGGCTTCGCCGTTGACGTCGAGCAGTCCGGCCGGCAGCTCCCACAGCCGTCGACCGAAGGGATGGCGATACTGGTAGATCAGCGGGATGCGGCCTTCGTCGTCGATCGCGACGATAGCCACCGCGCCGTAATGCTCCACGACCTCCCGCGTCACGATCTTCCCGCCGGGCATCCGAACATCGTCGCGGCGCAGGGCGAAAATCTTTCCGGTGTGCAGGGTTTCGGACGACATCGTCTCGAAGATGTGTTCAGCCACGGGCAACGGGTTCGGGCTCGGACAGCGACGGGTCGACGCCGTCACGTTGTTCACTTCCGTTCGACGGCTGCTCGGGGATCTCCACCGGGAGTCGCTCGGCTGCCTTGTAGTCGATGGCCGCCCCGACGAAGCCGACGAACAGCGGGTGTGGACGAGTCGGCCGGCTCTTCAATTCGGGATGCGCTTGGGTGCCGACGACGAATGAATGCATCTCCGGCGGGTATTCAACGAACTCGACCAGACGGCCGTCGGGGGACGTCCCGGAGAATCTCAGGCCGCTTTCCGCGATCCGGTCCCGATAGGCGTTGTTGACCTCGTAGCGATGCCGATGCCGCTCAGACACCTGTGTCGATTGATACGCTTGGGCCACAATGGAACCCGGCTCGAGCACCGCCGGATATGATCCCAGCCGCATGGTGCCGCCGAGGTCCGCCGCGCCGGCGACGACCTCCTCCTGATCGGCCATAGTGGAGATAACCGGGTCCGGTGTCGCCGGATCGAATTCGGCTGAGTTGGCCTGCGTCAGACCGACGGAACGCGCCGCCTCGATCACGATGCACTGCAAGCCAAGGCACAGCCCCAACACGGGCAGACCCCTGGATCGCGCGTACCGGATCGCCCCGATCTTCCCCTCGATTCCGCGGATGCCGAACCCGCCGGGGATCAGCACGCCGTGGACGTCGTCAAGCAACGCGGCCGCACCGCTTGTTGTCCCGCAGTCGTCGGAACCCACCCAGCGTATTTCCACCTTTGCCCGGTGCTTGAATCCGGCCGCGCGTAGCGCCTCGACGACAGACAGATACGCATCCGAGAGATCGACATACTTGCCCACCAACGCGATTCGTACCGTCTCCTGTGGATCGTGCACTCGGCGCAGCAAATCGTCCCACTCGGTCCAGTCGACATCGCGGAACGGCAGGTTGAGCCGGCGCACCACGTAGGCGTCGAGCTCTTCGCGGTGCAGGACCTTGGGAATGTCGTAGATCGACGGCGCGTCAGGGGTCGAGATGACGCCGTCGATGTCGACGTCACACATCAGCGCGATCTTGTTCTTCAGCGGCTCGGGTACATCACGGTCGCAGCGCAGGATCAACGCATCCGGAGTGATACCGATGCTGCGCAGCGCCGCCACCGAGTGCTGGGTCGGTTTGGTTTTCAATTCACCCGATGGCGCCAGGTACGGGACCAGCGACACGTGGAGGAAGAAGACGTTCTCCCGGCCGAGATCATGACGAACCTGCCGCGCCGCCTCCAGAAAGGGCTGTGACTCGATATCACCTACGGTGCCGCCAATTTCGGTGATCACGACATCCGGGCGATTCCCATCGGCGTCTGGCTTGGCCATCGCCAGGATGCGGCTCTTGATCTCGTCGGTGATATGCGGGATCACCTGGACGGTGTCACCGAGGTACTCGCCGCGCCGCTCCTTGGCGATCACTGTCGAATAGACTTGTCCGGTAGTGACATTCGCCGAGCCGGACAGGTCTCGGTCGAGGAAGCGCTCGTAGTGACCGACATCGAGGTCGGTCTCGGCGCCGTCCTCGGTCACGAAGACCTCGCCGTGCTGAAACGGGTTCATGGTGCCGGGGTCGACGTTGAGGTAGGGGTCGAGTTTCTGCATCGTCACCTGCAGCCCGCGCGCGGTCAACAACTGCCCCAGGCTGCTGGCGGTCAGCCCCTTGCCCAGCGACGAAACGACGCCACCGCTGACGAACAGATGCTTGGTGGCGGTCTGCGGATGCTTGCGCAATGTAGCGACCTCCGTGAAGACGGCTAAGGGCTAGGCTCGTTTTGGCTGTTATCCAGCTCTCATCGGGCCTGCCGACCCACGGAAACCCACCCTAACATCCGCACCGCCGCGTCGTTGCTGACACGCCCGGCGGGACGGCTACTGCGCGACGGTGAGGCCGGTGGCCCCGTGGCCAGTGCCGTACTGACCGGTGCGGCCGCCGTTGACCAGGTCGGCCATACCAAGGACGGCCGTGATACGCCCGGACTCGGCGTTCAGGTCGTCGACGGTGCTGATCGCCGACGTCACCGTGGCATCGGCGCGGGCCACCGCGACGGCCGCCGTTCCGCCCGATGAGCCGTCGCGCCCTCCAAGCAGCACACCCGAACCGTGCGGCGCCAGCGCGGCGGCGAACCGGGCCACGCTGACGCCCTGATTGCCGGCGTCGTCGCCCAGGCCACCGCCGGTGATGACTGCCGCGGCATTCGCCGCGCCGACGTGCTGGTTGCCGTAGCCGATGAAGCCGGTGTCACGCAGCGCGGCCAGGACGGTGTCGCGCTGCGCGTCGTCGACGGTCGGAACGGCCGGATCCCGGTTGATCAGCAGCGCGATACCCAACAGGTCGCCGGCCTGCGAGCCTTGGTCGACCAGTTTGGTGCTCAACTGTGCACCCGCCGGCAGAATCGACGAGTTGACCACCGAGCGCAGCTTCTCCGCCGAGTTGGCGTCGACGAACTCCTGCGTCAACGACACCGTGCCGGTCACAGCTCCGCCGGACTGGCCGACGAGCTTCGACACCGCATCGACGTCGTCATCCTTTGCATCCGGGGAGCGGAAGATCACCACCGACTTGCCGTTCAGCGCGTCATGCACCATCCGGCCTGCCATTTGGGAATCGAAAGCATCTGCAGAACTGAGCCTTTGGTTCAGCGCGTTCTTCTGATCGTTGAGAGCGTTGATCTGGCCGTGCAGATTTCGCGATTCATCGCGCAATCCGGATAGCAAGGTATTCGATAGCAAACCCGAGCCCAGCACGACTCCGACCGCCAGCGCCAGAAACACGGCGGCCAGCGAAATCGCGTGCTGGCGTAGAGATATCACGTCTATACCTGTCCTAGTGGACCCAGTGCCGCACCCAGAGGATGAAATGGTTCCAGTACTCGACGGCCCAGTGCATCACCAAGGTGTCGGTGCGCGATACCCACAGTGCAACGATGACCGTGATCAGCATCGTCAAAATCAGCAAAGCGATCGCGCCGCCGGAAATTCGATTGTGATACAAGGTGGCAACCGCCTTGGCGTCCACCACCTTCTCCCCCACCCGCAACCGGGTGAGGAAGGTCGACGGGTTGCTGTTCTGACGCGACCGGTCGAAGAACGTCTCGATGTTGGCGCTGTGGCCCGCGGTTACCAGCAAGGCGGCGCCGTGGTGGTCGGCCAGCAGCAGCGCCAGGTCGGTGGGCGAACCCGCGGCGGGAAACGTCATCGCGCCGACGCCGAGATCCTGGATGCGCTCCAGGCCCGGCGCGTGGCCGTCGGCGTCGGCGGGCAAGACCACTTGAGCGCCGCACTTGAGGACTTCGGTGCTCAGCTCATTGGGGTCGCCGACGATGAGCTGCGGGCGATATCCGGCCTTGCGCAACACTTCGGCGCCGGTGCCGACTCCGATCAGGACAGGCTGGTACTCCTTGATGAACGGTTTGAGGCGCTTGAGGTCATCGGCGGCGTCATCCTCGTCGGCGACCACCACGACATGACGGCGGCGCAGGTCGACGTCGACGTCGGGGATGCCAATCCCGTCGATCAACAGCGGGCTTTCGCTTCGGATGAACTCGATGGCGTTGCCCGCGAACGCCTCCAGGTGGGCGACCAGTCCACTCTTGGCCTCTTGCATCAGGTCGGCGATTTCCTGATCGGTGCGCTCGGTGCCACGGATCAGCCGGCGGTCGCCGGAGTACACCCCGCCGTTGAACAACCGGACTTTGGCGCCGTCCTTGACCTTCTTGAAGACCTCGGGCCCCGTCTCGTCGATGAGGGTGACGCCGTTGGCCACCAGCACTTCTGGACCGAGGTTGGGATAACGGCCCGACACCGACGGGGATGCGTTGACCACGGCGGCGATCTCGGCGTCGACGAGCGCGTCGGCGGTGATGCGGTCCAGGTCGAGCACATCGAGGACCACGATGTCGCCGGGGCATACCCTACGCAGCAGCCGGTCGATGTCGCGATCGACCCGGGCAGTGCCGACGACACCCGGCCGCTGGTTGCCAGAACGGGACAGAAGCGCAGTCATCCGCGTGGTCACACTCATGGAGGCGATTCTGTCGGGGAAGGTGAGCCCGACCGGGGAGGCGCGCCGTAACAACAGCCTCAGAAGTTATATCTTGTCACACCTGTCACACATTTGAATGTCACGAGGTCGCAATCCGGTCACAGTCAGCGGCCTCCAGCAGTTCCCGCGCATGGGCGCGCGCCATGTCGGACTCACCGAGCCCGGCCAGCATCCTGGCCAGCTCAGCCACCCGGTCGTCGCCATCGAGGCGGCGCACTCCGCTGGCACCGTTTTTCCCTGTGCTATCGACCATGAGGTGGACGTCGGCGTAGGCCGCGACCTGTGGCAGATGCGTGACCACGATGACTTGGCGGTTGCGGGCCAACCGCGCCAGTCGCCGCCCGATCTGTACCGCCGCCCGGCCGCCCACCCCGGCGTCGACCTCGTCGAAAACCATCGTGGTGCCCGCCATCCGTGTAGGAGAAGTCGCCAGCACGACTTCCAGGGCCAGCATCACGCGCGACAGTTCGCCGCCGGACGCGCTCTTCGACAGCGGCAGCACCGTCATGCCCCGCCGCGCGGCAAAGCCGAACTCCACCTGGTCGACACCCTCCCCGCCGGCATGGGCGCGCGTGCCGGAGGGCAGCGTCAGCGCGGCGGGGTCCTCGTCGTTGGCCGGCATGGTCGTCACGGTGATGGTGAATTCCGCATCGGACATCGCCAGGCCGGATAACTCGCGAGTGACTTCCTTAGCCAGTTGCTTGGCCGCCTGGCTACGTGCCTTGCTGAGTTCGGTTGCAGCGGAGGCTAATTCGGTGGCCAGCTCGTCGACCCGACGTTGCAGGCCGGCCAGTGCCTCTTCGGAGACATCCAAGTGAGCCAGCCGATCGCGCGATTCGCGCGCCCACTGCAGCACGCCGTCGATGTCGGCAGCGTATTTGCGGGTGAGCGTGCGCAGTTCGGCTTGCCGGGCGAGCTTGGTGTCCAAAGTGCTGGCGTCGGTAGGTAATTCGTTCAGGTAGTCGCCGAGTTCACGCGCGGCATCGCCGACCACCGTCAACGCCTCGCTGAGCTGATCCGCCAGCTCCCGCAGCATGGCGTCGTCGGTCGACTCCAGCGCCGTCTTTGCTCGTGCCAGCCCGTCGGCCGCTGACACGGGTTGGCCCATCACCTCGGCAGCAGTCTCCTCCCCGGCCCCGGACAACGCGGCGCGGGCGCTGGCCGCAGCCTCGCGCAGCGCGTCCAATTCCGAGAGCCGCCGGATGTCGGCGATCAGCGCGTCATCTTCACCGGGCGCGGGGTCGACGGTGTCGATCTCATGCAGGGCGAATTTCAGCCGGTCGGCCTCCTGGGCCAATTCGCGGGCCCGGTTGGTTCGGTCGACCAGCTCACGCCGCGCCGACTGCCACGCGTCGCGCAGCTGGCGATAGCGCTCCAGCCGGGGACCAACGGCGGCGAACCGGTCGAGTGCGCCGCGTTGTTCGTCGGACCGCATCAGCCGCAGCTGGTCGTTTTGCCCGTGCAGGGTGAGCAGCTCGTTGGTGAAACCGCTCAGCGATTTGGCCGGCACGCTGCGGCCGCCGAGATAGGCCCGCGACCGACCGTCGCGGCTGACCGAACGCAACGCGATGATGCTGTCGTCCTCATCGCGCTCGGCACCCGAGGCGTCCAGCATCTCGTCGACCTGTGCGGCGGCTTTCTGGTCGAGATCGGCAGTGCTGAAGCGCCCTTCGACGACGGCCCGGTCGGCGCCCGAGCGCACCCGGTCGGCGTCGGCCCGAGCCCCACCCAGCAGGTGCA
This sequence comes from Mycobacterium sp., assembly GCF_035623875.1. GTDB lineage: Bacteria > Actinomycetota > Actinomycetes > Mycobacteriales > Mycobacteriaceae > Mycobacterium. Next base: position 5,027 of record NZ_DASPSP010000331.1, on the reverse strand, counting down.
GACCCGTGACGACCATCGTCTTACCGGTGCCGGTTTCCCCGGTCAGGACCGTCAGGCCACGGTCGAACTCGGCCGTGGCGACGCCGATGACGCCCAACGCCTCGATCCGAATCTCACTGAGCACCAGGCAGCACCGTTACCGTCCACGCCAGCCGGTGACCGGCAAGCGGAACTTACGCACCAGACGATCGGTGAACGGCGCGCTATCCAACCGCGCCCATTTCACCGATACCTCACAGCGCCGCACCTCCAACCGTCCACCGGCCGGTACCAGCATCTCCCGGCGGCCGTCGCAGAACACGACCGCGTCGTGGCCGTCGGCCTCGATTTCGATGGCGATGGCGGCATCCGGGCTGGTCACCATGGGCCGGGCGAAGAGGGCGTGGGCGTTGTTGGGCACCACCAACAGCGCCTCCAGATCCGGCCACAACACCGGCCCGCCCGCGGAAAACGCGTAAGCCGTGGATCCGGTGGGGGTGGACACCAACACGCCGTCGCAGCCGAAGGTGGACACCGGCCGGCCGTCGACTTCGAGCACCACCCCGAGCACACCTAGCCGCGGCACCTTTTCCAGGCTGGCGTCGTTGAGCGCCCATCCGCGATTGATGACCTCGCCTTTGACCCGCACCGCGATGTCGAGCGTCAAGCGCGGTTCGATCCGATAACTGCGGGCCACGACGTGCTCGAGCGCGGTGTCGATGGCCTCGGCCTCGGCTTCGGCCAGGAATCCGATCCGGCCCAGGTTGACACCCAGGACCGGAATGTCCGCATTACGTGCGAGCTCCGCGGCGCGCAAAAAGGTGCCGTCGCCGCCGAGGCCGACGACCAGCTCGCATCCGTCGGCAGCGTTTGGATCGGCGTCGACGACCTCAATGTCGACACCCAACGCGCGCATATCGTCGGGCGCAAGATGCAGCGGACCCCTGTCGACCGCCTCGGCCGATAACACCCGGAGGCTAATTCCGTTGTCGCCCAGCACTTTTTCCACCCGACGCGCGGTCTCGGTAGCTTCCTCGCGTCCGGTGTGAACCACCAGCAGCACGGTGCGCTCACGCGTCATCGGGGACCAGCCTCGACGGCCGCGTGGACGGCGCATTCCAACTCATCAGCAGACAAACGCCTTCCGGTCTGGGCGCGCAGCCACAAAAAGTATTCGACGTTGCCCGAGGGGCCTGGTAGCGGGCTGGCGGTGACCCCGACGGCGTGCCATCCCAGTTCCTCGGCGCAACGCGCGACGGCAAGCACCGAGCCCGCCCGCAGCTCGGGATCGTGCACCACCCCGCCGGCGCCCACCTGACCTTTGCCCACCTCGAACTGCGGCTTCACCATGGGAACGATATCCGCGTTGCGCGTCGCGCATCCAGTCAGCGCGGGCAACACCGTGGTCAGGGAGATGAACGACAGGTCAGCGACCACGACCTCAACCGGGTCGCCGATCATCTCCAGTGTCAGCTCCCGCGCGTTGGTCCGCTCGATGACGACCACCCGAGGATCTGACCGCAGCGACCAGGCCAGCTGGCCGTAGCCCACGTCAACGGCGACCACTTCGCCGGCGCCGCGATCCAGCAAGACTTCGGTGAATCCACCCGTCGACGCGCCGGCATCCAGACAGCGCCGACCCTCAACGCTGATACCGAATGTGTCGAGCGCACCGATGAGCTTGTGGGCAGCGCGGGACACCCAGGCGCGCTCGCCATCGTCGGCGACACTCAGCGCCGCGGTGGCTGCGACGGCGGTGCCCGGTTTGACCGCCGGCATGCCGTCAATGCTGACCTTGCCGGCGCCGATCAACTCCGCGGCCTGCTGGCGAGACCGAGCCAGCCCACGCCGGACCAGCTCGACGTCAACACGGGTACGCCGCGGCACGGCACACTCAGCCCTTCTCCGCCGACTCCAGCGCCTGCACCAGCATGTCGTGCGCTTCAGACAGTCGGCGCGCTATCTCTTCGAGGTCGGCTTCCGCAGGCGCGTTCTCGACGTCGGCAGGATCAGGTAGCTCCGCGAGCACGGCGTCGATCCGAGCACGGATCTCATCAGGATCGGTAGTCAATGCGCCGCTCCTCCTCATCGCTTCGTCCCCCTCGCCGCTGCGCGGCTGGGTGGTACCCCTCTGCATCGTCGCCGGCGCGGGTCATTCCGGTGCTAACGCTATCGGATTCACACCAGGGACCACCGCTGCAGGGCGTCGTGCGCCGTGTCGTCGCCGGCCTCGATGGTGACGGATTGTGGGTCGTAGTTGCTCGCCCAGACGGCGTTCGCGACGGCACGAACGATCGACAGGTCGTCGCTCGCCGGGCCGTCGCGCCTGGTGCTGACCGTCACCGACATATGCCCTGTCTCGACGTGCCATGACGGTTGCGGAGCCACCGCGAGCACTTCGGCGTCCTGGTGCAGCGACCGTAGGTCGTAGCCGATATAGGTGGCGCGTTGTTCGCGCACGGCATGTACCGCGTCCCGCGCGGAATTGACGCCGCTGAGAACCATCAGACTGGGCAGCCCGGCGGCGTTGGCGCCGGCAATATCGGTGTTCAACCGGTCGCCGACTACCAGCGGTGCGCGAAAGTCGCCGCGTGCCAAAGCATCTGTCATCAAGGTCGGTGAAGGCTTGCCCGCGACCTGGGGCTCGGCATCGGTCGCTGCCTTCAGTGCGGCCACCATGGAACCGTTGCCGGGCAGCAGACCACGTTCGGTGGGCAGGGTGGCGTCTACGTTGGCCGCCACCCACAGCGCTCCAGCGCGGATGGCCAACGCCGCCTCGGCGAGGTTGAACCAGCCGGTTTCGGTGGAGTGACCCTGGACCACGGCGTGCGGTTTCTCCTGGAATAGGCGTACCGGACGTAGTCCGACAGCCGCGATTTCGTCGGCCAGCGAATCGGTGCCGACGACCAGCACCCGTGAGTCGGGGGCGAGTTGAGCGGCCAGCACATGGGCGGCGCTTTGCGCGCTGGTGACAACATCATCGGCCGTCGTCTTGAGACCAATGTCCCGCAGGTGGTCGGCAACCTCGTCGGCGCTGCGCGAGGCGTTGTTGGTGACGAAGAGTTTGCGGCCGGGTGCGTTGTCCAGGGACTCTGCCGCGCCCTCGGTCAGCGCATGGCCGCGAAACACTGTTCCGTCCAGATCGAGAAGTAGACAATCGTATTGCTGCGCAAGCGTTCCCACGTCAGCCGAGCTCGCTCACTCGGTGTTCGGCATCGGTGACACCCTCGACGTCGGCGGCTGCGGCGCGCAGGAACCATTGCAGCGCCTCGTCGCCGCGGTCGAGCGCGAGCAGCGTTTCCGCGTAGGCGTAGAACAACCGAGCCGCGGTCGATCCGGTCCGCGCCGGATCCAGCTGGGGTGTGGACAGGACAGCCAAGGCTCGTTCGAGCTGACCGAGGTCCGCGCGGGCGCCGGCAGCGACGATGCGCAACTCGTCGGCCTCGTCGCCGCTGAGCTGGGCCGCCTCCGGCCCGCGTGCCAGCTCAAGCGCCCGTTCGGGCCGGCCGAGGCCGCGTTCGCAGTCGATGATCAGCGGAAGCAACGGGGACTTGCTGCCCATCCTGCGGGCCGCGCGCAATTCGCCAAGCGCCTGCGCCCAGTCACCACAGTGATAGGCCGCGATCCCGACAGCTTCCCGGACGGCGGCGATACGGCCAGAGCGGGCCCGGGCGGCCCGCGCGTGGCTCAGCGCGGCGTCCGGGTCGTCGTCGATCACCTCGCCTGCGGCGACCAGGTGGCGGGCAATGGCGTCGGCAGTGGCGCGATCCAAAGTGCTGAGCTCGCGCCGGATCTCGGGTGCCAGTTGCTTTGCTTCAATGTCAGCCGGGATCTGCGGGGCCGCGCTGTCATCGTCGGTGGGCGGATGCTGCGGCTGCGCCCTGCGCGCGCGCCCCGGACCCGAAGTCGGTGGTTGGGAACGCGGCACTCGGCTCGGTCGCGGTTCGCCGGTACCGCCGCGCGTGTCCTCGACCACTCGTACCCTTAATCCCGAATCACCATGAGGTTGTCGTATCAAAGGATACGGGTGTCGGTGAGACTGACCACGTGCAGCGGCTGCCGGCAACCGATCTCGTTGCGCAACACCTCAATTGCAGGGCGTCGGCTGCGGCACGCCCGGCGGCGCGTCCGGAAAAGATGCAGCCGCCGAGGAAGGTGCCTTCTAAGGCGTTGTAGCCGTGGACGCCGCCGCCGCCGAATCCGGGGGCTTCGCCGACCGCATAGAGCCCGGGGATGGGCTGGCTGTCGTTGCCGAACGCGCGCGAGGACGGGTCAGTCTGGATGCCGCCCAATGTCTTTCGCGTCAAGATGTGCAGTTTGACGCCGATGAGGGGACCGGCGGCGGGGTCGAGGATGCGATGCGGTGTCGCGACGCGCCCGATCCGGTCGCCGAGGTAGCGGCGGGCATTGCGGATGCCTTGCACTTGGGCGTCTTTGGCGAACAGGTTGGCCATCTGTAGGTCGCGTGCCTCGATCTGACCGCGAATCGTGTTGGGATCCAGCAGTGGCTCATCGGTGAGGCCGTTCATCTTCACCACCAGAGATTCCCGGTCGTCGGCGACGACGAAGTCGGCGCCATGGCGTTTGAAAGCCTCGACAGGGCCTGGGGACCGCGACCAACTCCGCGGCGCGGTTGAACAGCGCCTCGCCACTTCCGACAACGACATACACACGGCACTGGGCAGCGTCGCGGACACCGCCCGGGCCGTCGTCGCCGCCTACGACGGAGTCGCCACCCAACTGATCCTCGACGGGGATCTGCCCGGTGCCCGCGCCTGGCTGCGCCAATTACTGATGGTCATCCTCACCCGCTGACCGGCCGGCCAACCGAACAAGCGGGCTCAATCGCGTCACGCTATTAGTGCGTGAAACAGAAATAGGAGCAAATTCTGGGTCCTATTTATATTTTGATGTAAAAAAGGGCACCTTGGTGGGGTGCCCTTTTTTGGGTGTGTGTTCGGCGGTGTCCTACTTTTCCACCCGGGTTGGGTAGTATCATCGGCGCTGGCAGGCTTAGCTTCCGGGTTCGGGATGGGTCCGGGCGTTTC
>NZ_DASPSP010000330.1:0-12230 GCF_035623875.1 Mycobacterium sp. | reverse complement strand
GTCGTACGCCTGGATTTCCAGCGATCCGCGTTCGGTGATCCGCCGCGCCGCGGGGCCTGTTGCCTTCGGCAGGCCTAGCTCACGGCGCTGCGCGTCCTCGAGCTTCTTCGTCACGCACCAAGACAGCCACTCGTACACCGTCACTGCGGAGCGGTTCAACGCCGCCCCGCTGGCCCGCAGCGGGAAGTAATGCAGCGTGGCCAACGGAATGTCGTAATACTCCGCGACGTTGGCAGCGGCCTGCTCGAAAGCCAGGCCGGTGAACAGCAGATCGGCCCCGTCCGCCAGCGACGTCAGCGTCGTGCTCACCTCCCCCCAGCACTGGGTAACGAACTCCCAAAATTCGCGCCACAACCTGATCAGATCCTGGATCCTCCAGACGCTGCGGGGGAAATCCTTCCAGACGTTCACGCCTAAATCCCTGTCCAGCGCCGTCTGCGAATCCTGTCCGTAGGCGACCACCGCAAGCCCAGCCGACTCGGCGAAGCCAACCAGGTCGGGCGGGACTGCCATGCGCACTTCGTGCCCTCGGCCCAGCAGCTCGCGGCCGAGGGCGGCGCAGGGCTCGACATCACCGCGAGTTCCATAGCTCACCAGCACAAATTTCATCGCGGCCTTTCAGTTGTCGTGCGCATAGGCGACGTCGGGGGCATCGGTCATTATCCGTCGTTCTTCGACTGTCGGCTGGACATTCTGCCATTGGCTTCGGCTGATCGTTCGCCGTTGGTTCCGACTGCAGCGGCGTTCGTAGGCGGCGGCGACTGGTATCGGAGCACGCTAGTCCGGGACGCCAGCGACGTATGTCACGCTGCCCGAGGGTCGCGACACCGGTATCCCGAAAGCGATCACGACGAACGACGTGCGGCGGATGCTCGACAGCTGCGACATCAGCGATCCCGTGTCCGCGACTACGCGATCCTCACGCTGGTCGCACGCTTGGACCTGCCATCGATCGAGGGCGGCGCGGCTGCAGTTGGACGACCTCGACTGGGACGCCCGGCGGATCGTCTTGCAAGGCAAGGCGTCCCGCGAGGACAAGATGCCGCTGCCCGCCGATGTCGGGGAGGCGTTGAGCGCCTACCTACACCAGGCCCGCCCAGCGACCGGCGAGCCGCCAGGTGTAAGTGCGGCCGCGCCGGCTCGGCCATCACCACTAGCAACGGATCCCCGGCGGCATCGGACACCCAGGTTTCCACCGTGGCCTGGGCGGCAACTTCAACCTGTCTGTCCGTGGCAGCGGATGGTACGTTCGTGATCCGCCCAAACCGGGCAAAGCTTTGGGCCATCATCCGCTGAGGAGCTCGATTTTGGCTGACGGCGAGCTGAACGCGCGCGAGGCGGAACACGTTGTGTGGGACGTGATTGTCGTGGGCACCGGCATGGGAGGCGGGATGCTGGGCTACTGGCTGGCCCAGTCAGGCCGCCGCAGGGTGCTGTTCGTCGAGAAGGGGCGCTCGACACTGCCCGGGGTGCCGGGGACGATTCGCTCTTCGATGCCGGAAGTGGCCGAGCCGCAGGCGGGCCGTTCGGCAGAGGCATACTACGACGCCTTGGCCCGGGCCGGGCGCTCAACCGACGAGATCGAAGACATCAGCGGGCGCTTCTCGCGGCGGTTTGTGCCGTTCATCGGCAGCGGGACGGGAGGGTCGTCGGCCCTCTATGGCATGGTCTGCGAGCGATTTTTCGTTCGCGATTTCACACCCCGGCAGAACTTCCGCAACCCCGGCGATTCCACCGTGCCGGATGCCTGGCCGGTCACCTACAACCAGATGCGGCCCTGGTACGCAGCGGCTGAGAAGCTGCTGGGGGTTCGCGGCCAGCCCGACCCCCTGCGGCCGGAGGCGGCCGAGGTCGGTCTGCCTGCAGCGCCGCCGTTTTCGGCAGACAACCAACCGCTGGTCGACTATCTGGCAGGTCGCGGATTGCATCCCTACCACCTGCCGATGGCTTGTGATTACGCCGATGGTTGTACCACCTGCCAGAGCTATCTCTGCCACCAGTCATGCAAAAACGACGCCGCCCGCAACTGCCTGCTGCCGGCCGTTGCCGAGCACGGTGCCCAACTGCTGCCGGAATGTCGGGCCGTGCGCCTGGACGCGGACCGCACCCAGGTCCGGCAAGTGATCTGCGAGGATCGCTCCGGCACGCTGGCCCTGAAGGCCAAGGTGGTGGTGCTGGCCGCCGGTGCGTTGGTCTCCCCGGTGCTGTTGCTCAATTCCCGTTCGGTCGATTGGCCACGCGGATTGGCCAACGGCTCGGACTGGGTGGGGCGCAACTTGATGCGTCATCTGATTGACGTGATCGAGATCTGGCCGCAACCCGATCGCAAGATCACGGCCCAGAACAAGGAGATCGGGCTAAACGATTTTTATTTCTGGGAGGGGCAGAAATACGGCACCGTGCAGTCATTCGGCTCGATGCCGCCCATGGAGGTGGTGACCAGCCGCCCCGGCTGGCGCGCGAAGGCGCTGCGCCTGATGAGCCCGGCGGTGCGCGGGATCTACGAGCGGTTCTTTAACGGCGGACTAGTGCTGACATCGATCATGGAAGATCTGCCCTATCTGGACAACCGCGTCCTGCCATCCGATCGGCCGAGCTTGGCCGGCCGCCAGCGGCTGCGAGTTCAGTATCGTCTTCACGCCAATGAGATCGAGCGCCACGCAGTGTTTTTGCGGCAATTGAAAGAGATGTTGGAACCGTTTCGCAAAATCACCCTGCGGGGCGCGGAAGACAATAAGGCCGTGGCCCACGTCTGCGGCACGTGCCGCTTCGGTACCGATCCCAAATCCAGTGTGCTGGACCCACAAAACCGGGCGCACGAAGTGGACAACCTGTACGTGGTGGACGGCTCGTTCTTCCCTTCCAGCGCCGGTTTGAATCCCAGTTTGACGATCGCGGCCAACGCCCTGCGGGTGGCCGCGCACGTGAACCAAGTGCATTTTGCCACCTGACAACCTGTTGAATGAGCAGCAAGGTTCCCGGCAAGGGTGAACTACCGCTAGGCGACATCCTCTCCATGCTTCCCCCGACATCGTGATCGAACTCGAAGTACTCAGAAGATCATTGGCGCTGTGCCGGCGTTAGTCCGCTCGATCGCCGCCCATGTGTCGACGCGGAACGCCGCCTGTTGTCCGAAGTTCCAACTGGGCGAACGGATTAGCGTTCAGGTCAGCTCGCGGAGCGGGCGGCTGCCAGCGCGATAGATCGCATCGATGACGGTCATGCTCTCGATAGCGTCTTCCGGCGTCGTCTGCACCGGTTCGCCGCGCAGCACCGCCCGGCGAAATGTCAAGCTGATACGCGTTAGGAGGCGCGCGTCTCCTCAACTGACATTCCCAACTTCGTGTCCCTGGTGGCCCCAGCTACCGGGGTGTTGCGCACGGGAATCACGAAATACGTTGCAAAACACCGAGATTGACCAGGCAAAATGTATTGCGGCGCAACCCATTTTGAGTGGTGCACCTGCTGAAACGAGGTTTCCGGCCAATTCCCAGTATTTTTTGGGCTACCACGTCCCGCCCCTGGCTGCGCGCACCATCGCCGCCCTGCTCACCCTGCGCGACCAGGTCATCGCCCCTATCCTCGCCGCGGTGCGCAGCCCCCGCATGGGACGCAAACCCGTGCACTGGACCCGCGTCGACCGTGACTACGAACGAATCCGCATCGATATGCAGACGCTCTTCAACGATCTCGCCATCGACACGCCGCTAGCCGCTTGAGGATTCGGCACAAACCAGCCATCCCACATCACCAACAAATTGTCGGAAGTCGATCCTTAAACGGCTAGCCTTACTTTAGATGTCCGTGTAGCCTGCCACCTCATGGAGCAGTCAGCCCCGGACGTGGTCAGCGCCGCCCTCGAGGAGATTCTCAGCGACGATCTACACGTCGACGTCAAGCGCGTTACCTCAGAGTCCCGGCTGATCGAGGACGTCGGGCTGGACTCGGTGGCGTTCGCGGTAGGAATGGTGGCAATCGAAGACAAGCTGGGGGTTGCGCTCTCCGAAGAGGATCTGCTCAGCTGTGACACCGTCGGCGACCTGGAGGCGGCCATCCGGGCCAAGGCCGCGATTGTCCAGTGAGCGTACTGGCGTCCGCTCTGTCCCGGGCGATGACCGCATCATCCGATGACCTCGTCGTTCTCGACCAGGACAGCGGCACCTGGAACCGCTACCCATGGCAGAAAGTGCACGCGCGCGCCGAGCTCGTTGCCGCCCGGATTCTCGCCGAGGACAGCGGTGGCGCGGTCGACCTGGTCGCCGCGATTCAGGGTGTCTGGCTTGCCGGGCGAAGCGTGTCAATCCTGCCCGGGCCGGTGCGCGGCGCCGACCCGCAGCAATGGGCGCAGTCGACGCTGAACCGATTTATCGCCGCCGGTGTGACCACGATCTTTAGCAACGGCCCTGCGCTGCAGCTGCTGCGAAGCGCCGACGCGCCGCTAGCCGTGCACGATGTCGCCGATGCGGCGCGCGGGCATCGGTCAACCACCTTGACGCCGGTAGCCGCCACGCCGGACACGCCCGCGGTGCTGCAGGCCACCGCCGGGTCCACCGGCACCCCACGCACCGCGCAGCTCTCACCGGCCGCGGTGCTGAGCAACGTCACTGGCCTGCTCCAACAGATGCGCGTCGACGTGTCCGCCGATTGTGGTTGCTCGTGGCTCCCGCTCTACCACGACATGGGACTGACCTTTCTGCTCAGCGGCGCGGTTACCGGGGCGCCGATGTGGCTGGCTCCCACTGCGGCGTTCGCGACCTCACCTTTTCGGTGGCTGACGTGGCTCAACGACAGCGCGGCCACCATGACCGCGGCGCCGAACTTCGCTTATAGCGTGATCGGCAAATACGCCCGCCGGGTACCCGACGTCGACCTGGGCCGACTGCGGGTGGCGATCAACGGCGGCGAACCCGTCGATTGCGCTGGGCTGGAGCGGTTCGCGACGGCGCTGAGCAAGTTCGGTTTCGATCCGCGTGCCGCCGCCCCGTCCTACGGACTAGCTGAAGCCACCTGTGCGGTGACGGCGCCGCGTCCTGGCACCGGTCTGCGGTACGACGAAATCCGCTGCACGACAACCGGTTCCGGAGAACCATTGCGCCGACACGCCATGCTTGGCGAGGCGATCCCCGGAATGCAAGTGCGGATCAGCCCGGTCGAGAATCAGCGCGTCGAGGCACCCGGTCGCGACGTCGGCGAGATCGAGATCCGCGGCAGTTCAATGATGTCGGGATATCTCCGCGAATCCCCGCTCGAACCCGACAGCTGGTTCAAGACCGGTGATCTAGGCTACTTCGCTGACGGCGGGCTAGTGGTCTGCGGCCGCGCCAAGGAGGTCATCTCGGTCGCCGGCCGCAATGTCTTCCCCACCGAGGTCGAACAGGTCGCCGCCGAAGTTCGTGGCGTTCGCGAAGGAGCGGTGGTGGCGGTCGAGGCCAACGACGCCGACCGACCCGGCCTGGTGATCGCCGCCGAATTCCGCGGTCCTGACGAGTCCGGCGCCCGCAGCGAGCTGGTGGCGCGGGTCGCCTCCAAATGTGGTGTCGTTCCGTCGAGCGTGGTTTTTCTGGCGCCCGGTCCATTACCGCGTGCGTCGTCGGGGAAGCTGCGCCGCCTGGACGTCAAGCGCAGTCTAGGGGTAATGAGCTAATGAGCCATTCGGCCGACCCGGGCATCGACAACTATCGCTCACTTCTCGACGAGGTGTTCGGCGACAAAGTGGTCGCGTGGACCGCGGAAGCCGAGGCCAGCGAACGCTTCCCGCGCGAGTTGATCGAATACCTGGGCAAGGCAGGCGTGTTCGCCCAGAAGTGGACCTGCGGCCAACACCCAGATATCGCCAAGCTCAACGCCCTGGCATTCGCGCTGGGTTGGCTGGGTTCGGCGGGTATCGGAGTCGGGGTGAGCCTGCACGACTCGGCTATCGCAATCCTGCGCAGGTTCAGCAAGTCCGATTATCTCAAAACTATCTGCGAGCAAGCCATCCGCGGCGAAGCGGTGCTGTGCATCGGCGCCTCCGAAGAGCTTGGCGGCTCAGACCTGCAAGCTGTGCAGACTGAGGTTCGTTCGGCGCGAGGCGGATTCGACGTCCGTGGTGTCAAGAAGTTCGTATCGCTGTCCCCCATCGCCGACCACATCATGGTGGTCGCCCGCGGCGTGGACCACGACGAGAACAGTCGGCACGGCAATGTCTTGCTGATAGCGGTGCCGACCGCACAAGTCGACGTTCAAGCGCCCTACCGCAAAGTCGGCGCGGGTCCGCTGGACACCGCCGCGGTGCGAATTGACACCTGGGTGCCCGAGGAGGCACTGATCGCCCGGGCGGGCACGGGCCTGGCGGCGATCTCCTGGGGGCTCGCGCACGAACGGATGTCGATCGCCGGGCAGGTGGCGTCGTCGTGCCAGCGAGTACTCGGCATCACGCACGCCCGGATGATGAGCCGCCGGCAGTTCGGGGCCACCTTGTTCGAGCACCAAGCGCTGCGAATGCGGATGGCCGACCTGCAGGCACGAGTTGATCTGCTTCGTTACGGGCTCAACGGAATTGCGGCCACCGGTCGGCTCGACCTTCGCGCAGCTGCGGCTGTCAAGGTCACGGCGGCCCGCCTCGGCGAGGAGGTGCTGTCGGAATGCATGCATATCTTCGGCGGTGCCGGCTACCTTGTCGACGAGACACCGATTGGCCGGTGGTGGCGAGACATGAAGCTGGCGCGGGTGGGCGGTGGCACCGACGAGGTGCTCTGGGAGTTGGTGGCCGCGGCAATGAAGCCCGACTACGACGGCTACGCCGAGCTTATAGGTGGCTGACACCGCCCGGCGGCGCGACACTGTGCTATCGAACTTCGGGGACGTCTTCGGGCGCCCTGGGCAATGCGTACAGCGCTTTCCGTCGATTGGTCATGTCGTGCTCGCCGAGAAAGGCGCAGCCGGCGGCAGGCTTATCGGCAGCCGGTTCAGTGGCGGCAGCAGGTTTGGCGCTACGGGGTTGGCCCACGAGCTCGTCGATGACCTCGCGGTCTGTGGTGTTGGCCGCGGTCACCGCCACGTTGGTGATCAGCTCGTCGTCAGGATCCACACTGAGGTGACTCTTGTAGCCATCGAAGGTTCGCGCCCGTGACTTGTGCCCTGGCGGACCTCGACATCAACGGTGGAGATCAACCGATCCCGGGCCACCCGCCGGGCGATGCGAAACACCCCATCCTCGCCGGCCTCGACGTCTTGACCGGCCACCAACCCCAGCAACTCGGCGGCCTCGGCCAGCGGCCCCTCCAGCTCGCGGCCATCCAGCGCCGTCAGCGCGGCCTGGGCATCCTTGACCAGCGCGTCCACCAGCGCCTCACGGGCTTTCGGGTCGTCCCAGTCGCACCGCGGCTTGCCCAGCGTGGCGTAGTCATCGTCGCGCGTGAATGCCGCGCGCACCGCGGTGGCCAACTCCGGGTCGGCCCGATCCGCCACCGTGAGCACTTTGCGGATCGCGGCCCACACCTGAATCACCGTGTCTTGGGTGGGCACCGCATCAAACAACGGGGTGGAATCAATCACCCGGCGCCGTCCCCGCAACAACCCGGCCGCCCGTGCGGTCGTGTTGACATCGTCGAACAGCCGCCGCGGCCGATCAGACTTCCGTAGCCGGTTGCGCATTCCGACCAGCATCGTGGCATGAAACACCCCGGCCCCCACCGCAATACCCGCGGCGGCCTTCCCGCGCAGATCAAAGGCCAACCGGTCGCAGGCCTCCCGATCCGAGAGCCCCTCGTAGGCCTGCAGCAGCATCACGGTGGTGATCACCCGCGCCGGCACCGGCTGGCGGCCCAAACTCGAGCGCTTGAACAAGAAGTACTTCGCCGAACAACGCGGCGCCATGCTCAACCAGCAGCCGATAAATACTGCCCTCGGGCAGCTGATCGCCCACCAAAAGCATCACGTCATCGAATCGGCCCTGCCGATTCTCACGTGCCAAAGCCACATACCGATCCTGCTGGCGAACCGCGCCAAACCCGCTCAGGCACGCCGAAACCGGGCCCACTAAATCAGCGGCGTCCTAGGCTTGGCGAGTCGTAAACATGCTCAATGCCCATGTCGGACAACAATTACCGACGCTGCTCGCTGGCGACGGTGGCCAAGAGCCCATCGAAGTCGATAGCGTGCTCATAAACTCACGCGGACTGTATGACTTCCTTCGGGCCAAGGGCCTGCTACCCCGCAAACAAGGCTTGGTCCACCAACGCGAGCCGATTGTCCGGCCGCGCATCACCGTTGGATGCGCGGCTGTCAAGGGATGCACGTGCAGGGCGTATCCGGACTGGCACTGATCAGCCTCCGACGACGGATCGATTCGCCCGTGACGCCCTGCGGAGCGTACACCTCGTCACTGAGAGTAGCCGATCCGGTGCTCCAGCTCGGCCCAGCATGTAGCTCAGACCCCAGCAGTGTCGACGACCCCGACGGCCGTGAACCGCAGCCCTGTTATCGCCACGTCAACCGCGCGAAACTGTGGATGACAGTCCCGTACACCGGTTCCACACTCGTCTAGCCTGTTGCGGCACTGCCGACACTCGACCAGGCCCTACGGCCGGACGGTCGCGGGCGTCGTCGCGCGTCGAGGCCGCACGGCGACGATTCGTTAGTCGATCTCGCCAGTCAGGTCGAACTCAGCCAGCGTGCGCGCAGCCAGCTCACGCAAAGCTGGCTTCGTGTTCTTGGCGCCCGGTTGGTAGGCGACGACGGTGATGCCAACCTTGCCGCCGATGCGCCCAGACTGCAGCATCATGTGGCCGCCTGTTCGCTCAAGCCACTGTCGCGTTACGTGTTGCCTAGTCTCTCGTGCGGTGGCGTACTCGGCGTCGGTGCCATCGAGGCGGCACAACACCGAGCCGAGGTCGCCGAGATTAGAACAAAACACCGGGAGATCGGGGTCGGCCGCTATCCCATCGGCCAGCCGTTTCAACGCCCGCTTCGGCGTGAACGGGATCAGCCAAAGGAGCTGCAACGACTCATCTGGCGTCTCCCGCACACTCCTCAGCACCTGCTTGAAAATGGCGGCGCGGACGTCACGCAGATCCGTCGTTACCCGCGTCGGATCGACGATGACGCGCGCAAACGACAATGCGTTCGCACGCGTATCACCCTCAGTGCGTTCGCTTATAGGGAGTTGTACGGTGACGGCGCCGTCACCGGCACGTCGGCGCCCCATGCGCTCGCCGAGTTTCGCAGCCAACCCCGCGGCCAGCGTGTTACTCGTTCCGCCAAGAGCCGTCGCACGGGCATCCCAATCGTCCAGGTCGATGCGAATCGTGATAGTTGGGATGACGATAGCGTCATCGCCGTCGCCTCCACGGAGGGCGACGGGTCGCGATGCTCGTGATCGGGCAATATCGTGCCGGCGACGACAGGCCAGTTTTGCCGCCACGATAAGCGCCCGGGCAACCTCAGGCGCGTCCTGCGCTGTTTGTCGGGCATCCTGAACCACCGCGCGCAGTCGAGTGCGTGAACGCGGCGGTGGATAGCCAAGATCGCGCGTGTTGCCCAGGACCGCATCAGCTACCGTGAGGACGAGCCCAAGGCCGTCGATCAGGTGGTGGGAAATCACCAGGCTGACCGCGGTCGAGCCGTCGGTAAGTGGAAGGACGCCGAGATGCCAGCCGGGCCCGCTTTCCGGATCAGTAGGCAGTTGTAAGCGTTCATCAGCCCAGTCGCTGAGTTCAGCGCGTGGACGGGCGCACTCAGCGATATCGATGTCCGACGGCCCCCGATCGGAGACCCACCGATGTCGGGCGAACGGCAGCGGCGAACACTCGATGCGCCGTCCCAACAACCCGTAACCGAGATTGTGGTGAAAACGCCTCAGCCCATCGAAGTCGATAGCGTGCTCATAAACCCACACGCACTGGATGACTTCCTTCTGGCCGGTGGCGCGGTCCCCCGCAAACAAGGCGTGGTCCACGAACGCCAGCCGATTGTCCGGCCGCGCATCACCGTTGGATGCGCGGCTGTCAAGGGATGCACGTGCAGGGCGTATCCGGACTGGCACTGATCAGCCTCCGACGACACGGATCGATTCGCCCGAGACGTGCAGTTGCGCGAGCGCATCGCTTCCATATGTTGCCGTCAGCATGTGGCCATTATGTACTGTTCGCCGTTCGGTCAATACCGATCACCGAACATGCGAACCCGTGAGTTCAGACGCCAACGATGGTCAGGAGGTGTTCGATGCCTCGGAAGTCGTCGACGTTTCGCGTGTAAAGGGGGAGGTTGGCGGCTAGGGCGGTGGCGGCGATTAACAGATCGACCGCCCGGGCGCCGTGAGCCTTGCGCCCGGTCGCGATGACCGCGGCGTAGATGCGTCCGTAAGTTCTGGCAGAGTCGCCGTCAAACGGCAGCGGGTCGAAGGCGGCCTCGGCTCGTTGTAGGCGATCTCGACGTCGCGCTAGCTCGCCGGCATCGCCTGTCGCGGGGCAGGCGATCTTCGCGTTCGTGGGGTCGGGGCGTGGAACTTCAACCTGCCTGTGTCGGCCGATGGTACGTTCGGGATTCGCTTCAACATCGATGACCGCCAGGTCGCACCCGTCTAGCCGCCCGGACAGCCCGGTGGTGGTGATCGCGGCGATCGGCGCGGCGTCGTCGAGCATGAACCGGATCCGCGCGGCCGGGTGCGCCGGGTCGATCGGCAGATGGGCCGCGCCGGTTTTAAGCACCGCCAGGATCGCCACGATTGCCTCGGCGGAACGGGAAACTAGCAGCGCCACATACGCACCCGGGCCCACGCCGTGGTCGGCCAACAGGTGCACCAACCAGTTGGCGGCCTCATCATTTACGACGCCGCCGCCCGGGCTTTGGACGCTAGATGCTCAACGGAATCGGGTGCCGACCTCAGTAGATCCAACTCAGACTAATGAATGTTTGAGTTGTTTGCCGTACATACTGACCGATTCGGCAGTCAGCATCTCGTTATGCGTACAGTCGATCGAGTACACGGTAATGTCGCCAGCAACGTAAGGTCGCCAACTTCGCAGAAGATACGAACTCTGATCGTTCAGATCCCGCGCAGCAGAAAATATGATCATATCACCATTGAAAACACCGGGTTCGTGAGCTGGATACAACGTCATGCCATTCTTAACGTTGTGCACAAAAAAATCCAGAACCTGTTTGTATCGAGGAAATTCTGCGGCTCCTCGTTCGCGAAGTAGTTCTTCTATCTGCTCGTAGGTAAGCGGCCCATCCTGTTCTGGAACGCCCTTAAGATAGTAGCGCAAGACTTCTATCATCGGTTTCCAATCGTCTAACTCCTGGATCTCGATGCTGGGAAGGCCGTCGAGAACGACAAGGCGTGCAATTACGCATCCGCGTCGCTGAAGCTCGATGGCGATTTCATGGGCGATCATGCCTCCCGCAGACCAGCCGAGAAGGTTGTAGGGCCCGGTAGGATAAACCCCTTGGATCCTGTCGGCATAGTTTTTCGCCATATCGCGAATTGACCCAGGTTCAACTTCTTCGCCCTGCAGGATTTGTTGGATTCCAATGATCGGGCAGTCCAAGTAATTACCAAGAGCCAGGTACGGCCAACTCACCCCACCCAAAGGATGAATGCAGAACAGCGGCACGCCAGTACCCTTCTTCAGGGTCTGAACCGGAATTACTTCTTGCAAATCAGTGGTATCGCTATCGCCACGATGCCGGTGCAGATAGTCGGCAAGATCCCCGACGGTGGACGCTTCGAACAGATACCGCACCGGCACTTCCCTGCCCAACGCCAAGTGCAGCCGCGCACTCACCCGGGTGGCGATCAACGAATCCCCGCCCAGGGCGAAGAAGTCGTCATCGAGCCCGACCCGATCCACGCCCAACACCTCGGCGAACACCTCGGCGACGATCTGTTCGGTCGGGGTCTGCGGCGCCCGGAACGCTGCGGCGGCAACCACCGGCGCCGGCAGCGCTTTACGGTCGATCTTCCCCGAGGAGGTCAACGGGAACTCGTCAAGCACCACAATCTGGGCCGGCACCATGTACTCGGGCAACCGCGCGCTCAACTGCTGGCGCACCGCGCTGATCTTGGTGTTGGTCTGGGGGTCATTGGCGTGGGTGCTGCGTTGCTGGGCGGCCCCGGTGGGGGGCAGGTAGAGGTCGGTCAGCGCTACAGTGTGCTCGGGGTCGGTGGGGGTGAACAAGACGGCGTCGAGGGTGCCGGGTTGGGCGCCCCAGGTGACCGCGACCTGGTATCCGGTAGTTTCGCCGAG
>NZ_DASPSP010000169.1:0-4151 GCF_035623875.1 Mycobacterium sp. | reverse complement strand
CATCTGGAGCGCTGGAAGAGGCTGACCGAAGGTCCCGCCCGGGTGGGCGCGCGCTACACCGTGTTGTGGAAGATTGGCTCTATCCCGGTGGGGGGCGTCGCCGAGGTGGTGGTGTTCGACAAGGCGCGCGATTTGGCCTGGATCAACATCACCGGTGTGACCCAGCGCGGCCGGTTCCGGTTGCGCGATGCCGGGCCGGGCCGAACCGTCGTGACTTTCCGGCTTGCGTATAGCTCAGAAGGCGGACTGCTCGGCCTGATCGCCGACCGTGTCGCGGCCCGCTGGGTCGGCCGCAGGCTCGCCGAAAGTCTGGAAAACCTTCGGCGACTCGTCGAGTCGTAAGCTCGTGACGACCCGGTGAACGGCAAAGGTACTGGACGTCAACTCATTGTGGTGCTCGGGTTGTTCGCACATCACGGGGGCGGGGCGCGCTACGGTGCATTGCGTGACTGAGTTGCGGTTGGCATATCACCAACGCCTCGAAGATATCGACGCGGCGGTCAAGGAAATGATCACGCTGGTCGAACAAGACATCCCCAGAGCGGGTGCGGCATTCCTCGACGCTGACCAGAAAGCCGCCGATGTCGTGGGAGTCAACGAGGGCATCGTCGAAGATTCCTATGAGCGGGTCGAGCAGCTGGTGATTGACCAGTTCGCGCGCCAGGCCCCCGTCGCCGGAGAGCTGCGGTTTTTGCTCACCGTCTTTCGAATCCTGCCCCAGCTGAGCGGCGCACACGACTGGGCCGCCCAGCTGGCCCGCCGCGGGGTTACTGGTCTGGCCGCCGAGCTTCCTAGCCGGGTACGTCGCCTGATCGGCGAGATCTTCGATGCCGCGACCGGGATGTGGCAGCAGGTCGGTGAGGTGTATCTGAGCGGGTCGGCCGAGATCGCCGATGACACCGAGGCCGTCGACGACCAACTCGATGAGCTTCATGCCAGCCTCAGCGCTGAGTTGGCCTCAGCCGACCTGCGCAAACCGGTGCTGCTGGAAATGGGTTTGGTGGCCCGCTTCCTGGAGCGGCTTGGCGATAGCGCGGTCGAAGTCGCCCGCCAGATCGAATCATTGAGCCCACCCCGCCCCGACTACAGCACACCCAACAGCCCCTAGGCTCTCTGTGGGTTAGTACGCGGGCTTTAGCTTGGTAAACATCGGAAAGTGCCGCACATTGGTCGTCAGCAGGTCGGCGTCGATGACGATTGCGGTCGCGGCGATGAGGTAGTCGACGGCACCGATGCCGCTGTGGCTTTTTCGGTATCGACGGGCGAGTTGTCCAGCGACCCGAGCGACGTCCTCGGTGACCTCGACCCAACGCAGGGCCGAGCAGAACTCCTCAACAGCAACGAGCTCCTTATCTCGGATTCCGGCCAGGAGCTCGAATCGGACTAGCTCGCTTGCCAATAGGTCATCGCCGGTGTCGATCAGCGCCGTGAGTAGATCGACGGCGGCGGACGCGCCCCGCAAGTGGTCGACAGCGATTGTGGTGTCGATCAGCTTCACGCCAGACCGAGCCGGCTCAAGCGATCGTTGAGGTCGCCGCGAACCGCGTCGACGTAGTCGGCACCGGTGAAGTCCCGTCCTCGCCACGAGCCGGCGCTTCGCTTCAGGGCGGCTGTCCGTTCTTCCTTGCTGCGGCTTCCATAGGCGGTGTGAATTGCCCGACGGATCAGCTCTGACCGGGATGCGCCGCTCGCCCTGGCGGCGCGATCCAGTAGCGCGATCTCTTCGTCGTTGAGCGTGATTTGTGTGCGCATGACATCACATTACATCTTATGATGTAACCGTGGTTTCTGACGGTCCGCCCGGCTCGGTGTTCGGTGACGGCCTAGATTCTTAGCTCCGCTCACAGAAATCGCGCGTACCCTCCGCGGGTGGCGTGCTGCTGAGTGGGAGGAAGTGAAGGTGCCGAGAACCGATGATGACAGTTGGGAGATCACCGAGAGCGTGGGTGCGACGGCGCTGGGGGTGGCGGCGGCCCGCATGGCGGACACCGAGAGTGACAATCCGCTGATCGACGATCCGTTCGCGCGGGTGTTCCTGGAGGCCGCCGGCGATGGCATGTGGAACTGGTTCGGTAACGCCGACCTGCCTGACGAGATCGCCAAGGTCGCACCCGACGTGCCGCTGCGGATGCAGGGCATGCGGGACTACATGGCTTCGCGGACAGCGTTTTTCGACGAGTTCTTTATCGACGCGACCGAAGCGGGCGTGCGGCAGGTGGTGATTCTGGCGGCCGGCCTGGATTCGCGGTCGTGGCGGTTGCCGTGGCCCGACGGGGTGACGGTCTACGAACTCGACCAGCCCAAGGTGCTGGAGTTCAAGTCCTCGACGTTGCGGGATCGCGGCGCGCAGCCGACCGCCAACCTGGTCAGCGTTCCGGTCGATCTGCGGCAGGATTGGCCAACAGCGTTGCGGCAGGCCGGGTTTGACCCCGCCGCGCCGAGCGCCTTCACCGCCGAGGGGCTGCTGCCGTTCCTGCCGTCGGCCGCCCAGGATCTGCTGTTCGAGCGCATCCAGACGCTGACCGCCGTCGGTAGCCAGGTCGCGGTCGAGGCGCCCGGCCCCGACTTCAACAACCCCGACGCCCGGGACCGGCAGCGAGCGCAGATGCAGCACTACCGTGAGCTCGCGGCGCAGCTGGGTGGCGAGGAGCACGACCTCCCCGACTTCGACGAGCTGTGGTACTTCGAGGATCGCACCGACGTCGGGGATTGGCTGCTCGAGCACGGCTGGGACGTGTCGGTGCTGACGACCGAGGACATGATGGCGATCTATGACCGGCATCCTCCGGAGGGCATCGAGGACGGGTCGCCGGATACCTTATTCGTGTCGGCGCAGCGGTCGGTAGGCCCGGCGCAGCTAACCGACGACGGTGATTAGGCAGTCGGCCAGCTGTTGAACCTCGTCGAATCCGGCGCCTAGATATAGCGATAGCGGCGGATTTGCGTCGTCGACGTCAATGTCTTTGCGACGCTTGACGCGATCACCCCACAGCATCACGGCGTACGAGTCGTTGAACTGACGGGAGCGCCAGACCAGCCCGTCATTGTCGCGGCGAAACCTGATGCTACGAACGTAGTACATTTGTAGCATGTCTGAAGTTGCGTCCCGCGACCTGCGCAACGATACGGCGGGAGTGCTGCGCCGCGTCCAAGCCGGAGAAGACATCACCGTTACTGTCAAGGGCCGGCCCGTCGCGGTGCTCAGCGCGGTTCGGCCGCAGCGTCGGCGTTGGTTGACCAAATCCGAGTTTTTGGCGCGCTTGCACCGCGCACAAGCCGATCGAGGGTTGCGCGACGACCTCGCGGCTCTCGCCGGCGACACCACCGACGATCTTGGGCCTATCTGATGAGCGAGACGCCGCCAGCGGGTCTCCTTGACACGTCGGTGTTCGTAGCCACCGAAACGGGCCGACAAATCGACGAGTCGCTGATCCCCGCCGAGGTGGCGACTACTGTGGTCACTGTTGCCGAATTAACCGTGGGCGTGCTTGCCGCACGCACTTCCGACACCTTGGCGCAACGACTCGGGACCCTTCAGTTCGCCGCCGAGATGGAAACGCTGCCGGTCGATGAGGAAGCGGCACGCATGTGGGCGCGGCTACGCATCCACTTGGCCGAGACTGGCCGCCGAGTCCGGATCAACGATCTCTGGATCGCAGCCATCGCGGCTTCGCGAACGCTACCCGTCGTCACCCAAGACGACGACTTTGCCGCCCTCGACGGCGTGGGCGGTCTCACGATCATCAAGGTCTGAACGACAGCCTCGGAGAGGAGTGCGTGAGCGTGGCGAGAACTGACAACGACACCTGGGAGATCACCGAGAGTGTGGGTGCGACGGCGCTGGGTGTGGCGTCGTCGCGGGCGGCCGAAACGCGCAGTGAGAACCCGTTGATCCGCGATCCGTTCGCGCAGGTTTTCCTCGATGCGGCCGGCGACGGGGTGTGGAACTGGCATTCCGCGCGGGAGCTGCCGGCCGAGGTCATCGAAGCCGAACCTCAGGTGCCGCTGCAGATGCAGGCGATGGTCAGCTATATGGCTTGCCGGACAGCGTTTTTCGACGAATTCTTCCTCGACGCCACTCGCGGCGGAATCCGCCAGGCGGTGATTCTGGCGGCGGGCTTGGACGCGCGGTCGTGGCGGTTGCCCTGGCC
>NZ_DASPSP010000311.1:0-36363 GCF_035623875.1 Mycobacterium sp. | reverse complement strand
CCGAAGTGATCGCCGGTGACCCAACGATCGTCGGCCGCTGCGTCGTTCACCAGGTCTGTTCGGCAGCGCGGACCAACATGTGGTTGACGGCCACTCTCCGGTCGCGGGTGACGATGTACAGCACTGCGTCGGCGATGTCTTCGGGTGCCAACTTCACCATGTCGGCGGTTTGACGATCGAATGCCTTACGCGACTCCGGGGAGAGGTGGTCGCTGATCTCGGTGTCGACCGTGCCCGGCCCCACCACGCCGACCCGTACCCGCTTGCCCAACAACTCCTGGCGGATGCCTTCACTGAACGCATTCACCCCGAATTTCGTCAGCGAGTAGACGGCGGTGCCGGGTCGGGCGACCCAGCCGGCGGTGGAACTGATGGTGACCAGATCGGCGACACCGCGTGGTGAGGTCGCGGCCGCGTCGATCAGGTGGGGGACCGCGGCCCGTGTCACGTACAAGACGCCTTGGACGTTGACCCGCACCAGATCGTCCCAATCCTGCAGCGGCGCTTCGGAAGCGGGTGCCATCCGCATCAGCCCGGCATTGTTGACCACGGTGTCGAGTCGTCCCAACTCGTCAACGGTCCGCTGCACCGCCGCGGCGACTTCTTCGGCGTTGGTCACGTCGGCGGCCACCGCCAGCGCGGTGCCGCCGGCCGATTCGATCTCGGCTTTGAGGTGATCCAGCCGGTCAGCGCGGCGGGCGAGCAGGGCGACCGCAGCCCCGTGCGCCGCCAAGCCCCTTGCCGTCGCGGCGCCGATGCCGCTGCTGGCGCCGGTCACCAAGGCCGCGGTGCCAGCCAACGTCTCGGTCATGTTCTGTCCGTCGCATGGGCGCGCAAGATCTCGTTCAGAACATAGTCGTTGTGCTCGCCAAGGTCCGGAGCGCCCCGCGCGATCTGGGCCGGAGCAACCAACATTCGCCACGGTGCCGCCACGATCGGTCGTTGCCCTTCGCGATGATCGCTGACGAAGCGATAAAGCTCCCGGTCCCAGAGCAATTGATCGCTGATCACGTCGAGGGATGTCGCGCTCTTGCTCGACGGCACACCGGCCAACCTGAGCCGCTGCGCCAGCTGCCCGGCGTCGTGGCTGCTGGTGAACCCGGCGAGGTCGCGGTCGAGTGCGTTGGTGTGTTCGAGTCGGTCCGACACGGCGGCATAGCGCGCGTCGTCGGCGAGCGCGGCGGCACTGAGGACGTCGCACAATGCGCGCCACTGCATGTCGTCGGCCACGGCGATGCTGATCCAGTCGCCGCCCGCACAGGGATAGCAGTTGTGCGGGGACATATCCGGATGACGGTTGCCGTCAGGGCCGAGTTGCCTGCCGGTGAGCTCCTGTTCTAGCAGACAATCGCCGATCATCGAGGAAAGAGTCTCCACCGCCGACACGTCGACGAACTGGCCTTCCGCGCTCAAATCGCGATGCAGCAATGCCGCGACGGCGGCGAACACGGCGGCCGCGCCGACGGTGGAATCCCCGTAACGCATGCTGGTGCCGAGCGGCGGCCCGCCCGGATAACCCACCAGGGAGGCGAGTCCGGCCAATGCGGCGAAGCAGGGCGCGTAGCCGGTCTGATAGCCCAGCGGTCCGTCGTTGCCCCACATCTTGATAGACACCGAGATGATGTCCGGCTTGATCGAGTTCAGCTGCTGGTAACCGAGTCCCAGCCGCTCCATCGCCCCGGGCCGAAGATTGTTGATGACGATGTCGCTGCAGGCGATCAGGTGGTGAAGCCGGTCGATGTCCGCCGCTGACTTGAGATCCAACTCCACGCTGAGCACTTCGGCGTTGATGGACAGAAAGTAGGGCGCGTGGTTGATGTCGGTGCCGCCGTAGGCGCGCATCTCGTCGGGGTTGGCGGAGCTTTCGACCTTGATCACTTCGGCGCCCAGGAACGCAAGTAACTTGCCGGCGTAGGGACCGGCCCACACCTTGGTGAGCTCGACGACCCGCACTCCTTCCAACGGGCCACCTCGTGACACCTTCGGCGGCTTGAGTTGTGCCGACTTCACCGTCGGCGACGGGCGTGGTGTGTCGATGCTGCCCGCGATCTCGGCGGTGTGCTGGCCAAGGGTAGGTGCCGAACTGGTGATGCGTGCCGGCGATGCAGTCATCAGGTAGGGAACGCCTGGGTAAGCCGCGGTGCCCAGTACCGGATGAGTGACATGCTGGAAAAAGCCGCGATGACGGTACTGGAGTGAGTTCTTCAGGTCGGCAGCGCTTTTGACCGGCACCAGGGGCACTCCCAACCGCTGGGCCTCTTCGGCTGCCACGTCTTTGGTCCGGCCGGCGACCCACTTGGTAAACCCGTCCTGGAATGCCGCCACCTTCTCCGGGGTGACCGAGAACTCGAGCCAGTCGTCGTCGAACTCGTCCAGCCATTCCGGTTGGCCCATCAGCTTTTTGAGACCCATCCAGTGATTGCGGCTGGTCATGTACAGGTAGACGAACCCATCCGCGCACGCAAAGAAGGAGGCTGGGCCCTGCTGGTCGTAATCATCGCGGGTGTTTTCCGGCGCGATCTCTCCGGTGATGAACCTGCCCAGCACGCAGTCGGCGCGCGACGCCAGCACCGCGTGCTGCGATACATCGATGAATTGGCCACGCCCACTGTGCAAATGGTGGAACAACGATGCAGCGACGCACAGCGCCGCGTCCAGCCCGGCCTCGTAGTCGGCGAGGAAACGGCCGGGTCCCTGCAGCGGCGGCTTGGCCGGATCGGCGTGGCTGGGCGTGTGGTAGCCCCATCCGCTGCTGTTGAAGACGTTGAGACTCTTCGCATTCTGGAACTCGGGCGGGGCCTGGCCGCCATACGGGGTGATCGAGCAGAACACCACGGTGGGGTGCCGAGTTGGAACTTCCGCCGCTGACAAGCCAACCGCTTCGGTCCAAGACGGCGCGTGATCGTCGACGACCGCGTCGGCCGTGGCGATGATCTGGTGCAACTTCTCGATCTCGGCGGCACAGGACACATCGACCACGACGGAACGCTTGTTGGTATTCAGGTAGGCGAACAGCGCGCTGCGCTCGGGCCCGCCTCCATCGCCGATGATCGGGGCCATCGCCCGAGTCGGGCTGCCGCAATCCGGGCGTTCGATCTTGATCACCTCGGCGCCGAAGTCTGCGAGCAATTTCCCGCAGTATTCTCCGGCGACTGATTCGGCCAGCTCGACGATCCTGATACCAGTCAGTGCCGACATGCACTCCCTCAACACGTCAGGGCTTGTTGCGTCCCGAACGGCTGAGCCGCCACTCAGGTGGGAAGTTCAGGTCATTGTCCTTGACGACTTTATTGAGACCCTTTTCGAAGGTGCCCTCGGTGAGGTCGACCTCTTGCGCGTCGTTTTGAATCAGTGGCAACATGCCTTCAACCATCCCGGTGAGCAGGCTGCCGAAGTACTCGCCCTTGTGCTGCTTGTACAGCTCAAGGAAGGTCTTCTGCACCGCGACCGTGTCGGTGGGACGAGAGCGCGAGCACGCCAGCGCGTATTTCAGCGTCTCGTCTTCCAGTTTGTCGCGGGGCACCACGCTGTTGACGAAGCCGCACTCGTACATTTCTTTCGCGCTGAACGGGCGCCCGGTGAACAGCATTTCGGAGAATTTCCGCAAGCCCATCGTCTCGGCCCACCACCAGAGGCGTGGTCCCCAACCGACGTAACGGAAGGCCGGATGCCCGAAAAGCGCATCGTCAGAAGAGATCACCAGATCCGCGTCGCCGGCCTGGTAGAAGTGCCAGCCGTAGCAGTAGCCCTTGGCCTCGATGATGCTGATCTTGCGAAGCTCCTGAAGCGGGCGGTTTCCGGCGCGGGCCTTAGCGTAGAAGTCGGTGACGGTGGACAGGTATCGGTATGAGCCGCCCGGCGGATACTTGACGTCGTCGTCGTTGATGGCGAGTTCATGCAGCAGCGGCAGACCAGGGTTCTCCAGCATCGGCCGCTGTTCGGGAAGGTCGCCCCCGCTGCCGAAATCCTGCCCTTCGCCGCGGATCACCACAACCTTGACGTCGTCGTCGACGTTGCACTTGTGGATCAGGTCGGCGTAGTTCTGGCGCATGCCCAACGTGGTCGAGTTCTGCGCCTCGGGACGGTCAAAGGTGATATAAGCGATCCGGTTCTTCTTATCCTTCTCGAACTTGATGTACTGCTCGGCTTCCTTCTTCAGTTTTTCATAGTCGTACTCAGGCATATGACTCTCCACTTCCTTGTGTCTACTTGAGTAAAGCCCCCGCATCAACGGGTAGCGAAACGCCAGTGACATAACGAGATTCGTCAGAGGCGAGGAACAGGACGGCGTTGCTGATGTCGGTGGCCTCCACCCAGGGCACCGGCAACGTGTGCGTCATCTGCGAGAACGTGGCGAAGTCGTCTGGTCCCGGATTCTCTAGGTCCGGTCGGAACAATTTGAACGTCACGTCGTTCATGGTCATCGGAGTGTTGACCTGGCTGGGGTGCACCGAGTTCACCCGGATTCGGTGTTGGCCGAGTTCGACTGCGAACGCGCGCATTAGACCCACGACACCGTGTTTGGCCGCGATGTAGTGGCCGGTGTGCGCGAGGGCCTTGTGCGCCCCGACGGAACCAGTCAGCACAATCGAGCCACCTCGCTCGCCCGCGAGGATATGCGGCACACCGGCTTTCACGGTCTTCCAGACCCCGGACAGGTTGATATCGATCATGTCCTGCCAGATGTTTTCGCGAATCTTATGCAACTTGTTGCCGCCGTTGCCGATCCCCGCGTTGGCGACGATGATGTCGAGTCGGCCGAGTTGCTCCACGCCGCTGTCGACAGCCGCCTTTAGGGCGTCGTAGTCGCGCACGTCGACTTCCGCGGCCACGATCCGGCGGTCGTAACCCTTGACCAGGTCGGCGGTCTCGGCGAGGTCGGCCGGCGTCGCCGCCGGGTAGACCACGTTGTCGACCGGCCGACAGATGTCGACCGCGATGATATCGGCGCCCTCTTGGGCCAATCGGACGGCGTGGCTACGGCCCTGGCCGCGCGCCGCACCGCTGACGAATGCGACCTTGCCTTCAACGCGACCAGTCATCGCCGCCTCACAATGTCCGGGCCGGCATCGACTCCCACCCGCGCACCGTCGACGTCGGGCTGAGTCGCGCATTCGCCAGGTCGACTTCCCAGTCCGGAAAGCGTTTGAGGATCTCTTCCAGCGCGATTCGGCCTTCCAGGCGCGCCAACGCCGAGCCCAGGCAGAAGTGGGTGCCGACGCTGAAGGCCAGGTGCTGGTGAGCAGGCCGATGGATGTTGAATTCTTCACTATCGCGGCCGAATTGGCGGTCGTCGCGACAGGCGGCCCCGATCAGCATCATCATCACGCTGCCTGCGGGCACGGTCTGGTCGTAGCAGGTGACGTCGCGGGTCACGTACCGGGCCGTGTGCGGTGCCGGTGGCTCGTAGCGCAGCAGTTCTTCGATGGCCTGCGGTATCAGCGCCGGGTCGCCTGCCAGTTCGCGGCGCTGATCCGGGTGTTCGGCGAGAACCTTTCCGGCCCAACCGATCAGCCGCGTGGTGGTCTCGTTGCCTGCGCCGGCCACGACGTTGAGGTAGATCAGCAACTCGTCGCGGGTCAGTCGGCGGGCGGTGCCGGTGTCGTCGACGAACTCGACGTTGAGCAGTTCGGTCATGATGTCATCGGACGGATGCGTGGCGCGCCAATCGATGTAGGCGGCGAAGATTTCGCCGGTGACCAAGCCTTGTTCGGCGTTCATGGGCTTTCCGGCTTCGGTGCGCATCTGCGCGTTGGTGTGGTCGCGGATGAATTCCTGATCGTCCTCCGGAATGCCCAGCAGCAGGCTGATGACCTTCATCGGCATCTGGGCTCCTAAGTCGGCGACGAAGTCGATGTGTCCGGTTCCGATGAGCGGGTCCATTGACTGGGCGCAGAATTCGCGAATCCTGGGCTCGAGCGCGGCGATTTTTCGCGGGGTGAACATCCGGGCCAGCAGCTTGCGGTGCACGTCATGGATCGGCGGATCTTCCATGATGAGCATGCCGGGTGGGATGTCGAGATTGGCCTTGATCAACTCCAGGATGATGCCCCGTGCTGAACTGAACGTTCCGTGGTCGACCAGGCCCTTGTCGACATCGGCGAACCGGCTGAACGCATAGAAGTCGTGCTGCGCGTTGTAGTACAGCGGCGCTTCCTCGCGCAGTCGCGCGAACATGGGATAGGGGTCGCCGTTGAGGACGACGTCGTATGGATCGTAATAGACGTCACAGACGTCTTGGACATCTCCGTCGGTGCTGATCGTCACGAAATCTTGCCTTTCGCTACAACTTCCACACCCGGATGCTCCGCATGCCGGGGTCGATGCCGCCAGTGTGTCAGCGTCTGAGGCGGTTCGGGTGATTTGTACTTTCTGCTTAATCCATCCGCGCTCGCCGGCTCAGGCGCCGCCGCTTAACTCTATTGTCGTAGAGAACCACATCAGCCTTTCGTGGGCAAGAGCCGCCTGGCCTAGCGGTTAGACGATGACCGCCGGCGGCGCGGCTGCAGCGAGGCGCCGGTGTGGGTGAGTCGTCCCTGCTGCTCGCTGCGCAAGATCCCTGTCACGACGGCCGACAGGACGGCGTCGAGCTGTTCCGGGCTGTCGATGATCCGGTCGCCGTGGGCGAAGCGCAGTAGAAGTCCGTTGATGAACGTCAGCGTGACGTTGCTCAGATCGTCGACGACGGCAGGATCCAGTTCGGCGCCGTGTGGCAGTAGCTGCACCAAGATGTCGTGATGCAGCTTGGTGAATGCGTCGGTAGCGCGCTGCAGGGTTGCGGCAATTTCCGAATCGCGGGTCGCCTGCATGGTCAGTTCGTAGCGCGCCTTGGTTCGGCTCAGCTGCGGCTCCTCCCCGGACTGGATGACCAGGTTCGCCAGGGTGGAGGCCGACGCTCCGTCGTCGAGGCCGGCCCGGTCGGCGACCGACTGCAAAGCGGCCCGGTCGGCGACCGACTGCAAAGCGGCCAGGTCGAGCTCGACCATCCGCTCGGCAACTGCGCGCAGCAGTGCTGAGCGGGTGCGGAAGTAGAACGAGGTGGTGCCGTCGGGCGCGCCGGCGCGTGCGTCGACCTTCAAATGGCTGAGCCCCTTGGCACCGTCATCGGCCAGCAGCTGGATCGCCGCATCGCACAGTTCGCGGCGGCGCTGGTCCGGATTTGGCTTGCGTCTCTTCTGTATGCCGGCAGTGTAGCGGCCTGTGACAGGCGGTTTTGGTGTCAAAGCAGACCTCTGCGGTGTACTAGGTTTTCGTTCTGCTCCAGACTACTCTATATTCGTAGTGTCAATCAAAGTCGTCTAGCCAGCCGAATGGACAGCTTGTGGCCGCTCCTGCCAGCCCCCGCACGCAACTGACTAGCCCGGCGCAGCGTCCGGCACCCGAAGACGCCGACCGGTATCGGCTGCACGTGGTCGCGACGAACATCGCCGATGTGGTCACGTCAGTCGGCGGGCTGATCTTCGATCGGGCGATGGCGGGATGGGATGTCACCGTTGCGGTCGAGGGAAACGCCGATGACCGGGCGATACGCATCTTGGGCGGCAGAGTCGCGGCGCCGGTGGCCGGACCGGACGGCGCGCGCAATCTGCCCCGTCCACATGTGCTTGCCGTTGCCACCGACGTGTTTGTGACCAACGAGCCGGTTCGCCGGCTGGTGCTGTCGGCCCGCAAGGGCAATGCGACCGATGTCCTGCTCTGGGGCCGGCGCCAACCGCCGAATCTGAATTGCAGGGTCGTCCCGGTCCGACACCGGCCGAGCGCCGCCGCCCAGGTGTTCAAATCGCATGCCCTGGCCGCGCGGGGAGCCTTCGCTGCGGAGTCGACCGAAGAGGGCTTCTATTCGATGGCCTGACCCGCGCTCATCCGGGCTTGCGGGCAGTCACAAACTGCAACGAGCGTTGGGTCTGCTGCTCGACGTCGACCAGGCCGGTGGAGCTGAACAGGTCGACGAACGCGTGTCGATCGAACATGCGCAGCCCGATAACGCGCGCGCCTGCGGTCATCGCGCGCCGAACCGGCGCCCGTTGTCCGGCGTAGCTGGTGAGTATCGCCACCCGACCACCCGGCGTGAGTACCCGCACCATTTCGCGGGCCACCCGAAACGGCTCGGGCATCAGATAGAGAGCGCCGAAACAGCAGACGGCGTCGAACGTTTCATCGGCGAACGGCAGCGTGCCGGCGTCGCCGCGGATGTAACAGGTGCGTGGTCCGCTGTTGTCCAGCACGGCGCGCGTCAGCATCGGCTCGGAGATGTCCAACCCGACGGCAAGGCCGCCGTCGGGTAGTCGTTGTGCTAACTGGCCGGTGAAATTACCCGGGCCGCAGGCGACATCGAGCAACCTGTGCGCGCGGGACAGACGTAGTGCCTCGGCCGCGCGGCGTTGCTCTGCGCCGGTGGTGATGCCGCTGGCAACGTAGAACGCAACCGGGCGCCACAGTCGTTCGTACACACCTGCGACGAACGGGCTGTTCATCGCCCGCTGGGCGAACGTGGGAACTTCAGGCGCCGTTGATTCATCTAGCACGTCGAGGAAACCGCGCCGCACGGTAGCCGTGCGATCGAGCAAATTGCGGGTTGCCTGCAGCGGATCGTCGGTGTTGTCCATCCCGTGAGTCTGGTGCATCCTTGCCGCAACCCGAACCCAGCCCATAACCTTGGCATCGTCGGACCGCGACCAGGGTCGCCGACCCGGCGTGCATGAGACGGCGACAGGGGCGGACTAGGCATCGTGACCGAACTGACCGCGCTGCGCGCGGGCGAACTCGCCGCATTGGACATCTTCGAGGGCTGTCCGCCCGAGGACTTGATGCCGCTGGCAGCGAGCCTGCAGCCGCTGCGGGCGGTTGCAGGTCAGGTCCTCATGCAACAGGGTGAGCAGGCGGTTTCCTTTCTGCTCATCTCGTCGGGTACCGCCGAGATCAGGCACGTCGGAGACGACGACGTCGTGACCGTCGAGCAGGTGTCCGCCGGCACGATCGTCGGTGAGATCGCACTGCTGCGTGACATCCCGCGGACGGCGACCGTGACCACCACCGAACCGTTGACCGGCTGGATCGGCGACAACGACGCGTTCGCGCGGATGGTGCACATCCCGGGGGTCATGGGCCGGTTGGTGCGCACGGTCCGCCAGCGACTGGCCGCCTTCCTCACGCCGATCCCGGTCAGGGTTCGCGACGGAACAGAACTGCTGCTTCGTCCGGTGCTGCCCGGCGACAGCGAGCGCACCATGCAGGGACACGTCCGCTTCTCCACTGACACGCTGTATCGACGGTTCATGTCACCGCGCGTTCCCAGCCCGGCGCTGATGGACTACTTGGCTGAGGTCGACTACGTCGACCACTTCGTGTGGGTGATGATCGATGAGGATGGCAACCCGGTTGCCGACGCCCGCTTCGTTCGAGACGACCATGATCCCGCGGTCGCCGAGATCGCGTTCACCGTGGGCGACGCCTACCAGGGCCGCGGGATCGGTTCCTTCCTGATCGCCGCGCTCTCCGTCGCCGCCCGGGTCGACGGAGTCGAAAAGTTCTCCGGCCGCATGCTCGCCGACAACGTTGCGATGCGGACCATCATGGACCACTACGGCGCTTTCTGGGAGCGCGACGACGTCGGGGTGGTCACCACGGTTATCGACGTGCCCGATCCGCGCGACCTTCCGTTAAGCCGCGATATGACCATTAAGATCAAACACATTGCGCGCCAAGTTATTCGGGCTGTCGGCTAGTATGCGACTCCGAGTCGCTGCGGTGGTCGTCACTCTGCTGCTGCTCGCCTCATGCGCTCATGCACGTCAACCCGCGCCGGCGCCTTCGCAAAGCACGCCGGCTCGTCACGTCAACCCCGCCAACATCAGGCGGGTGGGACGCGAACTGCCGCCCGGCTATGAGGTGACCGGGATTTCGGGCCAGGCCGCGGCACCGGCGACCTGGGGCCTTGGCGGGGACGGCGCAGCCACCCCTGCGCGCTGCGCGGCGTTGGCCGACCCGGCCGGCGGTCACGGCCAATCCGCCCAGGGCGTTTCGGGATCCGGCGCGGGCGGCATCGTGTACGCGGTGGTCGCGGCGCCGCCGACGGGCCCGGTTGCGCTGGACCAGTCGCTGGTTACCCAGTGCCGCGAGTGGATCATGACCAGCGGGCGTGCCACGGCCCGCGTTCATTTGGTCGATCCGCCCCGGATCGACGGCGCCAAAACCCTTGGCATGGCTGCCGATATCACCACGTCGGTCGAAGGAGGCAATGAAATCGGCTCCCGGGCAACCACTTTCGCTGCCTATCTCAGCGACTACTACGTTTTCACCACGGTGATCAGTGACCCCGGCTCGCCGGATTCGCCGCTGACGCCGCAGTTCGCGGCCGATTTGCTGGTGAAAGCGGTGTCGGCGTTACGTGCGTGAGGGCGGTACATTAGATTGACGCGGGTGATGAGGATAGCGGCCGTGGTCGGAAGTACGTGCTTGCTGGCGGCCTGCTCATCTCATGGACCGTCGGAAACCGCCCCCGCCGCCGACATCACCAAGATTTCCCAGGTGAAGTCAGACTTCGGGCCGGGCTACAAGGTCAAGGCCACCCCGAAGACCGGAATCGATCCCAAGATGCTGTCAACGCACAAACTTCCGCCAGGGCTGACGTTCGATCCCCCCAGTTGCAGCTCGTTTGTCGTCGGCCAGGACATGCCACCGGGTCTGCAAGGGAACATGGCCGCCGTGGCCGCCGAAGGGAATGGCAACCGTTTCATCGCCATGGCCGTGCAGACCAACGAGCCGGTGCCATTCAGCGACCCGGGACGAAACTGCAAGAAGGTGGCGTTCCAGGGCGGCCGGATTCGCGGCCTCATCGAGGTCGTCGACGCGCCGCACATCGAAGGGACACGCACCCTGGGAGTGCACCGTGTACTGCAAACGACGGTGCAGGGAAAGACGCGCAGCGGTGAGCTTTACAACTATTCCGCGCACTTCGGTGACTATCAGGTGATCGTCACCGCCAATCCGGTGCTGCAACCCGGCCAGCCCGCCACTCCCATCGACACCAATCGAGCGCGCGACTTGCTGGTCAAATCGGTCGCGGCAATCAGAAGCTGATTTCTTAGCGCACGTCTCTGGGCCGGAACTGGAGACTGACCCGGGGGCCGGTACGCGCCGACGTCTTGGGCACCGAGTGCTCCCAGGTCCGCTGACACGAACCGCCCATCACCAGCAGATCGCCGTGAGCCTGCGGCAAACGCAACGACGGCCCGCCGCCGCGGGGCCGCAACGCAAAGGTACGCGTGGCGCCGAGGCTGACGATCGCCACCATGGTGTCCTGGGTGCTGCTGCGGCCGATCGTGTCGCCGTGCCAAGCGACACTGTCCGACCCGTCGCGGTACCAGCACAGGCCTACCGTGGTGAACGGCTCGCCCAACTCGCCGGCGTAGATGTCGTTGAGCCGGCGGCGTAGCCGGCTCAGCCGCGGGTGCGGCGGATTCTCGACAGTGAGGTCATGAAAGCTGACCATCCGGGGCACGTCGAGGACGCGGTCGTACATCTGACGACGCTCAGCTCGCCACGGCACCGTTATGAGCAGTTCGCTCAACAAGTCGTCGCCGCCGGCCAGCCATCCGGAGCGGATGTCGATCCAGGCTCCCTTGCCCAGCGGCCTCCGTTCGTTGCACTCGAACAGCGACTCCTGTACCGCAATCGCCACGACGCCGAGTCTATCGCACAGCTGTTCGATTCACAGGCGGACCGGTCCGGGGCCTTGCTTGGCGAGCACGTCTCCCGGGTTGGACAGCGCGCAACTGCGTAGGCTCAGACAACCGCAGCCGATGCAGTCGGCGAGGTTATCGCGCAGCCGCTGAAGATGCGCGATTCGATCGTCGAGATCGGCCCGCCAGCCGGCGGATAGCCGCGCCCAGTCCCGGCTGGTCGGAACCCGGTCGGTGGGCAGCGCGGCCAGCGCTTCACGGACCCGCGCCAGCGGAATGCCCAGCCGGTGCGACATTCTGATAAAGGCGACTCGCCGTAAGGTGTCGCGACTGTAGCGGCGCTGGTTGCCCGACGTGCGTCTGCTGGTAATCAGCCCCTGTCGCTCATAGAAGTGCAAAGCCGAGACCGCGACACCGGCCCGAGCGGCCAGCTCGCCGGGAAGCAGTTCCTCGCCGTCCATAACCTGAACCATACTTGAGGTGACGGTTCGGGTTACCGTGCTAAGTGTGAGTAGCAGCGAGTTGGGGTCCAACTCCGAAGTGGGTGCGCTACGGGTGGCTATCCTGCACCGACCCGGCGCCGAACTGCGCCGACTCACGCCGCGTAACAACGATGATCTGCTGTTCGACGGATTGCCCTGGGTCGCAAGGGCGCAAGAGGAACACGATGCGTTCGCCCAGCTGCTCAGATCCTACGGTGTCGAGGTACTGCTGCTGTCCGACCTGTTGACGGAAGCTCTCGGCAGTGGTGCTGCCAGAATGCAGGGCATCGCCGCCGCCGTCGATGCTCCACGGCTCGGCTTGCCGCTGGCGCAAGAACTCTCGGCCTATCTGCGCGGTCTGGATCCGGTCAGTTTGGCACGAGTGCTGATGGCCGGTATGACGTTCGCCGAGCTACCCTCAGACGCCCGCGCGCAGGACTCGCTGGTGCGTCGGATGCATCAGGGCACCGACTACGTCATCGAGCCATTGCCGAACCTGGTGTTCACCCGCGACTCGTCGATCTGGATAGGGCCCCGGATCGTCATCCCGTCGCTGGCGCTGCCGGCCCGAGCGCGTGAGGCGTCTTTGACCGACCTGATCTATGCCCACCATCCGCGGTTCACCGGTGTGCGGCGCGCCTACGAATCGCGCACCGCGCCGGTGGAAGGCGGTGACGTGTTGCTGCTGGCGCCGGGGGTCGTCGCGGTCGGGGTGGGCGAGCGGACCACACCGGCCGGTGCGGAAGCTTTGGCGCGCAGCCTGTTCGACGACAACCTGGCCAACACGGTGCTGGCCGTTCCCTTGGCCCAGGAGCGTGCGCAGATGCACCTGGACACCGTGTGCACGATGGTCGACACCGACGCCGTGGTGATGTATGCCAATGTCGTCGACACGTTGTCCGCATTCACGATCGCGCGCACACCCGATGGCGTGAAGATCTCGGACGAAACGCCGTTCGTCGAGGCCGCGGCCGCCGCGATGGGTGTCGACAAGTTGCGCGTCATCGGCACCGGGCTGGATCCCGTTGTCGCCGAACGTGAACAGTGGAACGACGGCAACAACACGTTGGCGCTGGCGCCCGGGGTCGTCGTCACATACGAGCGTAATGCGCGGACCAACGCGCGTCTGGAGGACGCCGGCATCGAGGTGCTGACAATCGCCGCCTCCGAACTGGGCACCGGTCGGGGCGGTCCCCGATGCATGTGCTGTCCCGCCGCCCGTGACCCGCTGTAGGGCCGCTGCGTTGAGATTGCGTTCAGGGTTGTGTGTGGACGAATATCACGACCCTGAGCGCAATTTCAACGGATATCCGCGACGGGCGAATGCATCCGACACCCGATGAACGATAAAGCGTCGGCTATGTTCGGCCACCACGTGAATGTCGATCCAGCCTTCGCGTTCGATCAACTCTGCGCGGCCGATGTCGTAAACGTACCGGCGGCGATCGGCGCTATGGTGCTGGCCGTCGTAGTCAAGGCCGACCATGGGTTCGTCGTAACCCATATCAATGAATGCCTCATTGATACCGTCCGTCACCCTTATCTGCGTTCTCGGCGCGGGTAGTCCGACGTCAACCAGTACGAGCCGCAACCACGTTTCCTTCGGTGATTGAGCGCCTGAATCCATCAGGTTAAGTGCGACCTCTGATCGGCGCAGTCCTCGCGCCCTCGGATAACGCTCGGCCAGTGACAAGGCATCGCAAGCCTTTACGCCGGTTGCGCGGGCCAACGCGTCGACGTGTATGACGGCGATGTCACGCGGCAGATGGCGAGCAAGGTCGAACGCGGTCCTGGCGGGACTGGTCACCGGCATCCCGTCAACGTCGACGATCTCGTCAGCGTCGATCCGCTCATTGCGGACCAGAATCCCTGAGGGTGGCCGGCCGCTACGCCAGATCATTTCGATCGGTGTCACCGGGTCAACCCACAGGGCGCCATGCAACGCCGCTGCAGCACGCCCGGCGATGATGCCGTTACGACCCGACCACAGCCACGCGCCGACGGTATTACGCCACAGGGACGGCGCAGTCGCCTTCGGGGCATAGACATCTGGAAATATTGCGGAGTAATTCCAGCGCAACTGCCCCCTGGTGAGTCCGCCACGCGCAAGCATCTCGGTGCCGACGAACACTTCAGACATGCCGTGACGCTGATTGGACGCACCGACGTTTTGCGGTCCGGGCGGTGAGATTGCGCGCAGGGTTGTGGATAACCGTGGAACAACAGCCCTGAGCGCAATCTCGACGCCGACGATCAACGCCAGCTGGGCAACCAGATCTCCATGTCCCAGGTGGACTGTGAAATCGGCTGACCGGTAAGCACCGGAAACAGCCACGCGAAGTTCGTCAGCACCAGTGCGACATAGCAGGACACCGCGATCAGTCCGAGGGTGCGGCGTTCGGCACCCTGATCCGGTTTGTAGAGGATGTCGCCGCAAATCAGCGCAATCGCCATCACCAGAAACGGCGCCATGGTGGCGGCATAGAAGAAGTACATCTGCCGGTCGATGTCGGCGAACCACGGCAGCCAGCCCGCGCAGTAGCCGACGAGCACTGCGGCGTAGCGCCAGTCGCGGCGCACGATCGTCCGCCAGCAGGCGTAGCCGAGGACGGGCACAGCAAGCCACCACATCGCCGGCGTGCCGACCAGCATTACCGCCTTGACGCACGATTGCGCGCCGCAGCCCGGCACGTTCTGCTGATCGATGGCGTAGAGCACCGGCCGTAGCGACATCGGCCACGACCACGGTTTGGATTCCCATGGATGGTAGTTGCCCGCTGAATTCGTCAGGCCGGCGTGGAACTGATAGGCCTTGGCGGTGTAATGCCACAGCGAGCGGATCGCCTCGGGTAGCGGGAAATTCGATTGCGGCCCGATCGACTGGCCGACCTCGTGTCGATCGATTGCGGTCTCGGAGGCGAACCAGGGCGCATAGCTCGCCAAGTACACCCCGAAGGGGATGAGCAGCAGCGCGTAGGCGGCGGGACCCAGGTCGCGGCGGACGACACCCAGCCAGGGTCGCAGCACTCGGTATTGGCGGCGTGCCGCCACGTCGAACGCCAATGACATCAACCCGAAGAACATCACGAAGTACAGCCCGGACCACTTTGTCGCGCAGGCCAAGCCGAGCAGCACCCCGGCGCCGAACCGCCACCACCGCACACCCAGCCGTGGTCCCCACACCGTCTCGTTGCTGCGGCCCTCGATCAGCGCGATGTGCATGCGCTCGCGTACCTGATCCCGGTCGACGATCAGCGCCCCGAACGCGGCGACCACGAAGAACGCCAGGAAGCCGTCGAGTAGTGCGGTGCGCGCCACGACAAAGCTGACCCCGTCGCCGATGAGCAGCAGTCCGGCGATTGCGCCGACCAACGTCGAGCGGCTGATCCGACGCACGATCCGCACGACCAGCGCCACCAGCAAAATTCCGAGTACCGCGCCGGTGAACCGCCAGCCCAGCCCGTTGTAGCCGAAGACGGCCTCGCCGATCGCGATCAGTTGCTTGCCGACCGGTGGATGAACGACCAGGCCGTACCCGGGGTTGTCCTCCACGCCGTGGTTGTGCAGCATTTGCCAGGCCTGTGGCGCGTAATGCTTCTCGTCGAAGATCGGTGTGCCGGCATCGGTCGGCGAACCCACGTTCACCGTCCGGGTCACCGCCGCGAGAGCGGCGATCACCGCGGTCACGACCCAGCCCTCTAACCGGTCGACGGGACCAAAGTCGGGTACCGGCATCATCGGCCCGGGGCTGATAACGGGTACTGCCCGCTCGGTGGCGACGACTTCATCAGGCGGGGCGGTAGTCATCACGACCGATCGTAGGCTGTGCCCCATGACGGGTGGTCGACTGTTGCTGGGTGCGACGCCGTTGGGCCAGCCGTCCGATGCGTCACCGCGGCTGATCGCCGCCCTGTCGTCGGCTGATGTGGTGGCCGCCGAGGACACCCGCCGGGTGCGGACACTGGCCAAGGCGCTCGACGTCCGGATCGGCGGCAATGTCGTCAGCTTCTTCGACCACGTCGAGGCGTCCCGGGTGCCCGAGCTGGTCGACGCGATCAGCGCGGGCGCCACGGTGCTGGTGGTCAGCGACGCCGGGATGCCGTTGATCAACGACCCGGGCCACCGGCTGGTGGTGGCGTGCCTGGACGCCGGTCTGCCGGTGCGGTGTCTGCCAGGTCCGTCGGCGGTGACCACCGCGCTGGCGGTCTCGGGGCTGCCGTCGGACAAGTTCTGCTTCGAGGGATTCGCGCCGCGCAAGCAGTCGGCGCGAAAGTCTTGGCTGGCATCGCTGGCCGAGGAGCGGCGCACGACAGTGTTCTTCGAATCGCCGCGCCGGCTAGCCGCATGTCTGCGTGACGCGGTCGAGCAACTCGGCGGGGATCGCCGGGCGGCGGTGTGCCGAGAGCTGACCAAGGTGCATGAGGAAGTGGTCCGCGGATCGCTGGCCGAACTGGCGACCTGGGCGGCCGACGGCGTGCTGGGCGAGATCACCGTCGTACTGGCCGGTGCCACCCCGCGCGCTGACCTGCCGACGCTGGTGGTTGAAGTGAACGCTCTGGTCGATACCGGGATGGGCGTCAAAGACGCCTGCGCGCAGGTGATTACCGCTACGCCGGGAGCCCCGTCACGGCGTGAGCTCTACGACGCGGTGCTGCGTTCGCGGCGCTGAGGCACTCAAGATCGGCGCTGCCTTGTGCAGGCATTCGTCCCATTCGGCGTCGGCGTCGGAGTCGGCGGTGATTCCGCCGCCGGACCCCAGCACCGCGTTGCCGGCCGGGTCGAATTCCACCGTGCGGATTGCGACGTTGAGCTCACAGCCAGCGACCGGCGAAGCCAAACCGACTGTGCCGCAATACACTCCACGTCTAGACCGCTCCCAGCCTGAAATCAGTTGTCGGGCACGAAGTTTGGGAGTACCGGTAACTGAAGCCGGGGGGAATGCGGCGTCGAGCAGCGCCGACATCGGCAGCTCGACCGGCATCAGCGCCGACACCGTCGACACCAGGTGCCATACACCCGGCGCCGGCCGCACCACCAGCAGCTCCGGCACGGTGACCGATCCGGTGACGGCGACGCGGCCAAGGTCGTTGCGGACCAGATCGACAATCATGATGTTCTCGGCGACATCCTTGACCGAGGCTCGCAGTGCCGACGGCGGAGCGTCCAGTGGCAGTGTGCCTTTGATCGGGCTCGACGTGACTACCTCGCCACGACGGCGCAAGAACAGCTCCGGCGACAGCGAGGCCACCGCCCCCCACGGTCCGGCGACAAACGCAGCCCGCGCCGGCGCAGTGCGCGCGACGACGTCGACGAAGAAGTCCAGCGGTTCGCCGGCAATCGTGCTGGCGAACTGTGTGCACACGCAGGCCTGGTAAACCTCGCCGGCCCGGATGGCCTCCAAGCAGGCCAGCACGCCGCCGCGATGCGCCCGCCGGTCGGCCGCGTCCCAGTCGATGCGGTAAGGCCGCGCCGGTGCCGAAGGCGGCGTTGGCGCCGCCAACACTTGGGTCAGCCAAGTCGGCATCGGGGCGCCGGACAGGCTCTCATGCCACCACTGCCGGTCGCGGTCGCAGCGCAACACGCAGTCCGTCCAGCCGCCCGCGGCTTCGGGTATTCGCGCGGGCCGTCCGTCGGCGCCCGGATCGGGGTAGGACAGGTAGCCGATCCAGCCACCGCCGACCGCCGTGCTGTCTGCACCCGGTCGCACGGCGAATGCCTCAGTGGGGTCGACGGGTCCTATCGACACACTCGGCGCGATCACCGCCAACGCGCCGAACCAGTCACCGGTCAGCGCGGCCGGCGGCGGCAGGTCCAGCCGGTTCGTGGCGTCGCCGATGGCGCGCAGCACCTCGGCTGCGCCGCCAAGATCGCCGAGCCGGTCG
Source organism: Mycobacterium sp. (assembly GCF_035623875.1). GTDB lineage: Bacteria > Actinomycetota > Actinomycetes > Mycobacteriales > Mycobacteriaceae > Mycobacterium. Next base: position 18,318 of record NZ_DASPSP010000311.1, on the reverse strand, counting down.
ATTCTCACCCCACCAGCTTGGCAGTTCAGCCCCGGCTGATCTCGTTTGGGGTTGTCAGCCTGGTCAGCTTGTCGGGGTTGCGCATCGCGTAGAAGTTGGTGATCACGCCGTCGATGATCTCGATGGTGAACACGCCCTCCAGAAAGTCGGCGCGGTAGACCAGCATGGCCGGGGCGGAGTTGCACATCACCATTTCCACACGAACATCGGGAATTTGGGCGGCCCGGCCCACCAGCCCGACGACCGCACGAGCGACCTTTTCGGCTCCGACCACCGGTCGGCGCGCCGCGCTGGCTTTACCGCCGCTGTCGGCGGTCCACACCACGTCGGGTGCCAGCATTGCCATAACGGCTTCCACGTCGCCGGTTGCCGCCGCGGCCATGAATTGTGCAGTGATGCGTGCGTTTTGCTCTGGGTCCACCGGGGTAAAGCGCCTGCGCCGGGCCTGCACATGTTCGCGGGCCCGATGGGCGACCTGCCGCACCGCCGCCGCCGATTTCCCCACAGCGGAGGCGATTTCGTCGTAATCGAATCCGAACACCTCGCGCAGCACGAATACCGCACGTTCGTCGGGGCCCAAGGTCTCCAGCAGCACCAGCATCGCCATCGAAACCGATTCGGCCAGTAGGACATCGGCCGACGGGTCCTGTTCCTCGAGCAGCAGCGGCTCGGGCAGCCACGGTCCGACATAGTCCTCTCGACGCCGAGCGCCGGCGCGCCGCGTATTGAGCGCCTGACGGGTGACCAGCCGGGCCAGGTAGGACTTGGTGTCGTGCACTCCTCCCAGGTCTACCTGCGCCCAGCGCAGATAGCTGTCCTGCAGCACGTCATCGGATTCGGTTGTTGAGCCGAGGATTTCGTAGGCGATGGTGAACAGCAACGGCCGCAGCAGCATGAACCGCTCGGCATGTTCGTCGGAGGTGGTCACGGCACCGCGACCGCATCGCTCGCCAGCTCCTCGGGCCGCTTGCCGCCCTTGAGCCAGAAGTACGAGCCGGGTTTGGCGGCCTCACGGCGAATCGACCACACCGTCGCCTTGCAGATGGCTTCCTTGATCGACGCGGTGACCCGGCCACCGAGGACGGCGTTCACCGGGGTGTCGTCGGTGCGGGACAGTTGCAGGGTGCCATACGAGCGGCCCAGGCTGATGCACTGTCCGACGAACGCCTGACTCAGCGGCGCCGGTTTGGTGCCGGCAATGCGGCTCAGCACGGTGTTGGCGGCCTGCACCCCCAACGGCCCGGCCGCCTGGCAACTCATCCGCAGCGGCTGGCCGGACGGTGCCGAGGCGTCACCGGCCGCCACGATGCGCGGGTCGTCCACGCTGGTCAGTGTTTCATCGGTGAGCAGCCGGCCCAGCGGATCGGTGCTCAGCCCGCTACGCGCGGCCAGCTCCGGGACGCCGAAACCCGCCGTCCACACCGTCAACGCGCTTGGCAGCACGGCGCCAGCCGACAAGGACGCGTCGAGCACGACGGCGTCCGAGCGGACTTCGCGGACCACCGCCGTCTCGAGTACGTCGACACCGAGGCGGCGCAGCCACTTCGCCACCGAACGTCGACCCGCCCGGCTCAGCGACGGCCCCAGCACGCCGCCGCAGACCAAGGTCACGCGGCGTTGCCCGGCCAACTCGGATGCCGTTTCGATGCCGGTCAATCCGGCGCCGACCACGACGACGGGTGCGTCCGGATGGAGCTCGTCCAGCGCGCCGCGTAGCCGTGCGGCATGCTCGAATTCGGCTATCGGGTAAGCGAATTCGACTGCACCGGGTACCGCAGCGGGCACTATGCCGGTGCTGCCGACGGCGTAGATCAGGTAGTCGTAGTCCAACACCGCGCCGGAAGTCAGCTCGATCGTGCGGTCGGTGCTGTTGATCCGCTCGGCGCTGTCGACGATAAGCCGGATGCCCTCGCCGAGCAGCGTGCCGTAGTCGACGGCCGCGCTGCCGCTGCCGGCCGCCAACTGATGCAACCGAATTCGCTCGACGAAGACCGGACGTGGATTCACCATGGTGATGTCGACGTCCGCGCGCAGCCGCAGGTGGTTAGCGGCCAGCGTCCCGGCGTATCCGCCGCCGATCACGACGATGTGAGTGCGCTGGTCGGTCATTGCTGTCTCCTGTTCTTACGGGGTGTTCTGCCCTTGAGACACCGCCCAGCTCGCGGATGTGACAGCGTTTCGGCCGCTGTGACCAGGCTCACTTTCTTTGCGACTCAGTTCAGGATCAGCTCCATTGCTCGGTTGAGCACGTCGGTGCGGGCGCGCTCGCCGTGGTCTGCCGCGACGAAGTGGTTGCCGATCGCCAGCGAGAAGGCCAACATGCTGCGGGCCTCGACCTCGTCGGCGTCTGCACAGAAGCTGGCGATCAGCACGCGCAAGTACTCCATGCGCCGGTTATCGACGCGTCGCAGTCGCTTGGCGACCGATCGGTCACGGCGGGCCCAATCGCGAACCGCGAGGTCGATGGGCAGCAGCTCTCGGGAAAACGTGAGCATGCCTGCGCGCCGGACCTTTTCGCGGGCGTCGCGGCCCTCACGTTCGACCCGCTCGACTGCCTCGTCGGTACTTTTTCGCTCCCAGGTGTCGAGCAGCTCGTCCAGGAACGCCCGGCGACCCTCGAAGTACCAGTAGAAGCCGCCACGTGTGACGCCGAGTTCTTGCGCGAGCAGTTCAACGCGCACCGCGTCGGGGCCGCCGGCGGCCAGAGCCCTTAGGCCCGCATCGATCCAACTGCTACGAGGGGTCCGTGTCACCGCGGGCATCGCCCCAGTATCGCGACCGCCGTGGCCTTGACAAGAGCACACGCTTCATCCATACACTACTGTATGGATGAAGGCACGATGACGTCAAAAGCAGACGGGGTGAGCCAGATTGCCGTACCGCGGAGTGCGCGTGGGCTGAGCACGCTCGGTCGCATCGACTACCAGGACGCATTCCTCGTCGACATCGATCCCGGTGCATATCAGACCGCTGAGCAGTGGGCGCGAGCGATCTTCGAGGACGCGCCGTTTGATGTCCGAGTTGGGCTGGTCTCGGGGTGGTTGGCGCTCGGGCTGAAACTCGACAAGTCTCGGTCCGGTCGGTCCGTGCTGGGTTGGCATGTGCGGGACAGCGCGCCCGACTATGTCCTGCTCGGTGCCGACTCGCGCATCGGCATGCCGGGCGAGTTGCTGGTCAAGTGCGAACCCGACGCGCTGCTGTTCGCCACCTTCGTACAACACGACAACCTCATCGCGCGCGGTGTATGGGCGGCAGTCGAGGCCAAACATGTCCGAACCGTGCGCGACGTGCTCAACGAAGCGAGCCGCAGAATCCAGCCGGCTACCCGGAAAATTCGCTGACCAGCAGATCGACCCGCGCGGCCCGATATTCCGGACGTAACCGGCCGGCACGGTCGAGGGTGACCAGGCCGTGCAGCGCCGCCCATAGCACTTCGGTCAGCGTGTCGGCGTCCCGCGTATCTGCGACCATGCCGACCGCCCCGCGCAGTTCGGCGAAAGCCGCGTTCAACTCGGCCGGGGTGTCCGCGGCGGCGAACTGCAGCGTCGTGGCGCGGGTGAACATCGCGTCGAACAGGGCGGGATTGTCGTGGGCGAACCGGATGAACGCGTGGGCGACCCGGGCCAGCGCATCGCGGCCGTCGATGGCACCGCTGCGTGCCGCGGAGAGCGCGTCGCCGAGCTCGCTGAATCCCTGCACGGCGACGGATGCCACGACGGCTTCCATGCTCGAGAAGTGCTTGTACAACACCGGCTGGCTGTACTCGATCTCGGTGGAAAGCCGGCGGGTGGTGACGGCGTCCCAACCCTCTTGCTCGGCCAGTTTGCGTGCCGTGGTGGTGATGAGCTGGCGTCGCGCGGCCCGCTCCCGGGCCCGACGGTCTTCGATGGCCATGACGCTATGTTAGCGCCGATATAAAAACTAGCTGCGCTATTGACCAAATCGATGCCGAGGGTTAGCGTTGCTAACACCTACTTCAGAAGAGGAGAGCGCGATGACGCAACCTGCTGGCTGGTTCGCCCTGATCGCGGTGTTGGGCACCGGGGTCGTCTACGGCACCGACGTGTTCTGTGCGATGGTGCAACGGCCCGTGCTGGCCCGGATCGACGACCGGGCCCTGCTCGCGGTGATGGGCAACATCCATCGCTACGGCGACCGGCGGATGCCGGTACCCGGGGGGCTCGGCATGGTGGCCGCGGCGATCAGTGTGGCATTCGCCGCAGCGTCCGGTCGCTGGCTGCAAGCCGGCGCGGCCGGTGTCGCCCTTGGCCTGCTGCTGATTTGGCTGGTGCTCTACCTGCGGGTGAGCAAGCCGATCAACCAGCAACTCACCGCCGGAGCCGATCATCCCGATTCGCCGACGGACGCCCGTGCGCTGCAACGTAACTGGGACAAAGTGATCACAACCAGGGCCACGCTGCAGGGTCTGGCGGTTGCGGCATTGTGCTTGACGCTGCTGGTCTGAACTGTGGAACCGACTAACCGAAGGAGCAAAAGAAAAATGGTCAATTACAAGCGATTAATCATGCGCGCGGCTCCGCTTTTCAACGCGCCGGTCGCGGCGATAGCGAAGTCGCCGCGCCTCGGGGCGAGACTTCGGCGCAGTATCACGATGGTCACCTACACAGGGCGGCGTTCGGGACGGACGTTCAGCATTCCGGTGGCGTACCGCCGCCGCGGTGACGAGGTTGACATCACCCCAAACTTGCCTGATGCCAAGACGTGGTGGCGCAACTTTGTCGGCGATGGCGCGCCAATGTCGCTGACGCTGGACGGAGCCGAGCGCGCCGGACATGCCGTAGCTCACCGAGACGACAACGGGCGCGTGACCGTCCATGTTCGCCTGGCTGGCTTGTGACCAACCAGATCACTCGACTCAGTCCCGTTGGTAGCGCGGGAAAACCGCGGTGGGCGGCGGCAGCGCCGTCCCGGGTGTCAAGCGTGTACCGACCGCGGCAAATGTCCGCTGATCTTTCGGCTGGCCGAGCAGGTCCAACAACTTGCCCGCCGACTCGGGCATCACCGGCTGAATCAACAGCGCCGCAATTCGCACCACCTCGCACGTGGTGTAGAGCACGGTGGCGAAACGAGCCCGGTCTGTCTCGGATTCGCTCTTGCGCAACACCCACGGCTGCTGCGCCGAGAAGTACCTATTCGCCGCGCCGAGCATCAGCCAAATTGCTTCCAGCGCCAAATGCATTGCTTGGGAGTCGAACTCGGCGCGTACCCGATCGAGCAAGCCATCGGCTGCGGCCAGCAGTTCGGTGTCGTCGGCGGTGAAATCCCCCGGCGTCGGGACGATCCCGTCGAGGTTCTTGGCCACCATCGACAGCGATCTTTGGGCCAGGTTGCCCAATTCATTGGCCAGGTCGGCGTTGGTCCGGGCGATGATCGCCTCTTCGCTGTAGCTGCCGTCTTGCCCGAAGGGCACTTCGCGCAGGAAGAAGTAACGCACCTGGTCGACGCCGAACTCGTCGATCAGAGCGTCGGGATCGATGACGTTGCCCACCGATTTGCTCATCTTCTCGCCGCTGTTGAGCACGAAGCCATGCGCGAAAACCCTTCTCGGAAGGTCGATTCCGGCAGACATCAGAAATGCCGGCCAGTAGACGGCGTGGAATCGGATGATGTCCTTGCCGATCATGTGGACGTCGGCCGGCCAATAGCGGCGAAACAACTCGGAGTCGGTGTCCGGGTAGCCGACACCGGTCAAATAGTTGGTCAACGCGTCGACCCAGACGTACATGACGTGTTCCTGATGCTCGGGCACCTTTACGCCCCAGTCGAACGACGTGCGCGAGATCGACAGGTCGTTCAACCCGCCGGAGACGAAGCTGACCACTTCGTTGCGCCGCACCTGGGGTCCGATGAAGTCCGGGTTGGCCTCGTAATGAGCCAGCAGCTTGTCGCCGTAGGCCGACAGCCGGAAGAAGTAGGTCTGCTCTTCGGTCCAGGTGACCGGGGTGCCGGTTTCCACGGCGATGCGAGTACCGGTGGCGTCGAGAGCCGTTTCGTCCTCGGTGAAGTAGCGCTCGTCGCGCACCGAGTACCAGCCGGCGTAGTTGTCCAGATAAATGTCGCCGGCATCGGCCATCCGCTGCCAGATGGCCTTCGATGCCTCGTGGTGATCGGCATCGGTGGTTCGGATGAATCGGTCGAAGGAGATATTGAGCTTCTCTTGCAGCCGCTGAAACATATCGGAGTTGCGCTTGGCAAGCTCTCGGGGCGAAATTCCTTCAGCGGCAGCCGCTTGCGCCATTTTCAGACCGTGCTCATCGGTTCCGGTCAGGAAGCGCACGTCGAAGCCATCGAGCCGCTTGAAGCGGGCGATGGCATCCGTCGCGATGTACTCGTAAGCGTGCCCGATGTGCGGGTCACTGTTCGGGTACGTGATCGCTGTGGTGATGTAGTAGGGCGTCATCGTGTCCCACCCTATTGTGTGCGGGTGGGGTCCAAACGCCACCCGCCGCCGGCACCCGAGCCGTTGAGCCCGCTGATCGACGCGCACACCCACCTAGACGCGTGCGGCGCTGATGACGGCGCCGACGTGCGCGCCATCGTCGACCGCGCCGCGGCGGTCGGCGTGGTCGCGGTGGTCACCATCGCCGACGACCTGGCCTCGGCGCGCTGGGTGACACGTGCCGCCGAGTGGGATCCGCGGGTCTACGCCGCGGTGGCGCTGCACCCGACCCGTGCGGCTGCGCTCACCGATGCGGCCCGCGCCGAGATCGAGCGATTAGCTGCCCACCCGCGGGTGGTGGCGGTCGGCGAGACCGGCATGGATCTGTACTGGCCGAGCCGGCTGGAGGGCTGCGCGGAGCCGGCGGTGCAGCGGGAGGCCTTCGCATGGCATATCGACCTCGCCAAGCGGATCGGCAAACCGTTGATGATTCACAACCGGGAGGCCGACGCCGAGGTGCTCGACGTGCTGCGTGCCGAGGGCGCGCCGGACACGGTGATCTTTCACTGCTTCTCCTCGGGCCATTACCTGGCGCGCGCCTGCGTGGACGCCGGATGGCTGGTCAGCCTGTCCGGCACGGTGAGTTTCCGTAACGCCCGTGAGCTGCGGGAAGCCGTCCCGCTGATCCCCGCGGCGCAGCTGTTGGTGGAGACTGACGCACCATTTTTGACGCCTCATCCGCACCGGGGTGCGCCGAACGAGCCGTACTGCCTGCCCTACACTGTTCGGGCGCTGGCCGAGCTCGTCGATCGGCCGGCCGACGAACTGGCCGAGACCACCACCGGCAATGCCCGTCGGGCCTACCGATTAGCCGCACGCGGTTAAGAGTCCGTTAAGGCGGTTGCAGCTGGAGTTGCTCTATCTAGGCCGGTTCGTTACCGTCTTGTGATCGAACGGTGAGGCCCCAGGTGGGCCTTTTGCTTTGTTGACGAAACTGTTGCTGAAGTTGTTGTTGAGGTCGGGGATACACGCGTGGTGAACGTACTTACGAAACTCCATCAGGCTCCCTCACCGGCTCTGCGGCTCCTGGTCGCGGGTCTGCTGCTGGTCTTGGCCTTCGCCGGCGCCTATGCGGTCGCCGACTACAAGACGGTGACGCTGAGCGTCGACGGAACCGCGATGACCGTAACGACCATGAAGTCGCGGGTGATCGACATCATCAGGGAGAACGGGTTCAACGTCAGCGAGCGTGACGACCTGTATCCCGCCGCCGGTGAGCGAGCCCGCAACGCTGAGAACATTGTGTTGCGGCGCAGCCGACCGTTGCAGATCTCGCTGGACGGCCAGAATGCCAAGCAGGTGTGGACGACCGCGTCCACGGTCGACGAGGCGCTGGCCCAGCTCGCGATGACCGACACGGCTCCGGCCGCGGCCTCGCGAGGCAGCCGGGTCCCGCTGGCCGGCATGGCTCTGCCGGTCGTCAGCGCCAAGACGGTGGAACTCAACGACGGCGGTGCGGTGCGCAACGTGCACCTGGCCGCGGCCAGGGTTGGGGATCTGCTGGCCGGCATCGGGGCGCCGCTATTGCAAAGTGACCAGGTCACTCCCGGCGCGGCGGCGCCGGTGATCGATGGTATGCACATCCAGGTGACGCGTTACCGGGTCGAGAAAATCACCGAGCGGGTGCCGCTGGTTCCGCCCAAGCGCCGGATCGAGGACCGGGAGATGAACATGGACCGCGAGGTCGTCCAAGACCCGGGCACCCCGGGTACCCAGGACGTGACCTTCGCGGTGTCCAAGGTCAACGGTGTGGAAACCGGCCGTCTGCCGGTTGCCAGTCACGTCATCACGCCCGCCCGTGAGGCGGTGGTGCGGGTCGGAACCAAACCGGGCACCGACGTCCCGCAGGTTTCCAACGGCGACATCTGGGACGCCATTTCGCGCTGCGAGGCCGGCGGAAACTGGGCGATCAACACCGGAAACGGCTACTACGGCGGCGTGCAATTCGACCAGAACACCTGGGAGCGCAACGGTGGTTTGCGGTTCGCCCCGCGCGCCGACCTGGCGAGCCGGGAAGAGCAGATCGCCGTCGCGGAGGTGACGCGGGCTCGCCAGGGTTGGGGAGCGTGGCCGGTGTGCAGCGGAAGAGCGGGTGCGCGCTGACCATCCGGTTGCTCGGACGCACCGAGATCCGCAGGCTGGCCAAAGAACTCGAATTCCGGCCCCGCAAATCGTTGGGACAGAACTTCGTTCACGATGCCAACACCGTGCGCCGCGTGGTGTCGTCCTCCGGAGTCAACCGGCACGATCACGTCCTTGAGGTCGGCCCCGGTCTGGGATCGCTCACCCTGGCGCTGCTGGACCGCGGGGCCACGGTCAGCGCCGTCGAGATCGACCCGGTGCTGGCCGGTCGGCTGCTGAAGACCGTCGGCGAGCATTCGCACAGTGAGATCCACCGGCTGACGGTGCTGAACCGCGACGTGCTGTCCATCGGGCCCGCCGATCTCGCAACCGAGCCGACAGCGGTGGTGGCGAATCTGCCCTACAACGTCGCCGTTCCGGCGCTGCTGCACCTGCTCGCCGAATTCCCGTCGCTGCGCACCGTGATGGTGATGGTGCAGGCCGAGGTCGCCGAACGGCTCGCGGCCGAACCGGGTGGCAAGGAGTACGGCGTCCCCAGCGTCAAGGTCCGCTTCTACGGACAAGTCCAGCGCCACGGGATGGTGTCGCCGACCGTCTTCTGGCCCATTCCGCGCGTCTACTCCGGGCTGGTGCGCATCGACCGGCATCCAAACCCGCCGTGGCCGGCCGACAAGGCCTTCCGGCAAAACGTGTTCAAACTTGTCGATATCGCATTTGCCCAGCGGCGCAAGACATCTCGCAATGCATTCGTGGAGTGGGCGGGTTCGGGCAACGAATCGGCGAGCCGATTGCTGGCCGCCAGTATCGACCCGGCGCGCCGGGGCGAGACGCTGACCATCGACGAATTCGTGCGGCTGTATCAGCGCTCGGGGGAAGCCGGCGGCGACAACGCCGCGGACATGAAGCACCGGCACGCCTCGGCCAGCTGACGGCCACGGGTAGGGGTTTGCCGGTCGTGGGCGATAAAGTCGCGTGCGATGCCAATGGACCCGAACACCGCTGCTCAGTGGGTGCCCACTGGGTCGGTTACCGTTCGGGCACCCGGCAAAATCAACATTTATCTGGCCGTCGGCGACCGGCGCGATAACGGCTATCACGACCTGACGACTGTGTTCCACGCGGTCTCCTTGGTCGACGAGATCACGGTCCGCAACGCCGACGTGCTCTCGCTCGAGGTCAGCGGCGAGGGCGCCGACCAGTTACCCCTCGACGAGCGCAACCTGGCGTGGCAGGCCGCCGAACTGATGGCCGACCACGTGGGCCGGGCGCCCGACGTCTCGATCGCTATCGACAAATCCATCCCGGTGGCCGGCGGGATGGGCGGCGGCAGTGCAGACGCGGCGGCCGTGCTGGTCGCGATCAACGAGCTCTGGGAACTCGGGGTGCCACGCCGCGATCTGCACCTGCTCGCCGCGAAGCTGGGCAGCGATGTCCCATTCGCACTGCACGGGGGCACCGCACTGGGCACCGGTCGCGGCGAGGAGCTGGCCACGGTGCTGGCCCGCAACACCTTCCACTGGGTGCTGGCATTCGCCGAGGGCGGGTTATCCACCGGTGCGGTGTTCGCCGAGCTGGACCGGCTCAGAGAAGTCGGGACGCCACCAAGGCTCGACGAACCCGGTCCGGTCCTGGCGGCGCTGGCGGCCGGTGACCCGGAGCAGCTGGCGCCGCTGCTGGGCAACGAACTGCAGGCGGCCGCGCTGAGCAAGCATCCTGCCCTGCGCCGCGTCTTGCGTGCCGGCGTCGAGGCGGGCGCGCTGGCGGGCATCGTGTCGGGTTCCGGACCGACATGTACGTTCCTGTGCCGGTCGGCACCCTCTGCGGTGGACGTTGGGACCGAGCTTTCCGGGGCCGGTGTCTGCCGTACTGTGCGCGTTGCCAGCGGGCCGGTGCACGGCGCCCGCGTGGTGCCGGCACCTGTCACTGGCGCGTGACACAGACCCGATTCCACCGGTGAGTTTGGCAGTTACTTAAGAGGAGTTTAAGATGTTCGGCGGTGACAATAACCGGTCAAGAAATGCGCCTGGTTCTTCCGCTCGCCGACCATGCCGGCGGGCATTGCGTGAACCGCACCGGCCGCCGTGTCCTCGCCGCGACCGCAACGTCGCGTGAGGTGACCGCTTCATCACCAATTCGAGACGGAATCGCTGCCCAATTGTGGGCGTGCGGGTGCATCAAAGTGTGGTTGAGCAGGGGCAGCATTAGACGCTGGGCGTTGGCGCCGGAACCGAGGAGGCTACCGTGAGCAGGTTTACCGAGAACATGTTCCGCAACGCTCACGAGAGCACCAAGGGCATGGTCACCGGCGAACCGCACCAGCCGGTTCGGCACACCTGGCTGGAGGTGCATGAGCGTGCCCGCCGAGTGGCCGGAGGCCTGGCGGCGGCCGGCATCGGCCACGGTGACGGGGTAGGTGTCCTGGCTGGAGCGCCGGTGAAAATCGCGCCGACGGCTCAGGGACTGTGGATGCGCGGCGCCAGCCTGACCATGCTGCATCAGCCCACACCGCGCACCGAACTCGAGCTATGGGCAAAGGACACCACCACCGTTGTCGACATGATCGAGGCCAAGGCGGTGATCGTTTCCGACCCGTTCATGGCGGCCGCGCCGGTGCTCGAGGAACGTGGTCTCAAAGTGCTGACTATCGAGCAACTGCTGGCGTACGACCCGATCGACCCCATCGACACCGATGAGGACGACCTGGCGTTGATGCAGCTGACATCCGGTTCCACCGGTTCACCGAAGGCGGTGCACATCACGCATCGCAACATCTACTCCAACGCGGAGGCGATGTTCATCGGCGCCAAGATGGATCCCAGCGGCAACGACGTGATGCTCAGTTGGCTGCCGTGCTTCCACGACATGGGCATGGTCGGCTTTCTGACTGTGCCCATGTACTTCGGTGTCGAGCTGGTCAAGGTCACCCCGATGGACTTCCTGCGCGACACGCTGCTGTGGGCCAAGCTGATCGACAAATATGGGGGCACCATGACGGCCGCCCCCAACTTCGCCTACGCGCTGTTAGCCAAGCGGCTGCGCAAGCAGGCCACCCCTGGTCAGTTCGACCTATCGACGCTGCGCTTTGCGCTGTCGGGTGCCGAGCCGGTGGACCCCGCCGACGTCGAGGATCTGATCGACGCCGGCAGGCCGTTCGGGCTGCGGCCCGAGGCGGTGATGCCCGCCTACGGCATGGCCGAGACGACCCTGGCGGTGTCGTTCTCCGAACTCGGCGACGGGCTGGTGGTTGACGAGGTGGACGCCGATCTGCTGGCAGCGCTGCGCCGTGCGGTGCCGGCCACCAAGGGCAACACTCGTCGGTTGGCATCACTGGGGCCGTTGCTGCAAGGCATCGAGGCGCGCATCGTCGACGAAGACGGCGGCGTGCTACCGACCCGCGGTGTTGGCGTAATCGAGTTGCGTGGTGAACCGGTGACCCCGGGTTACACCACGATGGGTGGCTTCATCCCGGCGCAGGACGAGAACGGCTGGTATGACACCGGCGACCTCGGCTACCAGATGGAGAACGGCCACGTTGTCGTCTGTGGTCGGGTCAAGGACGTCATCATCATGGCCGGCCGCAATATCTACCCAACGGACATCGAGAGGGCCGCATGCCGGGTCGTTGGCGTCCGCCCGGGTTGCGCAGTGGCCGTGCGGCTTGATGCCGGGCATGCCCGGGAGACCTTCGCCGTCGCGGTCGAGTCCAACGCGTACCACGATCCCGCCGAAGTGCGTCGCATCGAGCATCAGGTTGCCCACGAGGTCGTGAGCGAGGTCGACGTGCGGCCCCGCAACGTCGTGGTGCTGGGTCCCGGGACGATTCCGAAGACGCCGTCGGGAAAGCTGCGTCGGACCACCTCCGTCACCCTGGTCACCTAGCCCGGCGAGCAGGCTTCCGCTAGCGGCGGCCTCCTCGCGCGAATTACCATGCGTGGACCTGGTTTTGGGCAGTTTCCAGCCCCAGTTCGATGAGCAGCTCGGTGGCGTCGGCCGCCTGCTCGCAAAGCGTGGGCACTTCCGGGCGTTCGGGGGCGGTGAAGTTCTCCAGCACGAACGCAGCCGGATCCTTGCGCCCCGGCGGTCGGCCGATCCCGATCCGCACCCGTTGAAAGTCCTTGGTGCCCAACGCGGAAGCGATCGAGCGCAGCCCGTTGTGACCGCCCTCGCCGCCGCCGATCTTCAGCCGGATCTGACCGAAGTCGATGTCCAGGTCGTCGTGAATGACCACCACGTCAGCTGCCGGCACCGAATAGAACTTGGCCAGCGGGCCCACTTGGCGGCCGGACTCGTTCATATAGCACCGCGGCTTGGCCAGTACTACCGAACGCCCACCGAGCCGGCCGGTGACGATCTCCGCACCAGAACGCTTGTGCGCCTTGAACTTCGACCCCAGCCGTGCAGCGAGCAGGTCGGCGACCATGAAACCCAGGTTGTGCCGCGTCTGGGCGTAGTTGGCTCCCGGGTTGCCGAGGCCGACCACCAGCTGCGGCTCGGCCATGCGTTATTCGGACTCGGCTTCGGCCGCCCCGGCTTCTTCGGCGGCTTCTTCGGCGGGTGCCTCCTCCTCGGCTACTTCGCCGGCACCCTCGGCCTCGAGTTCCTCGGCGGTCGGCGCGTAGCCGACGTTGACGACCAGCAGATCCGGGTCGTCCACCAGGGTGACGCCCGGCGGCAGCGCGATCTGCCCGGCGGTGATCTGGGTGCCCGGCGCGGCTCCTTCGACCGACACGATCAATTCCTCGGGAATGGATAGCGCCTCGGCCTCGATCTCGACGGTGTTGGCCTCCTGGGTGACCAGGGTGTCGGGCGCGGCCTCGCCCTGGACGTCGATGCCGACCTCGACGACCACCTTCTCGCCGCGACGAATCACCAGCAGATCGGCGTGCTGGATGGTGCGGCGGATCGGATGGATCGCGAGCGCCCTGGTCAGCGCCAGCTGCTCTTTGCCGTCGATGTCGAGGGTCAGCACCGCATTGGTGCCGGAGCGCCGCAGCACCGCGGCGAAGTCGTGTCCGGGCAGCTCGAGGTGCTGAGGGTCAGCCCCGTGACCGTAGAGGACGGCGGGAATCCTGCCGTCACGCCGGGCCCGCCGGGACGCGCCTTTGCCCGTCTGGGTACGTACCGAGACGCTCAGCTGATTGACCGGCGAGGTCGCGGATTTAGCCATGGTGTCGCTCCTGTGTCAGTTTTCCTGGCACGGCGATGATCGCGACAACCGGTGAATCGGTCCCCGTCGATAACGGTGGCGTGCGGAGTTCGCCGTAAGCCACCCTCGCCGTGACGCCCGGTCAGGTTAGCGCATCAGCACCTCAGAGCGGAAATTTAGTCTCCGTGAGCCGTTCGGATAGCTCCCAGAGCGCGCTGCCGGTGCTGGCGCGTTTGGCCAGTGGGCTGCGCCCGACCGGTCGGCTGCGTCCGGCCATGCCGAAGCTCGGGCCGATGAAGCTGTTGCCGGGTAGATCCTGCGAGGCGGCATACAGCGTTTGCCGCGCGCCGAAGTCGGCGTCGGTGGCCAGCGCGCGGGTGGCCACCGACATCACCACGTCGCCGAGCTTGCGACCGGTCCGCCCCTGCAGGTTGGTGTGCGAGTAACCCGGGTGGGCGGCCAGCGCACGCAGCGGCGAGCCGGCCGTTTCGAGGCGCCGCTGCAGCTCGCTGGTGAACAGCAGGTTGGCAAGCTTGGACTGGCCGTAGGCCACCCACGCCGAGTACGGCCGCGACGTCCAGTTCAGGTCCCGAAGCGAGATGTAGCCCATCCAATGCATCAACGACGACACGGTCACCACCCGGTCGGTGAGTTTGGGCAACAGCAGGTTGGCCAGCGCGAAATGACCGAGATGGTTGGTGCCGATCTGGGTCTCGAAGCCGTCGGCGGTCACCGAATGCGGGACGGCCATCACGCCGGCGTTGTTGATCAGCACGTCGACGGTGTCCACCCCGTCGGCGAACTGCCGCACCGAGGCCAGATCCTGCAGGTCGAGCCGGCGCACCTCGACGTCTCCGGTCATCTCCCGGGCTGCGGCTTCGCCCTTTCCGGTGTTGCGTACGGCCAGGATGACTTGGGCACCGACGCGGGCCAGCTCGCGGGCCGTCACCGCGCCGAGGCCGCTGTTGGCGCCGGTGACGATGACGGTACGTCCGGCGAATGAGGGCAGGTCTGCGGCAGTCCACGAGGTCATGGCAAACACATTAATGCGGTGGCAATGTTAATAGGCGCGGCCGGTTACTTACTTCGCTGCGACGGTGAATCCGTGGATGATCGCCTGGATGTCGGCCGCGTCCGGAGCGGCCTGTTCGGCGAGGCTGGTGACCGCGAGCTGGACCAGGTAGCGCTGGCGATCGGGCGCTGATCCGGTCGGAATGACGATCCGGTTGTAGGTGTGCAACCGCTGGCCGTTGAGGTCGTAGCTGCCCTCGATCATCGACGAAGGAAAGCCGTGAAAGTTGGCGCCGGACTGGTCGAGCAGTCTGAAGTTTTCCGCGAGCGTGGCATCGGCGTTGCCATGCTTGACCAAGTCGGCGGCGTCGAAATCTCCGTCCAGTTTGAACACCATCAGCATGGCCGTGGGAAGTTTGCCAGCTTTGGCGATGGTCTCCGTGGTGGGCGCGATGTTCGGCTTGTCGACCTTCTCCCAGCCCGGTGGTGTCGGAATCGACACGGTCAGGTCGGTCAGCTTGTCCGGCGCCACCGGCTCTCCGGACACCCCGCTGTCTTTCAGATACTGCGCAAACGGTACGGGTGCTTCCGTCGTCGTCGGCGTCGTCGTCGTAGTCCTAGTCCAGATCGACTGGTAATCAGGGGTTTTCGGTCCACAGCCGACCGGCAACACGGTCAGAGCCAGGACTGCGACCGCGGCTCTGTGCAACCCGGGCCTCACAGGATCTCGTGAACCCTGTCTACCGGGCGAGCCAGCCGCGTGCCTTTCGGTGTGACGACAAACGGCCGTTCGATGAGGATGGGATGTTCGGCCATGGCGTCGAGCAACTGGTCGTCGCTCGTGTCGGCCAGGCCGAGTTCGGGGTAAAGCGACTCGCGTTTACGGACCGCGCTGCGCACATCGATCCCGGCGTCGCGGATCATGGCCACCAGTTCGTCACGGGACGGCGGTGTCTTCAGGTACTGCACGATTTTGGGCTCAACACCGCTGTCGCGCAGCAAGTCCAATGTCTTGCGCGAGGTCGTGCACTTGGGGTTGTGGTAGATGACGGCGCCGCTTCGACCAGAGGCCATCTAGGCGTCCCCGTCGAATAGTCCTGTGACCGAACCGTTTTCGAATACCGCTCGGATCGTGCTGGCCAGCAGCGGCGCGATCGACAAAACCGTGAGTTGCGGGAACCGCTTTTCCTCGCCGATCGGCAGCGTGTTGGTGACGATCACTTCGCGGGCGCCGCATGCCGCGAGCCGTTCGGACGCCGGGTGGGACAGTACGCCATGGGTAGCGGCGACGATCACGTCACCAGCCCCATCGTCGCGCAGCAGTTTGACCGCGCCGGCGATGGTGCCACCGGTGTCGATCATGTCGTCGATCAGCACACAGGTGCGCCCTTCGACCTCACCGACGACACGGTTGGAGACCACCTGGTTTGGCACCCGCGGATCGCGGGTTTTGTGGATGAACGCCAGCGGAACGCCGCCCAGCGCGTCGGCCCATTTCTCGGCGATGCGCACCCGGCCGGAATCGGGGGAGACCACCACCATGTTGCCGTCGGGGTAGTTGTCCCTGATGTAGCCGGTCAGCAGGTTCTGCCCGCGCATGTGGTCCACAGGCCCGTCGAAGAAGCCCTGGATCTGGTCGGTGTGCAGGTCGACGGCCACGATCCGGTCGGCTCCGGCCGTCTTGAGCAGGTCGGCGACCAACCGCGCCGAGATCGGTTCGCGGCCGCGGTGCTTCTTGTCTTGGCGGGCGTAGGGATAGAACGGCATGACGGCGGTGATCCGCTTGGCGCTGCCCCGCTTGAGCGCGTCGATCATGATCAGCTGTTCCATCAGCCAGTTGTTCACCGGCGCCGGGGCCGATTGCAGGACGAAGGCATCGCAGCCACGCACCGACTCGTGGAAGCGCACGAAGATCTCGCCGTTGGCGAACTCGCGCGCGGTCTGCGCGGTGACGTGGACGTCGAGTTCTTTGGCGACCTGCTCGGCCAACTCCGGATGCCCGCGGCCGGAGAAGAGCATCAGGTTTTTGCGATTATCGGTCCAGTCGTGGCTCACCGTGCCGCCCTCGCCGTTCGGGATCGAATTGGATGACCCATCGTAAGCGAAGCGCTTCGATGGGTTGCCGAGTTGCGACGCAGTGGGTTCACGGCGTCTCGTCGGCCTCGAGTTGCTTGGCCTTGTCGGCCGCCTCTGCGGCGGCACTGCCCGGCCGCTTGCGCTGAACCCAGCCTTCGATATTGCGTTGCCGGCCGCCGGAAACCGCCAACGCACCCGGCGGAACATCCTCCCGTACCACCGTGCCCGCTCCAGTGTAGGCGCCGTCGCCGACGCTGACCGGGGCGACGAACATGGTGTCTGAGCCGGTTCGGACATGCGAGCCGACGGTAGTGCGTTGCTTGGACATGCCGTCGTAATTGACGAAGACGCTGGAGGCGCCGATGTTGCTGTGCTCGCCGATGTCGGCGTCGCCCACATAGGTCAGGTGCGGCACTTTGGTGCCGGTGCCGATCGTGGAGTTCTTGGTCTCGACGAATGCGCCCAGCTTGCCGTCGGCGCCCAGCACGGTGCCGGGCCGCAGGTAGGTGAACGGGCCGACTGTGGCGCCGTCGCCGATCGACGCGGACATGCCGTGGGCGCGGACCACCGACGCGCCGTCACCGACGGCGACGTCGGTCAGTGTGGTGTCCGGGCCGATGGTGCAACGGCCCCCGATCCGGGTGCCGCCGAGCAGCTGAGTTCCGGGCTGGATGACGGTGTCGCGGCCGATCGTCACGTCAACGTCGATCCAGGTGGTGGCGGGATCGACGATGGTCACCCCGGCCAGCTGGTGGGCGGCGACGATGCGGCGGTTGAGTTCGGCGCCCAACTCGGCCAGCTGGACCCGGTTGTTGACGCCGGCCACCAGCGCGCTGTCGTCGACATGCCGGGCCTGTACCACAAGCCCGTCCTGCCGGACGATCGAAACGACGTCGGTGAGGTAAAGCTCTTGTTGGGCGTTGTCGACCGACAGCCGGCTCAGCGCCGACCGGAGCGCCGCGATGTCGAAGGCGTACACACCGGCGTTGACTTCACGGATTTCCTGCTGAGACGGTGTCGCATCGGCCTGCTCGACGATCGCGATCACCTCGTGATCCTGAGTACGCAGCGTGCGGCCGTAGCCGGTCGGATCGCTCAGCGTCGTGGTCAGCACGGTGACGGCCGCGCCTCGAGAGCTGTGCACTGCGACCAGATCGGCCAGCGTATCGGCGTCGAGCAGGGGGATGTCGCCGGAGGTGACGACCACGACGCCGGCGAAATCATCGGGCAGCGCCGACAGGCCGCACAGCACCGCGTGACCGGTGCCGAGCTGCTGTTCCTGCATCGCCACCTCGATGGGGCGCCCTAATGTGGCGGACAGTTCGCCAACAACCGGTTCGATGCGTTCCCGGTTCTCGCCCAGCACCACGACCAGGTGCTGCGGCGCCATCTTGGCGATCGAGTGCAGCGAATGCGCCAGCATGCTGCGGCCGGCAACCGGGTGCAGCACCTTCGGAGTGTCCGAGCGCATCCGGGTTCCCGCCCCGGCCGCCAGGACCAGGACCGCCGATTCGCCTTGCGATGTCAAGAGAACCTCCTCGGC
>NZ_DASPSP010000310.1:0-5933 GCF_035623875.1 Mycobacterium sp. | reverse complement strand
GCCCGTTCCGGCAAGAGCGCCCCGATCACGTCGGCAACCGAAGCGGAAGTCAACGGACCCGACGGCAGCGGCGGACGCGACGCGGCCGCCACCGGAGCAACCGTCCCGGGCGCCACCTCGTCGGCTAACGCGACCAACACGTCCGCCGCGCCGTTGTGCTCAGCGAGCACGTGCACCTCGCAGCCGGCAGGCACCAGGTCACTGGGCATGCTCGGGTAGGCGAAGAAGGACACCGGTGACTTCGCACCGGCCAGCACCAAATGCTTGGCCCCATTCAACTGGGCCGCAGCGGCTTCGGCGAAGTAGCCGAGCCGGTCCACGGCGGGAATGCCGGCGCCGCGCTCTAGCCGCGTCGGGAAGGTCTCGCATAACAGGCGGGCCCCCGTTGCCTGCGCGATCCGCGCCGCCGCGGCCAGCCCGGGGCCTCGGGTGGCATCGCCGCCCAGCATGATCACCGTGGGCTCCCCCGATCGCAGCACCTCCACCACCTCGGGCGCCAGCAGCGGGTCGGCGCCGGCTGGTTGCGCTGGCACCGCCGCGGCGGGCTGGGCCCCATCCGACCATGACGCGTCGGCGGGCAGGATCAGCGTCGAAATGTACGAGCCCGTGCGGCTAGCGGTAATCGCCTCGGCGGCATCGGCCGCGACGTCGACGGCGGCACCCGTCCGGCGCACCCATCCGGAGACACTGCCGGCAAGCGCGTCGATGTCGGATTCCAGCGGGGCGTCGTATTTTTTGTGATAGGTGGCGTGGTCGCCGACGACAACCACCATCGGCACTTGGGCGCGACGGGCGTTGTGCAGGTTAGCCAGGCCGTTGCCCAATCCGGGTCCGAGATGCAACAGCACCGCCGCCGGCCGCTCTGCGATGCGGGCATAACCGTCGGCGGCGCCGGTGGCGACGCCTTCGAAAAGGGCAAGGATGCCCCGCATTCGCGGAACCGTGTCCAGTGCGGCTACGAAATGCATCTCCGAAGTGCCCGGGTTGGCGAAGCACACGTCGATGCCGCCGTCGACCAGGGTATTGATCAGGGCCTGAGCACCGTTCACGTTTTCACCTTTCGATTAGCGAGCCCGAAAACACGCTCGGCGTTGCCGTACAAGAAGTCGCGGCGAGCATCATCGTCAAGCCCGAGTTCATCGAACCCCGCCAATGCGTGCGCATGGCTCATCATCGGATAGTTGGTGCCGAACAATACTTTGCGTTGTCCGGTGCCGGTTTTCATGAACCGGATCAGTTCTTGCGGAAGCCGTTTAATCGTGTAGGCCGAGGTGTCGATATAGACATTCTCGTGCTTGCGGGCGACGGCGACCATCTCCTCGGTCCACGGATAGCCAACGTGTCCGCACACGATCACCAACTCGGGAAAGTCCAAGGCCACCTGGTCGATGTAGGGAATCGGGCGTCCGGTCTCCGAAGGCCGCAGCGGGCCGGTGTGACCGACCTGGGTGCAGAACGGCAACGCGGACTCGACGCATTCGGCGAACAGCGGGTAGTAGCGGCGATCGGTGGGTGGCGCGTTCCACAGCCAGGGCACCACCCGCAGACCGACGAACCCGTCACCAACCCGGCGGCGCAGTTCACGGACTGCCTCCATCGGACGGTCGAGGTCGACGGTTGCCAGTCCGGCAAAACGGCTGGGATGCAACCCAATCCATTCGGCGACCTCGTCATTGGAGATCAGGTCCTGGCCGCCCGGGCCGCGCCACGCGCTGAGCAGGCCGAGACCCACGTCTGCGGCATCCATCGACGCGACCGTCGCTTCGATAGGGATGTCGGCGTCCGGTATGGACCCGCCGGTCCAGCGCCGCAGTGAGGCCAACATGTCGCTGCGCAGGAACCGCTGCGTCGGATGCTGCATCCACACGTCGATCGTCATCAGAGCTTTGACTGTAGACCGCCGGTCAGGCGGCCAGTGCGGCGCGGGCGGCGGCATGCGCCTGCTCCGCGTACCCACCGCCGAACAGCACGACATGCGCCAGCAGCGGGAAAAGCTGATGCAGCCCGATGCGATTGCGCCACCCGGGTTTCAGCGATCGCACCCGTCGATAGCCGATCAGGACTGCGTCATAGTGCGGGCAGCCGAACAGCGCAAGCATCGCCAGGTCGGTCTCGCGGTGACCACCGTGTGCAGCCGGATCGATCAGCACCACCCCGTCGGGCGTCCACATCACGTTGCCGCTCCACAGATCGCCGTGCAGCCGGGCCGGCGGGTCATCGTCGTCGAAGCCGCCTGCTCGGCAGCGTGCCGCGACGGAGTCGACCGCCGCACGAGTCGCAGCATCCAGGCGCGGCGCCGCGAGCTCGGCCATCGGGGTCAGCCGCTCGTCGGCGTAAAACTCACCCCAGCGTCGGTGCGGCCGCAGCGACATCGGCAATGGCTGCGACAACGGCCCGAAGAATCCGGGCCCGTCCCACCCGTCGGGCGCCGCGCCGAACGCCGCCGCGCCCGCATCGTGCGTGACGGCCAGTCGACTGCCGAACTCGGACGCCGCTTCCGGGCCCGGAGCCACCGAATCAAGCCGCCGCAGTGTCAGACTGACCGCGTCTGTGGAAACAACCTTCGCGCAGGGCACGCCGCCGTCGACGTCGGAAAGCCAGCGCAGCCCCGCTGCTTCGTAAGCGAAAAAGCCGGTCGGCGCGCCCGGGTGGCGCTTGACGAAATCGGTCACATGGCTTGGCGCTCAGGCGGTTACGTGAGCGGCATGCACATCGTCGGCCGGGCGCGCCTCAGTCTGCTCCTTGGCCCAGCGGTAGTCGGGTTTCCCGGCCGGCGAACGCTTGACCTCGTCGACCAACCAAAGACTGCGTGGCACTTTGTATCCCGCGATCTCGGTGCGCACGAAACTGTCCAGCTGCGACAGCGTCGGCCGAGACCCCGGGCGGGCCTGCACCACGGCAGCCACATGCTGGCCGTACCGGGCATCGGGTACGCCGACCACCAAGGCGTCGAAGACGTCGGGATGACCCTTGAGCGCGGCCTCGACCTCCTCGGGGTAGATCTTCTCGCCGCCGCTGTTGATCGACACCGAGCCGCGGCCCAGCATGGTGACGGTGCCGTCCTCCTCGACCTGCGCGTAGTCCCCGGGGATGGCGTAGCGGACGCCGTTGATGGTCTTGAACGTCTCGGCGGTCTTCTTCTCGTCCTTGTAGTAACCGACCGGGATGTTGCCCTTCTTTGCGATGACGCCCCGCACGCCGGACCCGGGCTGCACCTCGTTGCCTTCGTCGTCGAGCACGACTGTGCGGTGATCGATGGTCACTCGCGGGCCACCGCTGCTCGCCGCGCCCTTGGCAACCATGCTAATGCCGCCGAAGCCGGTCTCCGAGGAACCGATCGAGTCGGTGATGATCCGGTTGGGCAGCAACTCCAGCAGTTTCTCCTTGATGCTCGGCGAGAACAACGCTGCGGTGCTGGAGAGCAAAAACAGCGATGACAGGTCGTAGTCGTTGTTCTCGGTAAGCGCGTCGAGCAACGGCCGCGCCATGGCGTCGCCGGTGAAGAACAGCAGGTTTACCTTGTGGTCGTGAATCGTTTGCCAGACCTCGTCGGCGTTGAATTCCGGTGCCAGCAAGGTGGTTTGACCCGACAAGATCGACATCCAGGTAGCCGATTGCGTGGCGCCGTGGATCATCGGCGGAATCGGATAGCGGAGCATCGGGGGATTGGCGGCGGCGGCCTTGGCGAGGTCGTGCTCGTCCTTGACGAATTCGCCTGTCGCAAAGTCAGTTCCGCCGAACAGCACCCGATAGATGTCCTCGTGGCGCCACATCACACCCTTCGGGAAGCCGGTGGTTCCGCCGGTGTAGAGCAGGTAGATGTCGTCGGCGCTGCGCTCACCGAAGTCCCGCTCGGGTGAGCCGGCCGCGATCGCGGAGTAGAACTCGACGCCGCCGTAGCGCTGGTAGTCGTTGTCGCTGCCGTCCTCGACGACGAGGACGGTCTTGACGTTGGGGGTGTCCGGCAACACGTTGGCGACCCGGTCGGAGTACTGGCGCTCGTGCACCAGCGCAACCATGTCGGAGTTGTCGAACAAGTAGCGAAGTTCGCCCTCGACATAGCGGTAGTTGACGTTGACCAGGATGGCGCCAGCCTTCACGATGCCGAGCATCGCGATGACGATCTCGTTGCGGTTACGGCAGTAGAGCCCGACCTTGTCGTCCTTCTTCACACCCTGGTCGAGAAGGTAGTGCGCCAGGCGGTTGGCCTTCTCCTCCAATTGGGCGTAGGTCAGCTGGTCGTCGCCGCAGATCAGCGCGACACGGTCAGGTACGGCGTCGATGGCGTGCTCAGCGAGGTCGGCAATATTCAGGGCCACGGCCACCAAATTAGAACGTGTTACATTTTTTCACAAGTTTGATTCAGTCTGACAAGTCCGACGCCCACATGCAGGAAGGCGATTACCCGTGAGCGAGTCCGAAAAAAGCGCCGACGCCATCATTGAGCAGCGCGGACACACCTTGATCTTGACGCTGAACCGTCCCGAGGCCCGCAATGCACTCTCCACCGAGATGCTCTCGATCATGGTCGAGGCATGGGACCGCGTCGACAACGATCCCGACATCCGGTGCTGCATCCTGACCGGGGCCGGCGGCTATTTCTGCTCGGGCATGGACCTCAAGGCAGCGACTGCGCGCCCGCCGGGCGACTCCTTCAAAGATGGCAGCTACGACCCGTCGCGTATCGATGCGCTGCTCAAGGGCCGTCGGCTGACCAAACCGCTGATCGCCGCGGTCGAAGGCCCGGCCATCGCGGGCGGCACCGAGATCTTGCAGGGCACCGACATCCGCATCGCCGGCCAGAGCGCCAAGTTCGGCATCTCGGAGGCCAAGTGGAGCCTGTATCCGATGGGCGGTTCGGCGGTGCGACTGGTGCGGCAGATCCCCTACACGGTGGCCTGCGACCTGCTGCTGACCGGTCGGCACATCAGCGCCGCCGAGGCCAAGGACATCGGCTTGATCGGCTATCTCGTTCCCGACGGCGAGGCGCTGACCAAGGCGCTCGAAATCGCCGAAGTGATCAACAACAACGGGCCGCTGGCCGTGCAGGCGATCCTGCGGGCGATCCGCGAGACCGAGGGCATGCACGAGAACGAGGCATTCAAGATCGACACCCAGCTCGGCATCAAGGTGTTCTTGTCCGACGACGCCAAGGAAGGCCCGCTGGCCTTCAAGGAGAAGCGCAGCCCGCAGTTCAAGGGGCGCTGATCGCCGACTCTGCGGGCTCTAAGCACAAAACGCGGGTGAGCGCGTGTGCCGTTCGTTTTTGTGGTTCCAGTCTTCCGGCGGACTGTACTCTAACGTCCAACGGACGAAGGCGCTGACTCAGGAGGGGCCCAGTGAAGGCGCTTATAACTGGTTCGGCGGGTCTCATTGGGTCGGCATGTGTGGGCGCTCTGACCTCCCGCGGTTGGGAAGTCATCGGCATCGACAACGACATGCGCCGACAATTCTTCGGCCCGGCCGGCTCGACGGCGGCAGTGGTCGCCAGTCTGAAGGACCAGTTTCGTCAGTACCGTCATATTCATGCCGACATCCGTGATCGGCAGCTGATCAGAGACGTCGTCGCGGAGCATCGCCCGGATTTCATCATTCATACGGCGGGGCAACCGTCCCACGACCTGGCCGCCAAAATTCCTTATGACGATTTTGACGTCAACGCGGTGGGGACTCTGAATATCCTCGTCGCGGCTCGCGATTTTTGCCCCGAATCGCCGTTTTGCTTCACGAGCACGAACAAGGTCTATGGCGACCGGCCGAACTCGCTGCCGCTGGTTGAGCACGCCACCCGCTACGACTACGCCGATGGCCTACTGGCGATCGACGAAACGATGTCCATCGATGGGTGCCTGCATTCGTTGTTTGGCGCATCGAAGGTCGCGGCCGACGTCCTGGCGCAAGAATTCGGACGTTATTTCAACATGCCGGTCGGC
>NZ_DASPSP010000299.1:0-6307 GCF_035623875.1 Mycobacterium sp. | reverse complement strand
CGATCTCGCGGAGCTGTCCGCGGGCCGCGTTCAGCGGTGTTCGGCAGGGACCGGGGCAGAGCTGGTCAAATACAAAGTGCCGCAATCACCCATGTTGCGGATCGTCGACTCCGACACCAACCGCGAGTGCGCTGCGGGCTTGGTCGGCGAGATCTGGGTACATGGCGCCAATGTCGCCGACGGCTACTGGCGCAAACCGCCCGAGGAGCAGCGCTGCTTCGGCGCAATGCTCGTCGACCCTTCGCCGGGCACGCCCGACGGACCCTGGCTAAAGACCGGCGACCAAGGCTTCGTCTCCGAGGGTGAACTGTTCATTGTCGGCCGGATCAAGGATCTGCTGATCATCCACGGGCGTAATCACTATCCCGAGGACATCGAGGCGACGATCCAAGAGATCACCCGTGGTCGGGTCGCGGCGATATCGGTCCCGCTGCACAGTACCGAGAAGCTGGTCACCATCATTGAGCTCAAGAAGCGAGGCGATTCGAACGAGGAGGCGATGCACTGGCTCGGTTTGGTCAAAAGCGACATCACCTCCGCGATATCCAACGCGCACGGCTTGAATGTCGGGGACCTCGTTCTGGTATCGCCCGGGTCGATTCCCACCACGACGAGCGGCAAGATCCGGCGCGCCGCCTGTGTCGAGCAGTACCGCCAGGACCAATTCACCCGGTTGGACGCCTAAGCCGACCCGTGGGCGCGCACCCAGAATTACCAATGTTGGTCACTGTCCTGGTAATGGCCTGTGCCGTCAGCGTCGAACCGTTCCGAGTCGGTATGACCGTGCTCATGCTGAACAGGCCCAGACCGGCGTTGCACCTGCTCGCGTTCTTGTTTGGCGGTGTCGCAATGGGAACGACGGTGGGTCTGGTTGTCTTGTTCGTGTTTCGACGCAGACTGCTGGAGTCTACCTACTTCACTTTGCCCAAAGTTCAGATTCTGATCGGGTTCCTGGCGCTATTGGTCGCTGTAGTCGTGGCCCTGCCCGTCTCCGGACGATTGGGCTCGCGCCCGGCAAGATTGGCGAGGCCGGCCCAACGATTACTGAGCGGGTATTCGCTGTGGGTCGCGGGAATCGCCGGTCTCGGCATCGCATTGCCGTCGGTCGACTATCTTGCCACGCTAGCCGTCATACTGGCCTCCCGCGCGACAGCCCTGACGCAAGTCGCAGTGCTGTTGATGTACATCGTCGTGGCCTTCGCGCTCGTAGAGATTCCGCTGCTGGCCTATCTACTGGCGCCCAAGACAACCGCCATGTCGATGACAGCGCTGCACAACTGGATTCGATCGCGTCGCCGCCCTGAGGTTGGAATCCTGCTGGCCGCGGCCGGCTGTGTGTTCATCGTCGTCGGCACGGCCGGGCTTTGACCTTTTCTCAAACGCGAAAGCCCAGCAGCTTCAAGCCAATTGCATATCGGGGATCACCATAGACGTCGACGCTACTGCAGCTGTTCGCTGTGTGGTCACAATCGTGGTCGCCCCAACACAGCAACAGATGACGGGCCAAATTTTTAGCCGCGGCTAAGTTCGCTCTGAATATTGGGACGCCCGGCTCGCGTGCGCGTGGACCCGGTTGAACATAATGAGTCCAATCGCACCGGCAAAGGAGTCCCGATGAGCACGACCAGCGCAGACCGTCCGTTTCGGGTGATCCAGTGGACGACCGGCAACATCGGGCGGCGATCGCTGCACGCCATCATCGGCAGACCGGACATGGAACTCGTCGGCGTCTACGCCCACGGGCAAGACAAAGTCGGGGTGGACGCCGCCGAGCTCTCCGGCTGGCCTGAGCCGACGGGAGTGAAGGCCACCAACGATATCGATGCGCTGCTGGCACTGCGGCCCGACGCTTGTTGCTATAACCCGTTGTGGCCCAACATCGACGAGTTGGTGCGCCTACTCGAGTCAGGCGTCAATGTCTGCTCCAGCGCGGCCTGGATCACCGGTGGCAAGCAGACGCCGCAGGACCGGCAACGGATCCTCGACGCGTGCGAGCGCGGCGGCTCAACCATCTTCGGCAGCGGCGCGCACCCGGGGATGACGAACCTGGTCGGCATGGCGCTCAGCGGATCCTGCGAACGGGTCGACGAGATCCGCATCACCGAGTCGGTGGACTGCTCGACCTACGAATCCGCGGAGACTCAGACCGCAATGGGTTTCTCGCAGGACCCCGATACGCCCGGGCTGGCCGAGAATGTGCGACGCGAAAGCGAGGTCTTCGCCGAGTCGGCCGCGATGATGGCCGACGCGATCGGCGCCAACCTGGACAAGATCACCTTCGACGTCACGTTCACCGCGGCCACCGCCGACTCCGACCTGGGCTTTATGAAGATCCCAGCCGGGACCGTCGGCAGCGTGTACGGCTACCACCGCGGCTGGGTCGGCGATCACAACGTGGTCAGTGTCGGATTCAACTGGATCATGGGCGAGCACGTGACGCCCCCGAAGCCGCTCGAACACGGCCACGTCATACAGGTGTTTGGCGTGCCCAACATGCGCACGGTGATCCATTGCCTGCCGCCGAAGGGTTGGACCGAGCCGGGATTCATGGGTCTGGGCATGATCTACACCGCGATGCCGGTCACCAACGCCGTGCCGGCGGTCGTCGCGGCCAAGCCGGGGATCGTGACGCTGGCCGACTTGCCGCCCGTCACCGGCCGTGCAGCACTGCCGTGATGACGCCGGACACATCGGGGGGACCTAGCGGAACGCTATCGTGCCCTACCGTCTAGCATAGTTAGCCGAGCGAAGGTTCTACGGGCATCAGCAGGGATGACCAGCGAACACGAGCTCATTCGGCATATGTTGGGACGCCAACGGCGGCGGACGGAAATGGATCTGCGGCTTGATCTGTTCGCGGAGAAGACTGCGGACGGACCGGCGGGAGGAGACCGAGTGAGGGCGATTTCGATTGGCGGTTTGCTCAGACGCTGGTGGATACCGCTGCTTCTAGTGGTTGTCCTGGCGGTCTCCGGACTGGTGGTGTCACGGCTGCACAAGGTGTTCGGCTCGCAGGACCTCAACGCGAACGCGGGAGCCGGGATCAAGATCGTCCAGTTCAACCCGAAAGTCGTGAAGTATGAGATCGACGGGCCGCCCGGCAGCGTCGCGAACATCAACTACTGGGACGCCGACGCCAACACACACCAGGTCAACGGTGCGCCGCTGCCGTGGTCGTACACCATTTCCACCACTCTGCCCGCGGTCAGCGCCAACATCATGGCCCAAACCGACGCCAACCACATCGCCTGCCGCATCACCGTCGACGGTGTGCTCCGCGAGCATCAGAGTGTCGACGGCCACAACGCCCAAACTTTCTGCCTGGTGAAGTCCGCATGACCCGCGCCAGCGACGATGCAGAGCGAAGCGATGCTGAGGAGCGGCGCTTCAACACGGCCGACACCACGAGAACCGAGGGCGGGCACCCCCACCGACCTTTCATCCCGCACTTCATCCGCATCTTCGCGATTCCCATCATCTTGGGCTGGGTCGCGCTGACCGTCGTGGTCAATGTCGCGGTCCCGAGCCTGGAAGTCGTCGGCGAAAACCATTCAGCGCCGATGGCGCCCCTGGACGCACCGTCGATGAAAGCGATGATGCGGATGGGGCACAACTTCAAGGAATTCAATTCCAACAGCACCGTGATGGTCGTGGTGGAAAGCCAGCGGCCGCTCGGCGCCGCCGCGCACCACTATTACGACGACATTGTCCGTAAGCTGCGGCAGGACCCTAAGCACGTCCAGCACATCCAGGACTTCTGGGGGGACCGGTTCACGGCGGCGGGCGCGCAGAGCGCCGACGCCAAGGGCGCCTACGTCCAGGTGAACATCGCCGGTAACCAGGGCACCACGCAAGCGAACAAATCCGTCGACGCCGTCCGCAAGGTTGTCGACAACGAACCCGCGCCGCCCGGGGTCAAGGCCTATGTCACCGGCCCGGCGGCGCTGTCCGATGACATGCACATTATCGGCAACCACAGCCTGGCCAAGATCACGTTGTTCACCCTGGCCGCGATCGCGATCATGCTGCTGCTGGTCTACCGCTCGATCGTCACCACGCTGATCCAGCTGTTCATGACGTTCGTCGCGCTGCTCTGTGCGCGCGGAATCGTTGCGGTGCTGGGCTACAACAACGCGTTCGGGCTCACCACGTTCGCCGCCAACATCCTGACGATGTTGGCAATCGCCGCCGGGACGGACTACGGGATCTTCCTCATCGGCCGGTATCAGGAAGCGCGGGCGGCCGGCGAAGACCGGGAGACGGCCTACTACACGACATTCCGCGGAGTCGCGCCGGTTGTGCTGGGTTCGGGTCTGACGATCGCGGGCGCGACGTACTGCCTGAGCTTCGCGCGGCTGCCGTGGTTCAACACCATGGGCCCACCGGTAGCCATCGGCATGCTCGTCGTGGTGGCGGCCGGCCTGACATTGGGCCCGGCGGTGGTTTTCGTGGGCAGCCGTTTCGGCCTGTTCGAGAAGAAGACCCAGTCCCGCGGCCGGCTGTGGCGGCGGGTGGGCACCGCGGTCGTGCGTTGGCCGGCACCGATTTTCGCGGTGAGCGGGGCGGTCGTCCTGGTCGGCATGGTCGCGTTGCCCGGCTTCAAGCCGAGTTACAACGACCGTCACTACCTGCCCGCATCAGCACCGTCCAACATCGGCTATGCCGCGGCCGACCGGCACTTCTCCGAAGCCCGGATGAATCCGGACATGCTGATGATCGAGGCCGACCACGACATGCGCAATCCGGCCGACATGCTGGTGTTGGACAAGGTGGCCAAAAACGAGATCCGCACAGTCGGGATCGCGATGATCCAGGACATCACCCGGCCCCTGGGAATTCCGATCCAGCACAGCTCGATTCCGTTTCAAAACAGCATTCAGGCCCAAACGACCATGCAGAACATGGACTTTCTCAAAGACAGAATGAAAGACATTCTGAAGATGGCCGACGAGCTGCAGGTCCAGATCGACTACACCGAGCGCTTATTTCAAATAACGAAAGACCTTTCGAGCGCCGCTGACGACAGCGCGAAGACGACGGAGGAAACGTCGCAGATCACCGATCAATTGCGCGACCACGTGGCGGATTTCGACGACTTCTGGCGGCCGATCCGCAGCTACTTCTACTGGGAGAAGCATTGTTTCGACATTCCCATGTGCTACTCGCTCCGGTCGTTGTTCGACTCGTTGGACGGGTTCGACCAACTCGCCGAAAAGTTCCACGAACTTTCTGGTGACATCAACCGCACCGCCGCGGCCACTCACGAGATGCTGGTGTTGATCCCCACGATGATTGCGACGCTGAAGACCACCAAGGGCCTCACGCTGACGTTGTACCAGACGTTCTCGGCGATGATCAACCAGATGGAGGCGATGAGCAACACCTCGATCGTCATGGGCCAAAGTTTCGACGCCTCGCAGAACGACGACTTCTTCTATCTGCCGCCCGAGGCGTTCACTAACCCGGAATTCATTCGCGGCGTGAAGCTGTTCTTCTCCCCCGACGGAAAGTCGGTGCGCTTCTTCATCACTCACCAGGGTGATCCGATGACGCCCGAGGGAATCGCCCGAGTGTCTGCGGAGCGAACCGCCGCCCAGGAGGGACTCAAGCAGTCCTCGCTCTCCGATGCCAAGGTGTATCTCGGGGGGACCGCGGCGACCTTCCGCGATATGGCCGACGGCGCAAAGTACGACCTGATGATCGCGGTGGTTTCGGCGTTGACGCTGATCTTCATGATCATGCTGCTGCTGACCCGCAGCGTGGTGGCAGCACTGGTCATCGTCGGGACCGCGAGCAGCTCGATCGCCGCATCCGTCGGGCTGTCGGTGCTGATCTGGCAGGACCTGTTCGGCATACACATCCACTGGATCGTCGCGGCGCTTTCGGTGATCATCCTGTTGGCCGTCGGCTCCGACTACAACCTGCTGTTGGTCTCAAGGTTCAAAGAAGAAATTCATGCGGGGCTCAAGACCGGCTACATCCGATCGATGGCCGGCACCGGCGCGGTGGTGACATCGGCGGGTCTGGTCTTCGCCTTCACCATGGCGTCGATGCTGGGCAGCGACCTGACGGTGCTGGGCCAGTTCGGCTCGACGGTCTGCATCGGCCTGCTGCTCGACACCCTGGTGGTGCGCACCCTATTCATGCCCTCGCTGGCTACGATGTTGGGCCGCTGGTTCTGGTGGCCCCTGGTTGTGCATCCGCGCGGCGACCACGCCAAACCTAAGCCTCGGCCGGTACCACCCGCCGAGGAGGACAACACTGCGCCACTAGCTGTGCATGCGCAGCGATAAGCCCGCTACTCGGC
>NZ_DASPSP010000298.1:0-4145 GCF_035623875.1 Mycobacterium sp. | reverse complement strand
GACTAAATCGGTTTCAAACTCTACGACGGACACGTTCGTTTGCCGAAGCCGCGCCATCATGGCTACGAAGTGGCTATCGAAAAGTTCCCGATCGGGCGCGGCGCGACCCTGCGTGCGCTGCAGGAGGACCCGCACCCGCTGCTAGCGCGGCTGCGGACGGACGAGCCAGTGTCGTGGCTCGCCGTCCGGGGCGGGTGGTTGGTCACTCGGTACGACCTTGCGGTGAGGGTGCTGCGGGATCCCACTACCTTCACCGTCGACGATCCCCGGTTCTCCACTTCCCGGGTGGTCGGCGCGAGCATGCTTTCGCTCGACGGCGCGGACCACACGCGGCACCGGGAGCCGTTCGCGCATCCGTTCCGCCCGGCGCGGGTGCAGGACCGGTTCGCCGGGTTCGTCGACGCGGAGGCCGATCGGTTGCTCTCGGCGATTCGGCCCGCCGGCAGCGCCGAGCTACGGCGCGAGTTCGCCGGTCCGCTCGCGGTGGCGGTGGTGACCGAGGCGCTCGGGCTGCGCGATGTCAACGCCGACACGGTGTTGTCCTGGTACGCCGCGATCGTGGCGGCGGTGTCCGAGGTGACCGCCGGCAGGCCAGTCACCGCGGCGGGCGCAGATGCGTTCGCCCGGCTGCGGGCCGCTGTGACACGGACTCTCGACTGTACCGACGAACCCTCGCTGCTGAGGGAGGCCGCGCGGGCGCCGGAAGGGCTAAGCCAGGACGAGGTCGCGTCAAACGCGGCGGTGTTGATGTTCGGCGGTATCGACACGGCGGAGGGCATGATTCTCAACGCTGTCCGGCATCTCCTCGGCGACCCCGGGACGGTCCCACTTGTGCGTGAGCACGCCGATCTTTTGCCGAACGCGATCGAGGAGTCGATCCGGTTGGAGCCGGCGGCCGCAATCGTCGACCGCTACGCCACCCGCGACGTCGAGCTGGGGGGCGGTCGAATCCAGCGCGGTGACCTGGTCAGCGTATCGATCGCCGGCGCCAACCGAGATCCGGTCGTGTTCAGCGACCCCGACCGGTTCGACATCCGGCGTGCTAACGCCAGGCTCAACCTTGCCTTCGCGCAGGGTCCACATTTTTGCCTGGGCGCACAGCTCGCCAGGACTGAAACCACGATCGCGGTCGATCGACTCCTGGACCGCTTGCCTGGGCTGCGGCTCGACCCCGACTACCCCAACGCGCCGCGCGGTCTGGTGTTCCGCAAACCGCCTACGCTGCAGGTGCGCTGGACTGTGTAGAACTCACATGCCGAAGTGCGTGCGATGCACCGCCGCAACGGCTTCCGGCGGTCCGCTCACTTCGACCTGCGCTGCAGCGCGATTCAGGGCTTCTCAAACGCGCTGTGGCGAAAGCGCTTTCACGCACCTACTCGGCTTCGCCGCTGGGTCCCTCCTCGGTGTGGAGCTGGATACGGACCAGGTCCGGGCCGGTGACGGTCACCGCCCAGCCCAGGTGCGCCTGGTGCACACCGCTGTGTTCGACATCGAACATGGTGAAGCGCTCTACCCAGCGCAGCAACTCATCGTGGTTGGCGACACTCAGACCGAACAACGGGTAGCCACGCAATGCGGTCAGCGGCTCGTCGGCGCGCCGCAGCAGCAGACGGACACCGCACGGATGTTCCAGCAGCACGGCCGTTACCTCGTTTTCGAGTTCCTCGACCAAGAGTTCGGCGAAATCGAAGACCCGCACATACCAGTCGCTGGCCGCCAGCGGATCGCTGGCCGGCACAGTGACGTGGTGTACGCCAACCAACCGGGGCACTCGATCATTCTCACTGCCGCGAGACAACTGGTTAACCCGCCCCCCACGATGACGTTCACGTCGCGGAGCTTGCCCGCAAGATCGAGGCGCACTGGGCCCGGTCGCATCGTCGGTTGTTATGGCTGGTGACCTTCTGCCCTTCGTGCGCGCGTTTGCCAACTGTAGGTTCGATCCGACGTGTGGCAGTGAAGGGTGATCGCGATGAGCGGCGGAATGTCGGCGGGTTCGACATCGAATGTGAGCCGAGGTCGGCTGCGCGTCTATCTCGGTGTTGCTCCGGGAGCCGGAAAGACCTACGCCATGCTGGCTGAGGCCAACCACCTGGCTGAGCGGGGAGTGGATGTGGTCGCGGGGTTGGTCGAGACCCACGGCCGCGCGGACACCCAGGCCATGCTCGCCACGCTGAAGCAAATTCCGCTCGCCCAGACCAGCCACCGAGGGTCCATCTTCGACGAGCTCGACGTGGACAAGGTGCTGGCTCGACGTCCGGCGGTGCTACTGGTCGATGAATTGGCCCACACCTGCGTGCCGGGCAGCCGCCACGAGAAACGCTGGGAAGACGTGCAGGAGCTGCTAACCGCTGGTATCGATGTGATCACTGCGCTCAACGTGCAACACATCGACAGCCTCAACGACGCTGTCGAAGCAGTCACCGGCATCGCCCAACACGAGACGGTGCCCGACGCGGTCGTGGCCGCCGCCGACGAAATCGAGTTCCTCGACATCACCCCGCAGCAGTTGCGCGCCCGCATCGCCGACACCGATGTCCTGCTGCCAGGCGCCGCCCCGCACGCGCTGACCGGCTTCTACACCGCCGAGCGGTTGGCCGCGCTGCGCGAACTCGCGACGGGCTGGCTGCAGCGGCACGGTCACCTCGGCGCCGCTCCCCCGGTCGCACCGAGCCGGCCATCGGCGGCGGTTGCCTCGCAGCGCGTCGTCGTCGCGTTGACCGGCGACCCGGAGGGCGAGCACGTCCTGCGGCGGGCCGCACAGATCGCCACGCCGATCGGCGCCGAGCTGATCGGGGTGCACGTGCGGGAACCCACAGGCCTGGCGGAGGCTGAGCCCGCATGGCTGTCCAGCCAACGCCGGCTGCTTGGCGAATTGGGTGGCCACTACACGGAATTGGCCGGCATCGATGTCGCCGCCGCAGTACTGGATTTCGCCCGCAACGAGAACGCTCACCAATTGGTGTTGGGCGCGACCCGGCGGTCGCGCCGTCAAGAGTTGCTGCACGGCTCGGTGATCAACAAGGCGATCCGAACCGCCGGCCCGGTCGAGGTTCATGTCATCCCCGCCCGCCGACGATCCCGTCGAAGAGCGGCGTTCAGGCTGACCGTCCCGTCGCTGCGGCAGGTGCCGCTTCCCGGGCTGCGCCGGCTGGCGGCGTGGATCCTCGCGGTCATCGGCCCCGTGGCGATCACGGTCGGTCTGACCCCGTTTCGCGCTCCGCTCGGGCTTACCGGCGCACTGTTGTGCAATCTGCTCGCGGTGCTCTGCGTGGCCCTGCTCGGCGGGGTTCTGCCTGCCCTGCTGGCCACCGCCGTTGCCGTCCTGCTGTCCGACTACTTCTTCACCCAGCCGGTGCACACCCTGCGAGTCAGTAATGCGGTCGATCTGGTCGCCCTGATCACGTTCGGGATCGTCGCGCTCGCGGTCGGAGGCTTGGTCGACGTGCTCACCCGTCAAGGGGTCCGGACCGCGCACGCCGCCGCCGAGGCCCGCAACCTGGCCAGGCTTGCCGCCCGTGCCATGGCCTCGCCTCGCGACCTCAGCGAGACTGTCGATTCGATCCGGCGAACCTTTGACCTCGACGCAGTCGCGGTGCTGAGCGACACCGGCACCGGCTGGAACGTGGAGACCGCCGTCGGCGCGACCCAACTACAGCACCCCGACCAGGCCGACTACCAGGTCCAGATTGGAACCGGACGCATTCTGGTCATCATCGACGCACGACGCACCGCCCGCGAAACCGCGCCGCTGCAAGCGTTCCTCACCGAACTACGACTCGCCAGGGAACGTGCCCTGCTGCAAGCTCTCCCTGACAACGCAGCGCAACCGGCAACTAATCAACGCCAAGCTCGGACCCAGCCTTAGTCAGCACTTGTCTCATCGCCATCTGGCTAAGCGGCGAAGCGACGTCCAATTGGCAGAGGTAAGCCATATCCGGGTCCCGGCAGGTGACCGCATACTTGTATGATGACTGCATTGACTGCAGCTTGGGAGATCAACTTCATGGCAATCCTCACAGTGCGCAATTTGCCCGTGGCGGTGCACCGCGCCCTTCGGGTGCGCGCCGCGCGACACGGCCGCAGCACAGAGGCTGAGGTACGCGCCATCTTGGAGGAAGCGGTAAGGCCAGAAGGGCGCATCA
>NZ_DASPSP010000290.1:0-4665 GCF_035623875.1 Mycobacterium sp. | reverse complement strand
GGCCGCCCGGTTCCCGTCATAGACGACGCCCATGATCGGATACACCGAGCGCGCGACCCGTTGCAGCGGCTCGCGCAACAGGATCGAATGCTCCTCGACGCCGGCGCCCAATTCCGGATACATGTTTTGGATCGCGCCGATCCATACGCCCATCATTCCGGTGCGCAGGTCACCGAAATACTTCCAGGTCAGCGAGTCCGGCCCCAGCGGAGCGAACCGGACCGGTTTCTCGTCGCGCTGCTCACCCGTCACGGGTCTTGCCGGCGTCGTCGATGGCACCCATGTCGTAGTCATCACGCCCTCCTGGTCCTGACGAGCGATGGGACTCACGATAATGTTGACAACGCACGTTGTCTACGATTTCCGCGCGCGCCGCGACACGCCGTTATCGACTCTCGACCCCTGCGTCGTACGTGCGTGATCAGGCGGTTTGACAACGATCGTGGCGTACACCACCACCGCGGTCGTTGCCGGTCAGTCAAGAAACCACCTACCCTGGGCGATGTGGAACTCGGGCCCTACCCGGCGTCCGGCGAGCCCGAGCAAATGGCAACCGCGCCGGATTCGCCTGGTTCACGACAGCAACGCTCGGTGTCCCTACACGGGGCAGCTGAGTGGCTGCGCAGCAGAAACCAGAACCCGGCCGTCATTGAACTGATCCGTCGAGCTCGACGCGTGCTGCCGGGCGATCCGGAATTCGGCGATCCGCTGTCAACAGCAGGCGAAGGCGGGCCGCGTGCTGCCGCGCGGGTCGCGGGCCGGCTGCTGGGCGAGCGCGGCGGCGCATCCCGCGAAGTCAGTCTCGGCGCGTTGCAGGTGTGGCAGGCATTGACCGAGGCGGTCTCCCAACGCCCGGCAAACCCGGAGGTCACGTTGGTTTTCACCGATCTGGTGGGTTTCTCGACGTGGTCGCTGCAAGCCGGTGACGACGCGACCCTCAAGCTGCTGCGGCGGGTGGCGCAGGCGGTGGAACCGCCGCTGCTAGATGCCGGCGGTCACATCGTCAAGCGGATGGGCGACGGCATCATGGCCGTGTTCGCTGACCCGCTCGTCGCCGTGGGCGCGGTGCTCGACGCTAGGCGGGCATTGAGATCGGTTGACGTCGACGGCTACAAACCGCGGATGCGGGTCGGCATCCACACCGGGCGCCCGCAGCGCCTGGCCTCCGATTGGCTCGGTGTCGACGTCAACGTCGCCGCCCGGGTCATGGAGCGCGCCACCAGGGGCGGGGTGATGGTGTCGGGCACCACACTGGACGAGCTTTCGCAGGCGGACTTGGACGCGTTGGGCGTCACCGCCAAGCGGGTACACCGACCGGTGTTCGCAGGGAAAACCCCAGGTCTGCCGACCGATCTGGCCATCTATCGGCTCAAGGCCGCCGCGGAAACTGTCAGGGATTTGTCAGGTTTGGATAACGCAGATGACGAAAATCCCCAGGCATAGTGGATGGCGATGATATTCGGCATGTTGGAGCGGCTGGCGCGTGTCCGGATCACGCTGGGCTACGCGCTCGCGTTGGTCGCGGTCAGCGTCGCGCTGGTGGCTCTCGGTCCGCGGGTGCGCGAGCACGTCATTGGGCTGGCCAGCACCAACCTGCACAATCTGGCGCACGGTCACCTGGGGACCCTGTTCGGCAGCGCATTCGTCACCGACGCCGGCCCGATGTGGTTCTGGCTACCCGGCTTGGTCTGCCTGCTGGCCCTCGCCGAGCTGATCTGGCGCAGTGGGCGGATGGCTTTGGTGTTTGTCACCGGCCACGTCGGTGCCACGCTGCTGGTCGCTGCCGGGCTCACCGCGGCGATCGAATTCGGCTGGTTGCCGCTGTCGATCTCGCGTGCCAGTGATGTCGGCGTGAGCTATGGCGCCGTTGCGGTGCTGGGCGCGCTGACCGCGGCCATCCCTCGCCGGTGGCGGCCGGCGTGGATCGGTTGGTGGCTCCCGGTCGGCATCGCGTCAGCAGCGTTGAGCACCGACTTCACCGATGTCGGACACTCGGTCGCGTTGGTGCTGGGCATGCTGGTCTCGACCCGGTTGGCTGGCCCGGCCCGATGGACCCGGGTGCGATACGCGGTGCTGGCCGTTGGTGCAAGCTTCGGATTCCTGATGATGGCGCACGGAGAATGGACGTCGCTGATCGGGGCCGCCGGCGGCCTCTTGGGCGCGGTGGCGGCTACCGGGATCGGCCGGTCGCGCATGATGCGCCGCCGGCTGCCGGTGGCCGCGTTGGCGGCTGCGGAGCCGGTACTCAACGGCTGACGCCTTCCCGTCGGCGCTCTAGCGTTTCTGCAGCTCGGCGCGATTTTGGCGCGGCCGTAGCTAGGTCCGAATGACCAACGACTCACCCAAACAGGGGCTTGCGTCCCTACTCGGGACTACAGCGCAAGTTGTCCGATTGAATTAGCCGGTAATTCTGCATTGAGGCTTATGGACGACCTTTCTGCCGCAGTCTATTTGTCGGTTGTGTGGTGATCTGCATCTCGCAGGGCACCGCTGAAAGAAAGGAAAGTTCATGTTCGTAACGACCCAGCCTGAAATCCTCGCGGCGACTGCTGGCAACCTACAGACGATTGGTTCTGCGATGGCCGCCAGCAATTCGGCCGCGGACGTGCCGACCACCGGGGTGGTCCCCGCGGCCGCCGACGAGGTCTCAGCGCTGACCGCAACGCAGTTCGCCGTGCATGCGGCAATGTACCAGGCGATCAGCGCGCAGGCCGCTGCCACTCATCAGCAGTTCGTTGCCACGCTTTCCGCCAGCGCTGCGTCGTATGCCGGCACCGAAGCCGCCAACGCTATCGCTGCCGGCTGAGCGGCGGGGTAAACGACATGGACTTCGCATTGCTACCGCCAGAAGTCAACTCGGCCAGGATCTATGCCGGACCAGGCTCGGGTCCGATGCTGGCCGCCTCGGCGGCCTGGGACGGGCTGGCTGCCGACTTAGAGTCCACCGCAGCGTCCTACCAGTCCGCAATCGCAGCACTGACCAGTGGACCGTGGCTGGGGCCGTCGTCCGCGTCGATGGCGGCGGCGGCCATGCCGTACGTGACCTGGATGCGAACTGTCGCGGCGCAGGCCGCGCAGTCGGCTACTCAAGCCAAGATGGCCGCCGGCGCATATGAAGCGGTGTTCGCGATGACGGTGCCGCCGCCGATGATCGCCGCCAACCGCAGCCTGCTGATGTCACTGATCGCGACCAACTTATTGGGGCAGAACACCGCGGCGATCGCGGCGACCGAGGCCCAATACACGGAAATGTGGGCCCAGGATGCCGCCGCGATGTACGGCTATGCGGGCCAATCGGCCACCGCGTCGGCGTTGACGCCGTTTGCTCCCGCACCGAACACCACCAACCCTGCCGGTCTGGTGGGCCAAGCCGCCGCGATCGCCCATAGCACCGCCACCTCCGCCGGCACCGGTGCTCAGAGCATCGTGTCGACGGGCCCACAGCTGCTCTCCGCGGTGCCCAGCGCGCTGCAGGCGCTCGCACAGCCAACGCAGTCGGGGTTCTCGGGAATCCTGGACGCGCTCGGCTTCACTTCGCCGCAGTCGTTTCTGGCCTTATTCGGCCTAGTCGCCCCATATACGGCGAGCTTGGCGACTACCAACCTGGGGCTCAACACGGCCGCCCTGTCGCGCGCCCCCGTCACGGAGGCTCCGGGCTACGCCCTGGCAGGCGAAGCCGGTGCGGGCCCTGGCACGTTGGTTTCGGCTGGACCGGCCGGGCTAGGCGGGTCTGCGGTGAGCGCCGGCACGGGAGAGGCAAATGTGGTCGGGAGGCTGTCGGTGCCGCCCGGCTGGGCAGTGGCCGCTCCAGAAGTCCGAACGGTCGCCAAGGCGTTGCCGATGAACGGCGTTACGGCTTCGCCGGCGGTGTTCACAGGTTCCTCCGGAACCCTGTTCAGCGAGATGGCCTTGGCCGGGATGGCCGGGCGTGCCGTGGGCGCCACCTCCGGCCTGGGCCGCCAGCCGTGTGCCGAGGCCGTTAACACTCAAGCTGTGCGGCCGGCCCCGCCGCCGCCGGGCGGACTGGTCACGAGTATCGCTGCCGAGTTGCAGAAGCTCGCCGAACTGCACGACTCCAAAGTCTTGACCGACGACGAATTCACCCAGCTGAAGCAGCGGCTGATCGCGCGCTGAACCAGACGTCGTCACCGGGCAGCCGGACCCAAGGGGCTGCCAGCTGCCGATCGCCAGTGACGTGACCACATATGATCGGCACTTGCGCGTCACACCGTGCCGCGAACCCGCCCAAAAGCCCCAGCACAAGGAGAGTGTCGCCGCGTGGGTGACCAACCCGTCGACCTGTCGCTGGAGGCGTTGACCGCAACGGTCAACGCTGCCCGGCAAGCTTTCGCAGGCGCGGCCGATCTCGACGCATTGGCACGCGCCAAGACCGAGCACCTCGGTGATCGCTCGCCGCTGGCGCTGGCCCGTCAGTCGTTGGCGACGGTGCCCAAGGCCGACCGTGCCGACGCCGGTCGGCTCGTGAACAGTTCCCGCGGCGACGTGCAACGCAGTTACGACGAACGACTGGAAGTGTTGCGCGCTGAACGAGATGCCGCCGTGTTGATCGCCGAGCGCATCGACGTGACCTTGCCGTCGACCCGCCAGCCGACCGGCGCACGACATCCGATCACGATTCTGGCCGAACACGTCGCCGACACCTTC
>NZ_DASPSP010000276.1:0-17970 GCF_035623875.1 Mycobacterium sp. | reverse complement strand
GTAGAACCGGCGCTCGGTTTCCACCACGTAGCTGAACTGGCCCACGATGTCCTTGTATTCGCGGTACAGCGAGAGCTCCATCTCGGTTTCGTACTTTTCGAGATCTTCGGCACTCATCTGCTCAGTCGTCCTTCTCCGTCCCATTTGTCCGACCCAGCCCATTCGGCGGGCGGTGTCTGATTGCCCATCTTTCCCCACCCGCCGTCGTCGCGGGGATCCGGCTTGCACTCGGCGACCACCCGGCTGCCCCCCGACCCGGTTGCCACCCGCCGGACGTTGATGAAGGAGTACCGATGCTCGGGACACGGGCCCAGCTCGTTCAGCGCGGCCGAGTGCTCAACGGTGCTGTAACCCTTGTGGTCGGCGAACCCGTAGCCCGGATGATCGGCGTCCATCGCCACCATCAACCGGTCCCTGCTGACCTTGGCCAGCACACTGGCGGCAGCGATACAGGCCGCCACCGCGTCGCCACCGATCACCGGCAGCGACGGCACCGGCAGTCCGGGCACCCGGAAACCGTCGCTGAGCACATAGCCGGGACGCACCGATAGCCCGGCCACCGCACGCCGCATGCCTTCGATGTTGGCAACGTGTACGCCGCGTCGATCAACATCGACCGACGGGATGAACACCACGTGGTAGGCCAGCGCATGGCGGCAAATCAATGGGAACAGCTTTTCTCGCGTCTTCTCGGTGAGCTTCTTCGAATCATCAAGGCCGGCAAGACTTTCCAATCGTCCCGGCCCCAGCACGCAAGCCGCGACCACCAACGGCCCAGCGCAGGCACCGCGGCCGACCTCGTCCACTCCGGCCACCGGGCCAAGACCGCTGCGTTGCAGCGCCGACTCCAGGGTCCGCAATCCGGAGGATTTTCGGATCACCGTCCGTGGCGGCCAGGTGGTGGCCATACCTAATGATTCTGCTGCGGATTCACCGAACGCACACCACCCCATCGCGACGGCGGCCACACAATGAACCTTGCCTTACCGATGACGTTGCCCACCGGCACGGTGCCCGCCATCGGATCACCGGTGCACAGCAGCCCATTCATTGCGTCAGCGGGGGTGCTCGTGCAGTGCGCTCGGGAGTCCGCGGAATGAGTGCGGTTGTCCCCCATCAGCCACAACCGTCCCTGCGGGACTGTGACCGGTCCGAACTCCGGGCCCAGACACGGGTACACCGATGGGTCGGCGTTCATCGTGGCCAGATCCAGATACGGCTCCTTCAACCGTGCGCCGTTGACCGTCAGCCCGGTATTGCTCCGGCACTCCACGGTCTGTCCGCCCACCGCGATAACGCGCTTGACGAGGTCGTTCTCGTCGGGCGGCACGAAGCCGATGAACGACAGCGCGTTCTGCACCCAGCGCACTGCGGTGTCGTGCGAGCGGATCGACTTGTAGGCCACGTTCCACGACGGTGGCCCCCTGAACACGATCACGTCACCGGGATGCGGTGAGCCGAAACGAAAGCTGAGCTTGTCCACCATGATTCGGTCCCCGACGCAACCCGAACATCCGTGCAGAGTGGGTTCCATGGATTCCGACGGAATGAGGTAGGGCCGTGCCACGAACGTCAACATGACGTAGTAAAGCACCAGCGCGATCGCTGCCAGGATGACGGTTTCCCGCAGCGCCGCTCGCTTCTTGCCTTTGGGCTCGTCCTCGGCGCCCGATTCGGTGGTGGCCGGACGGCTTATCGCGACTTCCGGCTCGGCCGGATCAGGGTCGGGTTTGCCTTCAGGCGACGAGTCGGTGGCTTCGGTCACTGCGTCAGCCTAGCCAGCACGGTCCGCGGCGTCGCGCACCGCCGCCGTGCGGGTCACCGCTTCTCTTTGATCTTGGCTTTCTTGCCGCGCAACTCTCGCAGGTAGTACAGCTTGGCCCGGCGGACATCACCGCGGGTCACGATCTCGATGTGGTCGATATTCGGCGAATGCACCGGGAAGGTCCGCTCGACGCCGACGCCGTAGCTCTCCTTGCGCACGGTGAAGGTCTCCCGGATCCCGCCGCCTTGCCGACGCAGGACCACGCCCTTGAACACCTGGATGCGCTCTTTGGCACCCTCGATGACCTTGACGTGCACATTGATCGTGTCGCCGGGGCGGAAGGCCGGGATGTCGTCGCGCAGCGACGCCTTGTCGAGGAAGTCCAGCGTGTTCATGTCGGAGACACTTCCTTGCGGTCGCGGCTGCGTGCTGCTGCTCGCGCTGTAGGCGCGTTGACAGTCAACCAAGCCGATGGATTCGGGCATCTGGGCGCGTCTCGCAGCAGGCGGAAGGGGACCGGCCGGTCGACAACCGCTGGAGACAACTGGTCAATTGTGCCAGATCGGGACCAGGCAGCGAAATCGCCGCGAATCGCCGCCCTTGCCTACCGGGCCGTGACGTGGGCAAATGGTACATAGGACGAAAGCCGGTGACTGGGTGAGGAGAGCCATGCGGGCGCGGCCACTGCTGTTGATCGCCACCTCAGCGGTACTGACGGCGTTGGTGATGGGCTTCGAAGCGAAGGTCTATGGCGCGCCCGGTGCCACGCTGAACGCACCCCACAGGGCCGCACCGCCGCACGCAATCATGCCGCCGGAGTCGCCACAGGGAATGCCCGGCGCCGGGTTCGACGGATTGCCGGCCCGCATCGCGCAGGCCACCCAGGATGCCGCCGCCGACGGCGCCACCATAGTCGTTGCGGTCCTCGACCGAGCCACGAATCAAATGCTGTCCAACGGCAACGACCAGCCCGTCGCGATCGCGTCGGTGGCCAAGCTTTTCATTGCGGACAACGTGCTGTCCCAGGAATCGGCGGGCTCCGAGGAGGACCGCCGGCTATCGACGGCAGACCGTCAGGCACTGGACACCATGCTGCGCTCCTCGGACGACGGCGCCGCCGAGACGTTCTGGGCTCAGGGTGGCGGTGAGGCGATCATCACTGACGTCGCGAGCCGGTACGGGCTGACGTCCACCGCGCCGCCCAGCGACGGACAGTGGTGGAACACGATGAGCTCAGCATCCGATTTGGTGCACTACTACGACATGCTGCTCGACGGGTCCGGCGGCCTATCTGGGGAGCGGACCGAGATCATCGTCGACGACCTCGCCAGGTCCACCGCAACCGGGGCCGATGGCTACCCCCAGCGGTTCGGCATTCCCGACGGCCTGTACGCCGAACCCGTTGCCGTCAAGCAGGGTTGGATGTGCTGTATCGGGGACAGCTGGATGCACCTGTCCTCCGGCATCGTCGGCTCCGACCGGCGCTACGTCATGGTGATCGAGTCGCTGCAACCCTCCGATGACGCCTCCGCGCGGGCGACGATCACCCAGGCGGTCAAGACGATGTTTCCCTCCGGGCGGATCTGAGACGGCGCGAGCGCTACCGCAGCAGGTCGGGACGGCGTTCACGGGTGCGCCGCTCGGAAGCCTGCCGCCGCCAAGACTCGACGCGAGCGTGGTCGCCGGACAGCAGAACCTCTGGTACGTCGAGTCCACGCCAGCTCGGCGGCCTGGTGTACGACGGACCCTCCAGCAGGCCGCGAGAATGCGAATCATCTTGGTGTGAAAGTGGATTGCCCAAAACATTGGGCACCAGTCGCAGCACCGCCTCGATGATCACCAGGGCAGCCGATTCCCCTCCCGGCAACACGTAGTCGCCGATCGAGACCTCTTCGACTCGCATCCGCCTGGCGGCATCGTCGATGACCCTCTGGTCGATCCCCTCATAGCGACCGCAGGCGAACACCAGATGCGCCTCGCCGCTCCACCGCTGCGCGGTCGCCTGGTTGAACAACGCGCCCGCGGGCGTCGGGACAACGAGAAGCGTTTCCTGCGAGCAGATCTCGTCTAGCGCCTCGCCCCAGACCGGCGCCCGCATCACCATCCCCGGACCGCCGCCGTATGGCGCGTCGTCCACCGAGTGGTGTACGTCGTGGGTCCATTTCCGCAAGTCGTGCACTTCGAGCTGGACGAGACCGGACTCGATCGCCTTGCCCGGCAACGATTGTCGCAGCGGATCCAAGTACGACGGGAAGATCGTCACGACGTCAATCTTCATATTGGCCTTCATATCGATGCTGCCCTCAGGTCTCCAGTTCCAGCAAACCCTCGGGCGGATCGATTTCGACGATGCCAGCGTCCAACGACACCGACGTGACGATCGCGCTCACGAACGGCACCAGCAACTCGCCGGCCTCGGCCCGGTTGACCGCCAGTAGTTCGCCGGCGGGGGTGTGCAAAACCTCGGCGACGGTGCCGATATCGTGGCCGGCCGTCGTCCGCACCAGAAGGCCTTCCAGCTGGTAGTCGTAGTAGGTGTCCGGCTCGTCGATGGGCGGCAAGTCCTCGGAGTCGATGACGAACACGCTGCCCCGCAGCGCGTCGGCCGCATCACGGTCGGCCACCCCCTCCACCCGCAGCAGTAGGCGGCTCCCGTGCGGACGGACCGCCTCCACAACGTAGTTGCGCTCACGCTGACCGGATGCCTTGGCTCGCAATATCGCGCCCGGCGCAAACCGCAACTTGGGGTCATCGGTGCGAATCTCGACGACGAGTTCGCCGGTCACGCCGTGGGCTTTGACCACGCGCCCGACTGTCAACTCCACAGGAGTTCCATGGGCTGGGCTCCGCTACTGGTCGGTGTCCACCACATCGACTCGGATACCGCGACCACCGATTCCGGCGACCAGCGTGCGCAACGCGGTCGCGGTGCGCCCGCCGCGACCGATCACCTTGCCCAGATCGTCGGGATGGACGTGTACCTCGACGGTCCTGCCGCGCCTGCTGGTCACCATGTCAACTCGGACATCGTCGGGATTGTCGACAATGCCGCGCACCAGATGTTCGACGGCGTCGACGACGGTACTCATGGGTGCGGTCAGCTCTCGGTCACCGGTTCGGCCTGGTCGCTGCCTTCGGCCGGCTCGGCTGCCTTCGCTTCAGCGGACGGCTTGGCGGCTGCCTCGGCTTCAGCGGCTTTCTCAGCTTTGTCCGGCGCGGCGGCCTTCTTGGCCGGAGCTTTCTTCTTCTTCGGTGTCGCGGCCTCGGCGTCGGGAGCACCGTCGGCAGCGGCCAACGCGGCGTTGAACAGCTCCAGTTTGCTCGGCTTGGGCTCGGCGACCTTCAACTTGCCTTCGGCGCCGGGCAGCCCCTTGAACTTCTGCCAATCACCGGTGATCTTGAGCAGCTTGAGAACGGGTTCGGTGGGCTGAGCACCCACCGACAGCCAATACTGGGCACGCT
Source organism: Mycobacterium sp. (assembly GCF_035623875.1). Taxonomy (GTDB): domain Bacteria; phylum Actinomycetota; class Actinomycetes; order Mycobacteriales; family Mycobacteriaceae; genus Mycobacterium. The sequence goes on along the minus strand of NZ_DASPSP010000276.1, from coordinate 12,743 downwards.
CGGAGTCGATCTCGATCAGGCTCGGCTCCTGCTTCGGGTGGTACCTGCCGATGATCTCGATTGCGCGACCGTCGCGGCGCGTCCGCGAGTCGGCGACGGCGATGCGGTACTGCGGATTGCGGATCTTGCCAAGCCGGGTGAGCTTGATCTTTACAGCCATGGTTGAGCGACTTCTCCTGTGGGTGTCACGCTGCAATTCAGCGATTCGGGCGGGATGCCAGGATCCGGTTTTGCCTCGCGTGTGTGCCGCGCCGAGCCGCCTCGAAAGGGCATGTCGCAGGGCGGACAGCCGCCTATTGTGCCAGAGCGAGGTCAGGCGGCGAAAATTCGCCTGGTCGGTCTCGGCTTCACAGAATTTTCTGGAAGCACTTGGTTTCCACCCGGCGGGTCATCCGCCAACCGTCGCGCGTGCGCAGGAACTCGTCGTCGTACCACAGCCCGCAGAACATCACCTGTTCCCTGTCACCGCCGAGCACCATTGGGTTGAAGCAGATTGTTCGCGACGACGCAGTGTCCCCGTCGATGCGGACCGAGAAGTTGCCCAGCATGTGCGCATACATCGGGAAATTCGGCAACACCTCGGCCAGCCAGGCCTTCACCGCCGGATAGCGGCCCTCGATGCCGCCGAGGGCCGTGTAATCGATGTAAGCGTCGGGCGTGAACACCGCGTCGAGGTCATCGAATCGCCGCTGATCGATGGCCGTGGAGTAGCCCACCAGCAGCTGCCCGATCTCCAGGCGGTCCGAGATCTCTTCCAAGCTCAACATTTCGTTGATTCAACACGATAGGACGGCCGCATTAGGCTAGGCGCCCCACGAAAGCCCCACGCCGCACTCGGGTTCCCACGCTGTCCGGTTTGGTGTGGGTTCGGAAATGCATGTGGACGTGTATCGAGGTCCGACACATCAATTTTGGTTGAGCATGTTCATGGCCGTGCGGCGCGCAAGAGCCATGGTCGACAGCATCGGATTGACCCCGGAACAGCTGGGCATTCCGCTGGCGTCGGCGATCCAGACCCCGGTCGTGTCGTGCAGCTCGCCGTTTGGTTTCGCGACCGACGTTTGCGGGTCGCTGCCCAGCTGTGCGCTGCACATCTGGTGGGCGCTAAACACCGGGGTACCACCCGGGCCGATCGGGACCTGGTTCACCCTCTCGATGAACGCCTCGAGGTCCTCACCACGTTTCCAGGGCGGGAAGGGCTGGCCCGCCAGGAAAATCTGTTGCGCACCCGCGGCCTCTTGCATGCGGATCGCCGTCACCGCGGCCTCGCGGAAGTTTCGACGATCGAGTTCGTCGGTGAATGGATACCAGTGCAGGGACTGACCGTTCTCGTCGATGGTGACACTTCCCCCGCCGCGGTCCTTGACGATGAACACCCAGTCGGCTCGGTATCGGTACTGGCAGGTGAGCTCCTTGTGCTGCGCGCCGCTGAGCCAGGGCACCACGGTAGTGAATAGGCCGGGAAGGTGCTGCACGCATTCGATGATGTACCCGAAGCCCTCGTTCACCTCGGCGAACTCGTTCATGATGCCGGCCATAGCGGGGCCGAACCACGGATCCTGCGGTTCGTCATAGATTCCGCTGACGAGGCTGGCGGGGTGCAGTCGCAGTTGGGTGCCGACAGCCGGCCCGCCGATGCCCGACCGCAGCAGAAGCGCAGGTGTCTCCAGGCTGCCGGCAGCGGCCACCACAGCGGGGGCGTGGACGACGACACGGGAGTTGCGCTGCGACTCTGGGTGGGTGTATACCGCCTCTACACCGACGGCTTTGCCGTCGCTGGTGAGGATCCGCTCGACGCGGGTGTGGGGCAGCAGCTTGGCTCCCGCGTCGGATGCGTCCTGTAGATAGGTGCGCAGCGTCCCCTGCTTGGCGCCGGTCTGATCACCCATCCCGCTGTAACCGATCAGGTTCGGGTCGTATCTATCGGGGTCGATATTGAGCGTGGCGAGGCGGTACGAATATCCGAGCTTGGATGCGCCCGCTGCCAACCGCTGGTGGGGAGCATTCTGCGTGGCGACCTTGTCATTGCAGCTGATGCGGTCGTACACCGCGTGCAGGTGTTCGTCGAACGCGGGTGTGTCGATGTCGGTGAGACCGCAGTCTTTGGCCCAGCAGGCGCGGACGCTGGCCGGGGTCATCAACGAGTTGGACCAGTTCACGGTGCTGCCGCCACCCACGGTGCTGCCCGCGGCGATGCTGACCATGCCGTCGGCGGAGGGGAAGAACCCGCCGCGCAGGAACAGATTCCGATAGGCCAGCATTTCCACCTGGACGAAATCGGACTCGTTGAAGTAGCCGCCTGCCTCGAGGATGATCACCCGCTTGTCGGCCCGCGCCAACTCGGCGGCGGCGACCCCACCGCCGCTGCCGGATCCGACCACGACCACGTCCGCCTCCAATGTCGTGTCACCGGAGGGAGTGATGACCTCCAGTGTCTTCGGGACGCCCAGCGGCGGCGTCTGCGCCGGGCCCGGATATCCCATGCCATCCCACAAGGGATTGCGGCCCTGCGCGTCGGGCATGCCATAAGAGAACAACACCGAAAGCTGATACAGCGCGGCGATTGCCCGCGCGGTCTCGGACGAGATGCCCGCGAGGTTGGCGATGATCGCCTCCCGAACGGCCTGAGGTTGATCCTTGAACCCCGCGAGGGCCGCGGTATCGACCAGTTGGAGCATCCCGGCGAGCTCCTCTTCGGGCAGGTAAGTGAGCAGGTACTGCTCTGCGGCAACGTCGGCTCCGAGGTCGCTGCCCTTGGTGGCCCAAAACCCGGTTGGGTCGTCCTCGCGCGGAACGGAAGCGACGAATGTGTCGACGATCGCGGTCAGCGTGTTGCGCTGAAGAGGAGTGAATTCGGTGCCCATGGCGCGGTGATCCTTCGACTAGGTTCGGATGTCAAGCGAGAAGCAAAGTCCTGGGGCAGCTGGATCGATTTGGTCTTTTCCGCCGCCTTCTTCAGATAACCGACACGCTCGGGCAGCGATGTCGCCGACCAGGCACACGCCTCGCGAGCGGCGCGTACGGCTCGTCCCCGTCGTCGGCGTTGACGGCCGGGATTCTGTCCCGGCCATTCGGGAGCTGCCGGTCTCCGCCGATGTAGTGCGCCATGCTCGAGCATGCGGCCCTCCAGTCCGGTCGGTTCCGCCGCCGCAGCGAGCCGATCTGTGATCGCCGTCACAACATACCCGACTGCGGCCAAATTGGCGTAGTGCCCTTCCAGCCCTTCAGCAGCGCAGTTGCCGCCGTGCCGTATGAAGAGGGTGCCCTTTGTCTGCCTACAGGTCGATGTAAGCGTCGGGCGTGAACACCGTGTCGAGGTCGTCGCGGCGACAGGCAGCCCGGGCCGGTAGGCTGAGCGGCCATGCGGACGCTGCTCGCCGCGATCGCGGCTGTTCTGGCATTCATCGGTGGCGGCGCGACGGCGCGGGCCGACGCCGGTGTGCAGCCGGCCGGCTCGGTACCAATCCCCGACGGCCCGGCGCAGACCTGGCTCGTCGCTGATCTCGATTCCGGTCAGGTGCTGGCCGAGCGGGACGAGAACGTCCAGCACCCACCCGCCAGCACCATCAAAGTGCTGTTGGCACTGGCGGCAGTCGACGAGCTGAGCCTGGACTCCACCGTCGTCGCCGACGAGGCCGACAGCCACGTCGAATGCAACTGTGTGGGCGTCAAAGCCGGCCGCAGTTATACGGCGCGCCAACTGCTCGACGGGCTGCTGCTGGTGTCGGGTAACGACGCGGCCAACACGCTGGCGCACATGCTGGGCGGCCCGGAGGCCGCCGTCGGCAAGATGGACGCCAAAGCCGCCTCGCTGGGCGCGGTGAACACCCACGCATCGACCCCGTCCGGCCTGGATGGGCCGGGGGGCTCGGGCTGGTCCACCGCGCACGACCTAGCCGTCATCTTCCGGGCAGCAATGGCCAATCCGGTATTCGCCCAGATCACCGCCGAGCCCTCGGCGATGTTCCCGGGCGATAACGGCGATCACCCGATAACCAACCAGGACGAGCTGCTACAGCGCTACCCGGGCGCGATCGGCGGCAAGACCGGCTTCACCAACGCCGCACGTAAGACGTTCGTTGGCGCCGCCGCCCGCGGCGGCCGCCGCCTGGTGGTCGCCATGATGTACGGGCTGGTGCACGAAGGTGGACCAACCTACTGGGACCAGGCCGGCAGCCTGCTGGACTGGGGTTTCGCGCTTAACCCGCAGTCGACGATCGGCGTACTGTAGGCCGCTGACGGCACGTGCCGCGTTTTGCTAGTCTGCCTATGCCGTTGCGTCCTATTTTGCGGTTGCCCAGTATGAGCTTTCACGGCATTGTGTCGGCAGGTGTCGACGCTGTCCATCGGTTGAGTCGCCAGCCATCGCCAACTAGGTCTGCGTCGCAAGCAGCACCCGCAGTGCCCGCAAGAAGTGAGGATCGATGATGGCCGAAAACCAACCCGCGGCAGCTGGCTCGCCACCTCAACCCGACAAGGACGACTTCAACGCCCACGAGTCGCTAGTCGATGGTCTGATCGTGGTATCCGTGAGCGGTAGCGTCGACATGCTCACTGCCCCGGGGTTGGCCGAGTCCCTCGATTCCGCGCTTGCCAAGAAGCCGAACGGCTTGATTGTCGACCTGTCCAAAGTCGAGTTTCTCGGCTCAGCCGGGATCAGCGTGCTGATGAGAACCCGTGACACCCTTGGTGACTCCACTCCGTTCTGTGTGGTCGCCGACGGGCCCGCCACGCACCGCCCGCTCACCTTGTTGGGTATCAGCGAGATGATGTGCCTGTGTCGGACGTTGGAGGACGCCGTCAGCAAACTCAGTGACCGGTGAAACGTTCAGGCCGGTAAGCCAACTCCGCTCAGCAGCGACAACAACAGCTGAATCCGTCGCTGTTCGATGTCCGGTTGCGGCAACACCGCTCCCACTAACGCGGCTCCGTCGAAGGTGTTGGTCAACAGCGCCACCAGGACCCGGAAGCTGTCCTGCGGGAAGCTTTCGGCACCGGGCAATGCACGCGCGGCGTCGCAGATCTTCGTGCCGTATTGCTCGAGGACGTTTTGCAAAGTGGCGTTGAGCTTTTCGTCGGTGCGCGCGGCGATCATCAGTTCATACAGCACCGCGTTGGTGGGGGTGCTGGTGATGTCCCGCAGGATCGTCAGCGCGGCCTCCAGCGCCGGTCGGTCGGAAGGTATCGCGGCCACCTGCTTGGTGAACGAATCGAGTTGACGCCGTAGCACCTCGTACGCCGTGGCCGCCATGAAGTCGCCCATGGTGTCGAAGTGGCGGAACAGCGCCCCGACCGATACGCCGGCGCGTTTGGTGATCACGGCCGCAGATGCCCGGGCATATCCGACTTCGATGATCGTCGCGATGCTGGCCTCGAGCAATCGCGCCACCGTCTCTTCCCGGCGCTGCTGTTGGGTGCGCGCCATCGTTCAGACCCGCGCAGTCGAGCCCGCGGGCTGTCGTTGACCCGCGGCGGCCCGCAGATAGCGGCCCGACCTCACCGTCTTTCCGTAGCCGTCGCGGAATTGCCCGTCGCGGAACACAATCGCACCGTTGACGCCGGTGGCCACCACGGCCGCGTCGTTGCGGTTGACCATGCGGCTCAGGCCGCCGTAGAACGGAACAGTCTCCTCGTAGTAGCCGTCGACCGAGTCGTCCAGGCCGGCCGGATCGATGACCACGAAGTCGGCGCGGTCACCCGTGCGAAGCGTGCCGGCGTCGAGGCCGAACCATTCGGCCACTTCGCCGGTCAGGCGATGCACCGCGCGCTGAAGGGTGAGGAACGGCTTGCCGTCCCGTTGGGCGTCCAGCGTCCGCTTGAGCAGCCGCAGCGAGAAGTTGTAGAAGGCCATGTTGCGCAGGTGTGCCCCGGCATCGGAGAAGCCCATGTGAATGCTCGGCTCGGCGGCCAATTTGTTGAGTTGCTTGGGCCGATGGTTGGCGACGATGGTGGTCCAGCGGACGTTGCGCTCGCCGTTTTCCACCAGCACATCGAGGAACGCATCCAGCGGGTGTAACCCTCGCTCGTCGGCGATTGCGCCGAAGCTCTTGCCGATCAACGTCTTATCGGGGCATTCGACGATTACCGCTTCGTGGAAGTCGCGGTGCCACAACGACGGTCCGAGTTTGATGCGGTCGAACTGACGGCGAAATCTGCGACGGTATTCCTTGTCGGCCAGTAACGTGTTGCGCTCCAACTGATCGCGCAGGTGCAGCGCCGCGGTGCCCGCGCCGAACTCTTCGAAGACCGGCAAGTCGATCCCGTCGGAGTACAACTCGAACGGAACCGGTAGATGCTGGAAGCGCACTTGCGAGCCCAGCAGGAAGTTGAGCAACCGGGTGCCCAGGCCGAAGACATGCACGGCCAACGGCATCGACTTGGCATCGGCAGATACCAGAAGGCTCATGCGAACGGGTTTGCGGCGCCCGAACATTGGGCTGCTGGAAAGGAAGAACAGCAGTCCCGACTCGGCTTTGGCCACGTTGGGTGCGCTTTGCAGAATCCTGCCCCGCCTGCGCAACACCTTGATCAGCTTGCGGCGTTCACGCCACGTCGCGAACGTGGACGGCAGCGCGCGTGAGCGGAAGCGGTCTCCGTCGAGCTTGTCGATCGCGGCGTCCATTCCGGACATGCCGAGCATTCCGGCGTCGAGCGCCTCGTCGAGCAGTGCCGCCATCTTGTCGAGTTCGGCATCGGTGGGCCGCACGTGCTTGTCGGTGGCGCGATCAAGGCCGAGTACAGCGGTCCGCAGATCCGAATGCCCAAGTAACGAGCCCACATTCGGGCCCAGCGGCAGGCTGTCGAGTTTCTCGATGTATTCCGCCGCCGTCGACCAGGTCTTGTTGTCTTCCAGCGCACCGAATACGAACTTGCGCGGCACCGCCTCGACGCGGCTGAACAGATCGGCGGCGTCGTCGGAGTCGGCGTAGACGGTCGACAGCGAGCACATACCCAGCAACACCGTGGTGACGCCGTGGCGCACCGACTCCTGCAATCCGGGATCCAGTAACACCTCGGCGTCGTAGTGGGTGTGCACGTCGACGAACCCGGGGACGACCCACTTGCCCTTCGCGTCGATCACCTCGGGGCAGCCGGTCTCTTCCAGAGGGCTGGATGACACGCTGGCGACGACGCCGTCGCGGACGCCCAGCGTGCGGATCTGCGGCGCGCTGCCAGCGCCGTCGAACCACAAACCGTCGCGAATGATCACGTCGTAGGTCACGGTCTTCCTCCGCATCGTTGGGGTTGCAGAGAAGCTCGCATAGATAGCGAGTACTCGCAATCTTTTTCTATCCGCTGTTACAGACGCCCCCTGGACCGCGGCCGCCGCGCCTCGGGACTCACCGCGCCGAGCAGCCCGGCCAGCTCGGCCACTGGGATCTCGTCCAGGCGTGCCACGGCCTCGATGATCTCGGCGCGAAGTGCGGCGTCAGCGAACGGTTCGCCAAGCCAATGGAACTTTTCCACCACACGGTCCCACGACATCGGTCGCGTAAGGGATCCTTCGAAGTCGGATTGCTCAAGGTCAAATGTGCGGCCGTCGCGCAAAGCGATGTGCACGCGAGCCGACGTCCGTTCGGGGTAGGCCTCGGTCAGGTCGGGTGCGGCTTTGACGTCGACACGCGCCAGCAGGTCCTGGACATCGTCGCGGCGGACGCGTTCGGTCTCGAGCTGTCCGGGGCCCACCTGACCGTCCAGCAGTGCCACCGCGGTCAGGTATTTGACGTTGTAGTCGGCTTGCTCTTTCGTCCACGGATGATCCTTGCTGCCATAAACACCACCGCCGGCGAAGTCGAACGCGCCTTGAAAGACCTCGAGGGTCACGGTCTCGACGTCGGCGCCGACGATGCCGTGCTCGTCGCGAAGTGCCAACGTCGCGTCGATGATCACCTGACCGTGAATCAGCGAGCAGTACTGTTTGAGGTAGGTATGCTCGACGGCGGTTAGCGACCGGTCGGATGTGTGCAAGTCGATCGGCTGATCGAACAACCGCTCAAGGCCGTTGGGACCTTCGAAAAGTGCACGCGGGCCGGTGATTCCGCGGCTCGCGAGCATGGTGGCGTATACGGCGCGCATCCCGGTGATGGCTGGCGAGATGCCTTTCCAGGTCGAGACGGGTTCGGCGTGCACAACGGCGAGTGAGACGTTGTCCACCGCGGAGGCGGCGATGGCGTCGGCGGTGTGTGCGGCGTCGAGCCCGAGCAGCTTGGCCGAGCCGGCGGCCGCCGAGATGGCCAGTTGGAGCGCGTGGTTGAGACCGTGAGTCATGACGGGAACCGCTGCGCTGAAACGGCATTGGATCTCGTAGGCGATGGCCAGGGCCAGCAGAAAGTCCGCTCCGCGCGCATCGACGTGATCGGCGACGGCGAAAACAGCACCGAAGTTGTCGGCCGGGTGGCACAGACCGCCGGGCGTCAGATATGTGTCGAGCAGATCGGGGTAGCGCACCAGCACCGCGTTGAAGAAGGCCGCCTGATCGACTGATCCACGTCCACCGCCGACGAACGTCGCCGTCGGACGGCTGCTGAACTGTTCGGCGTGGGCGCGGATGGCCGGGATGAGCTCCCCGTCGAGGGCGCCGAGCGCGCAGGCGATGCTGTCGAGAACGTTTCGCTTCAGCGTCGGCAGGACGTGCCCGCTCAAATCGGACCATGCGGCACCGACCACGAAGTCCGCCAACTGGTTTACGGCGTATGGCTGCTTTGTCTTGGTCATGGCCGGACGCTAACGAAGGGTTCGTCGCCTGCCGATTGATTCCGTCGCATGCCGCATCTTATGGTCAGTCGAACGGACGATATGAAGCGAGGCTGCTGGTGGCGCTGGAAGATCTTGGTGCTGGGCGCCTCTCCTCCCGTACCATACGGTCACGGAATCTCGCCGTTACGTTGCTAGTCATCGGCGGTTGCGTGAATTATCTGGATCGGTCTGCGGTTTCCGTGGGGGATCCGGAAATCACGCATTCGCTTGGTTTTTCCTATTCCGCGATGGGGTTGCTGCTTTCCGCCTTTGCCTGGAGTTATGGGTTGGCACAGATACCTGCGGGTATTGCCGTTGATAAATTCGGTGCCCGCAAGGCGATGGGCGCAGGGATGGTGTTGTGGTCGCTGGCGCAGATCAGCGCCGGTCTCGTCACCTCGCTGCCGCAATTCTTGGCCGCGCGGGTGGCACTCGGGTTTGGTGAATCGCCCATGTATATCGGCGGCACCCGGGTCTGCGCAGACTGGTTCGAATTGGAAGCTAGGGCATTGCCGATTGCCATTTTCAATTCTTCCTCCGCGCTAGCGCCGGCGCTGGCCCCGCCGCTGCTGACCGCGCTGATGCTGGCTTTCGGCTGGCATGCCATGTTTATCCTTGCTGGTCTGGCGGGTTTTGCCGTGGCGATCGCCTGGGTGGTGTTGTATCGCAGCCCTTCCGAAGCAGAAATTGCACCCGAAGAATTGGCGCGCATTCATGCGGGAGATAGTCCCGATATTGCTCGTGTCGGGATTCGGCAGGTCTTCTGGCTGCTGAGGTTCCGCACCAGCTGGGGGATGTTTCTGGGGTTTTTTGGAGTGGTGTATGCCTACTGGCTCTACGCTACCTGGCTGCCTGGCTATCTGGAGACCGAGCGGCATCTCAGCATCGCCAGCGCCGGGATTGTATCCGCCATTCCGCTTGCCGCCGGGTTTATCGGTGCTGTCAGTGGTGGAGTTTTCAGCGATCGGCTGGGCCGCAAATTGGATGTCGCGACAGCCTGCCGCATTCCGGCTATTGCCGGACTGGTTGTCACCGGCATTGTCGTTATGGCGGCCGCCCATACACCTAGCACCTGGTTGGCGGTGACGCTGATTTCCGTAGGCCTGTTTGCAATCAACGTTTCATCCAGCTGCGGCTGGGCGCTGGCCGCGGTGGTGAGCCCACCCAATACCGTTGCAACGCTCGATGCGGTGCAGAATATCGGCGGATCGCTGGGCGGGGCGCTAGCCCCCTTGGTCACCGGGACGATTGTGCAGGTGGCCGGATCTTTTCGGCCAGCATTCGATCTTGCCAGCGTAATCGCCTTTATGAGTGCGGCATCTTATTTCATGATGACGAGAAAACAAATCCGCGCCTGATTCTGAGCACCACCTACTGGACCGAGATGGGCAGGCGAATGTTGAAGCACGACGAAAAACCGCTGGCACCGATCGAGGCATTGCTCGGCAATGTCCCGAAGTGATGGGTATGCAATGACAGCGCCGACGCACACAGGGGACCTCGTTCAAACGTCCACGGGACGCCTGCCCCTTTCAGGGCGACAAAGCCCGCGGAGCCGACATGTGCGTGACTTTGGCGCAATCGAACCATCGTGCGTCGAGACTTTCATCGTCTGCCGGAAACGGTTCTCCGTCAACCCAATCCATCCGGAACACGTGATCCAGGTACTGGGCGTGATCGCCATTGGCATAACGATTGGGCGTTAGGTGGAATTTGGGCCGCTCCGTCGGTGAGTGCGTGAAGCGTTGCCTGCCGGAACCGAATCTCATGAATCAACGCGCTGGACGTTAGTCGGCATGAGTGTTCTTGGTGTCGAAAACTGTGGCAGCACTGGGGCTGTCCTCGCTGGCCAGCTCGATGCGCCGACGCATATCAGCCGACATCAGCGGCGCCTCCGCGAGATCAAACCATCGCGCGTCGAGACTTTCATCGTCTGCCGGAAATGGTTCTCCCTCAACCCAATCCATCCGGAACACGTGATCCAGGTACTGGGCGTGATCGCCATTGGCATGAACGATCGGCCGGGTCACGTGCAGCCAGGCTAGTCGTCTGGCAACCACGTGGATGCTGGCCTCCTCAAGTACTTCTCTAATAGCGCAGTCCGCGGGGTTCTCGCCGGGTTCGACGATGCCGGTGACCGGGGTCCATACCTGGTTGTCGGCGCGTTTGACCAGAAGAACCTGCTGATTGCGAATCACGACGGCGGTCACACCTAGCAACCACAGCGGCGCATGCCCGATGTGCCGACGAAGCTCGACGATAAATTCGGGTATCGGCATAATCAGCTGTCTAATAGTGCCCGTCGGTCAGAACAGCTGTCCGCGCAGGACTACCAGATCGGGCCGATTCAGCACGCCCGGACCCTGACGCGGATCGTCCTTGTAGCACAACAGGTCTGCCAACGCGCCGTCGTCCAGCCCCGGCCGGCCCAGCCAACGGCGGGCATCCCAGCACGCCGCGCCGAGCGCTTCGGTTGCGCTCATCCCGATGCCCTTGAGTGCCTCGACCTCGTCGGCAATCCGGCCGTGGGCGACCATGCTGCCCGCGTCGGTACCGGCGTACACCGGCACGCCGGCGTCTCGGGCTACGGCCATCCGTGGATAACACCTGGCGTAGAGGTCACGTATGTGTGCGGCGTATGTCGGGTACTTGCTCGCGGCATCGGCGATGCCGGGGAAGTTTTCGATGTTGATCAGCGTGGGCACCAAGGCCGTGCCGTGCTCGAGCATCAACTCGACAGTGTCATCGGTGAGCCCGGTGCCGTGTTCGATGCAGTCAATGCCTGCGTTGATCAATCCGGGCAGCGCGTCCTCGCCGAAGACATGGGCGGTGACCCGCGCCCCGTGCTGATGCGCGACCTCGATCGCCGTCTTGAGCACTTCGTCGGACCACAGCGGGGCCAAGTCGCCCACGCCGCGGTCGATCCAGTCGCCCACCAGCTTCACCCAGCCGTCGCCACGGCGTGCCTGCTCGGCCACCAAATCCGGCAATTGCGACTCGTCTTCGATGTCGATCGCCAAGCCGGGCGAGTACCGCTTGGGTCTGGCCAGATGCCGTCCGGCGCGGATGATGCGCGGCAAATCGGCACGGTCGTCGAGGCTGCGGGTATCGGTCGGCGAGCCGCAGTCGCGCAGGAGCAGCGCGCCGGCCTCGCGTTCGGTCTCGGCCTGGGCGACCGCCTCGTCGAGCTCGATGGCGCCGCCATGAGCCCCCAGCCCGACGTGGCAGTGCGCATCGACCAGCCCGGGCAGAACCCAGCCACCGTCGAAAATCGTGTCAGCGCCGGTGATCGGTTCGCGGCTGATCCGGCCGTCAACGATCCACAGCTCGACGGGTTCGTCATCGGGCAGCCCCACCCCTCGAACGTGCAGACGCACGGGTGCGGCTACTTCTTGCCCGGGAAGTTCAGCTTGGACAGATCGAAGTCAGCCAGGCCGGGCGGCAGCTCGTCCAGACCCTCCGGCATGCTCGAGAGATCGGGGAATCCCGCTGGCATGCCGGGCATCCCCGCACCCAGCGGGCCGCGCACCCTGGGCGGTGTGGGTCCACGCTTCTTGCCCTTCTTGCCCTTGCCGCCCTTGGCTTTCGGACTCTTACGGGTCGCCGACTTTCGCCCCAACCCGGGTATGCCCATGCTGCCCACCATCGACGACATCATCTTGCGCGCGTCGAAGAACCGGTCGACCAGGTTATTGACTTCCGACACCGTTACACCGGAGCCATTGGCGATGCGCAGCCGCCGCGAGGCGTTGATGATCTTCGGATCTGCGCGCTCTTGCGGCGTCATTCCGCGGATGATGGCCTGCAGCCGGTCGAGTTGCTTGTCGTCGACAGCGGCCAGAGCCTCTTTCATCTGGCCCGCGCCAGGCAGCATCCCCAGCAGGTTGCCGATCGGTCCCATTTTGCGGATGGCCAGCATCTGCTCGAGGAAATCCTCCAGCGTCAGCTCGCCGGACCCGATCTTGGCGGCGGCGGCTTCGGCCTGCTGCGCATCGAAGACCTGCTCA
>NZ_DASPSP010000251.1:0-10383 GCF_035623875.1 Mycobacterium sp. | reverse complement strand
TTCGTGCATCATGCAGTCAGACAACCCATATCGTGCGGACCTGGTTCTTGACACGATGGATATGCACGTCGAGTTCGGCACCAATTCCGGCGCCGCGCGCCGATCGTGGTGGGCTGGAAAATCACGATGTAGCTCCTTTCTGCTATCCGGCAGCCGGTGGATGCGCCACCACGGTGGGACGGAACCCATAGCGGGGCGCGGCAAAACCGAAGCCGCGACCGCCGGAGCCCGCCATCGGCATCCCAGGCATCCCGGGGACCCCCGGCATCCCGGCCTCCTGTACACCAGCGCCCGGGGCGTAAGCCCAGCCGCCCGATGGCGACGCCATAAGCGGGGCGCTGGCCCCGGGAGTGGCTGCGGCCCAACTCTGCGGCACCGACATCGCCCCGACCAGGGTCGCGCGGCCCATCCCGGCCGATACCGCCGATTCACCCAGGCCCGGCGAGCCGACTGCCCCGATCGCCGAACCGACGTGGCTCAATCCCGCTGCGCTCATCGCCGACGGAGTGGCCCCCGTCAACATAGCCGGATTGAGGCCGCCAAAGCCCTGACCGGCCACCGCCAAGAACCCGATATCAGCGAGCGCGCTCGTCACGGCCGGGCTGACGCTGGCCGGGTTAAACCAGTTACCCGAAAGAAGCCCGTTCCAGAAACCGGAGCTGAAGAAGGAACCAAAAGCCGAGCCAGTCGTTCCGCTGAACGTGTTCAACAACCCGGCGATGCCCGTGGTGGCCTGATTCGAACCCGGCGCAAACGGATTGAACCCAGACACGGACGCCGACATCGGTGACGAGAGTTCCTGTAGTGCGTTGGGAACGGTCGAGACCACCTGCGACAGCGTCGACTGCACACCCGCGCTGGACGACGTGCCGGTGGCTTGGGCAACCGTGCCGGCTTGGCTGGCCGTCCCGGCCGCATTGGTGGTCTCCGGCGGCGGACCGAACGGCGTCACCGTCGAGGCGGCCGCCGAGGAGCCGGCGTAGCCGTACATCGCGGTGGCATCCTGGGCCCACATTTCGGCGTAGAGAGCCTCGGTGGCCGCGATCGCCGGCGTGTTCTGACCCACAATATTCGTCGCCACCAACGCCGCCAGCTGTGCGCGGTTGGCCGCAACGGCCGCTGGTGGCACCGTCATCGCAAACGCGGCCTCGTACGCCGCCGCGGCCGCCCTGGCCTGGTAAGCCGTTTCCTCAGCCTGGGTTGCCGTTGTGCTCATCCAGTCCACGTACGGTGTGGCCGCGGCCGCCATCGATGCCGACGCCGGTCCCAGCCAGGACCCTTCGGCCAGGCTGGTGACGACCGAGGAATAGCCGGATGCGGCTGAACCCAGCTCGGCCGCCAGCACATCCCACGCTGACGCGGCTGCCAGCATCGGCCCCGAACCGGGACCGGCGTACATGCGAGCGGAGTTGAACTCTGGTGGAAATGCCCCGAAATCCATCACAGCAGCCCCCTTATCCCGCAGCGACCGTGTTGGCGGCTTCGGTGGCCGCGTAGGACCCGGCGCTGGTGCTCAGGGTCGAGACGAACATCTCGTGAATCGCCTCGGCTTGAGCACTGACCGCTTGATACAGCTGAGCGTGCGCGGTGAACTGCGCCGCGGTCAGCGCCGACACCTCGTCGGCCGCGGCGGGCATCACCGTCGTCGTGGGCCCGGCTGCGGCCGAGTTGTCGGCGGCCAGATCCGCACCAACCCCCTGCAGGTCGCCGGCCGCTGCGGACAACGTTTCCGGCTGAGTAGTGACAAATGACATGGACTTCTCCTTGATGAAAAGTCCGACCCGGAGACGGGCCTCGGCCACTGTGCAGCTGGCGGGGTGCGCCATGGCCATGTGCCGCGGAAAGCGGAGACAGGGTTTGGCGCAAACCGATTCAGTTGGCGAAGTCGCTGCCGTGACCGGATCGGAACGAAACGGCCATCGCTATCGGATAGTTCTGCGCAGAACTATCAGCGGAACTCGGTCTCGGCCTCACCTCCTCACGGCCAGGACACCCCAGTGCCGCCAAGAGAGGTAGGTCGCCCGACGGGACCGTCGGGTGGCACCCCTCTCGCCGGAGCTTTGGCACCACACGGCGTATCCGGCTGAGCCGGAAGCCACTTGGGCTCAACCCTTAACCCGGGAAGAGCTGTCCTGACCCTGGGCGTCTCTCGACGTTCGAGGTCAGTGGCCTATATCCGTGCAGACGCCTCACCTAGCGAGGTGCATGTAACGTGTTGGTAACTTCATCGTGGCAGTAGCACCGACGCCCGTCAATGCAACACTCGGGGGATTATCGGTAAATTGCTGGAGATCGTTACAGATGCGGCGGGCCATGCCATTCGCGGGCCTCAGGGGTTAACTGGCTGAACTGTCAGGAGTCGGTCTTCTTCTCCGCCACGGCGGCGCTGAGACCCTCGGCGAGATCGTCGCGCGTCAGCTCCTTGAACCGGCGCAATTGGTCCTCGCTGAACTCGTCGATCTCACTCGACAACACCGCGTCGAGGTCCTCGTCGTCGAGGCGGAAGCTGCGGTGATCACGGGCTTTTTCGACAACGTTGCGCACAAACCCGGCATTTCCCAGCACATCGATACCGCGGATCAGGTCGCCTTCGCTCGAGATGTTCTCGTCGTCATAGAACCTGGTATAGGCCGGTAGCAGCACGTCGACCGCCTCATCGGTGATCACGTCTTCGTTCTCGCGGCCCATCAACTGGGTCAGCGCGATCAGCTCCTTCGGGTTGTAGCTGTAGAACTCGATGACGGTGGAAAACCGGCGTCGCAGGCCCTGGTTGACCTCCAGCATCTTGTCCATCGCTTTGGCGTAGCCGGCTCCGAAGACCACCAGCTCATCGCGGTGGTTCTCCATATAGAGCAGCAAGGTGTTGATGATCGCGTTGCCGTAGGCGTCGCCCGTGGAGTAGCCGCTCTCATGCAGGTTGTGCATCTCGTCGAAGAAGACAGCCCCACCCAGCGCCTCCTCGAGCATCTCCTCGGTGTTCTTTTCTGCATCGGCCATGTAGCGGCCGAGTAACTTCGCGCGGCTGGTCTCCACCACAAACGGTTTGCGCAGCACAGTCAAACCGCACAGCTGCTTGGTGAATGCGCGCGCCACGGTCGTCTTTCCCGTGCCGGGAGGACCCAGCAACAAGGTGTGCCGCGATGTCACCGGTACCGGCAGGCCCATCTTGGCGCGCGCCAGATTCACCTTGGTCGTCGATTTGATCAGCTTGATTTCCCGCTTGGCCTGCTCCATGCCGAGCATTGCATTGAGCTCGGCATCGCCTTCGTCCAAATACTTCTTGGCCATCTCGGCGTGACGAGCGGCCTCGGCCTGTTCGCGGGTGGGCGCGCTATCCGGATCCCATGGATCCGTCCTGGCTTCGATGGTTTCCGGGTCGGTCAGCACCAGCCGATAGTTGGGGTTGTCCAACGCTTCGCGCGCCGGGGTGAACTTGGCATCGCGTGAATACACTCGGCGTAACGCCTCGACGGCTTCCTCTTCGCGGCCCAGATGCCGCAAGCACATCCCCTGGGTGTACATCGCGACGTTGGCCGCGCCAGGCACGCGGTCGCCCTCGATGGCCTCCTGTGCGCGGCGCGTCGCCTCCTCGAAAACACCCAACGAGGCCAGCGCCGTGGTCGCCATCGCCGCCCCGGCGGCCTTCAGTTCGGGGTGGCGCCACGTGGTCCCGGGAGGGAACTGGACGAGGACGTCGGGCCAGCGCCCGGTGCGGAAATACAGCAGCCCCCGTACGTATTTAAGCAACTCTTCGTCGAACGGGTGTCGTGGCTCGGTGGAATCAAGCAACGCCGCGGCTTCGGCGTATCGTTTCGTTTCGGTGAGGGCGGCTGCGTAGGCAGCAGCCAATGACTCCATGCTGGTGACCGCCAGCCGCAGGAACATCCCGTCGGAGACCTCGGGGCGAAACTCCAACTCGGACAGGCTCAGTCGGCGGATCTCCCAGCCGAACGTCTTGACGGATTCCCACGCGCCGGTGAGCACATCGATGCTCTGGTCGCCGGCGAGAACCCGTGCCAGCCACGCGTCGCACATGTCCGGATCGAGCCGGGTGGCCGTCGTGAACATCTGCAGCGCCACCTGCGGATTGTGGCTGGGCTGTAGCCCGTTGACCGAAATGCCGGACGCCAGAAGGCCAGCAACCATCGCGTTGCGGGCATCTGCGGCGGCGGCCTGCGGCCGGGTCATCGCAATGCTTCGGCGTGACCCTGTTGCTGGGCTACCGCACCGATCGGAACCAAGATGCCCTCGCCGTCGCCGAGTATGCGACTCGGCATCGGCAGCGGCCGACGCGATGACGGCGCCGGAAGACTCGCGGCTACCGCGCCCAGCTGGCGGCCGGTGAGCCGGTTCAGCCCGCTGAACGTCTCTTTCCGCAGTCGCTGGTGGCTGTGGTAGCGCACCCAGACCGCCACATCGGCTTCACGACCGTCCGCGATGAGCCGGATCGTCATCACATTCACGTCGGCATCGGCGAGCCAGAGCTCCTCGAGCGTCTCGCTGGTGATGTCGGAAGGCGAGACCCAGAAGCTGGTCACGTACCCGTCGGGAGTCTTGAGGTAGCGCCAGAAAGGCTTAATGTGAGCTGGTTGGAGCCCGGCCAACACGGCGTCGTCCACGTCGATGATCTCGTCAGCGGTCAGCGGCCGGGCCGAGCAACTTTGCCCGCTGAGATCATGGGCCAGCCGCTCGGTAGCCGCAGCCAGGGTGCTGGCGACGGAATCGCGGGCCGCCACTGCCTGGACGTTGCGCAGCGGGTCCATGCGCAGTACCAGCCAGGTGTTGCGCTCCTCGAGCGGCCGTCGGCCTCGGGCATCGTCTTGAACCGCCGATTTGACGCCCTTGCTGGCCTGGCGCGTACCCACCGACACGATGTCGACACTGTCCAGGCGGACATCGAACTGGCGCAGCGCCTCGATGACCGCTTCCAGCGGGATACTTGTCGGCAGCAGATCCCGATGGCGATGCCGTCCTGACGGCGCCTCGCCCACACCTTCGACCGCGATCACCCCGATCAGCTGGCCATCGTACTCACGCACCCCGACCGTTTCCTTGCTGAAGCGACGGCGGTGATCGATTGCAGGGGTGCAGCCGACGGTCAGCGCCTCGGGATCGGCGTACCAATTTCGCATCCGGGCGATCGGCGCCGACGCAATGGGAACTCCCCCATTGGTGACCAGCGCAACGAGCGTCACGATCACCGCGAGACCAACACCCACCCGAAAGGGCGCGTGATCGACCTGCCAAGCCTCAGGTAAAAGACTCGCCTCAGGTAAATGACTCGCAATCACCAGTAGCGCAACATCAATGAGAAACACCGCGGTGACCCGAGGCCACGACAGGGCCAGCCCGTATTCGCGTTGTGCCTTCATGACCGTCTCCCTGTCTTTCGCATCAGGACCGCGCCACCGAGCAGCATGCCGGCTAGTAGTAGCGCGCCGCCTAGTCCGCCGGCAGCGACCCAAACCGGCGTCATGTTGCGCGGGGTGGGCGCCGGAGGCATATTCAGCGGTGACCCTGAGCCTTTCGGCAGAACGGATCCTTCGGGTACATCCCAGGTCAGCGCGGCTACCGGGTCGACGACCCCGTAGCCGATCTGGTTGTCCACTCCGCGAGCGGGTGCCCTGGCGGTGCGAGTCAACCGGTCGATGACCTGGTGCGCCGACAGTTGCGGGTATTTCGCCCGCACCAGGGCCGCGACACCAGAGACGATCGCGGTGGAGAAACTGGTGCCGGACGGCACCAGCAAGGAGTTGTCCGGACCGTCAATCGCGTTGATCAGGCTGTCATCTCGTGGTGAGAGCCCGACGACGTCGGTACCGGGCGCCCCGATTCCCACCCACGGCCCGGCGACGCTCAGTTTGTCCATCGGCGTGCCGGAGGAATCCACCGCGCCCACGGTCAGGACATAGTCGCTGAACCACGATGGAGTTACCACCGTGGTCACGCCATTCCAGTCCCGGGAATCCTTGGGGTGCAACGGATCTGCGATCGGATTTTCCTTGCAGTCGCGCTGGCTGGTGTCGCCCGCGGCGGCGACGATGACCGCATCTTTATCGACCGCCGCGTAACGCACCGCGGCGCCCAGGTCAGGCGCGTCGATGATGCTGCGCGCACTCATGCACATCACCTGGGAGATGTTGATGACCTTCGCGCCCATGTCGGCGGCGTGCACGATCGCCCGCGCCATGGTGAAGATGTTGTCCCGCTTTTGCCGGGTCTGCGGGTCCTCGTCACCGGTATATGCGTCCTTGAGGCTGAACGCCTGGCTGGACTGCCGGATCGAGATCAGCTCGGCGTCGGGGGCTATCCCGGTGAAGGCATCCGCTGGACCTGCCGGCGGAGGATCCAGCGGCGGCGGCGCGGCCGGTCGCGGGTAGTCGACCGAAACCACCTGTCCGCCATGGGAATAACCGGGGAGCACCGTCTTGCCGTGACCACGGTTAGCCGCCCCCGGCGCCTTGGGCGCTGCCGGCGGTCCCGGTGGAGCGCCGAATGGCGGCGGTGGTCCCTGCTCCTCGGATGACGGCGGCGGCGCCGGGACCAGCGTGATTGTCTGGGGAGGCGGCGGCGCCACGCTGATCGTCTGAGGCGGCGGTGCCGGCGGCGGTGGTTCCCTGGTCGGAACCGGCGGCGGTCGCCGCGGCCCCCGCGCCCCGGGGCCCTCAGCGGAGGCCGGGGCGCCGCCAATCATCGAGGCGACGATCGTGCCGTGCGCGTCGCAGTCGGACAGTCCGTCACCGCCGGCCATCACATAGTCGCCGCCGGGAATCAGGTGCGGCAGCCTCGGGTGCGGGGTCACCCCGGTGTCGATGACGGCGACCCGCACCCCGCCGCCGCGCCCGAAGCGCCAGGCTTCGGGCAGGTCGAGCATGTCCATGTATTTCGGCTGTACCCGAAAGTCGGTGCCCGGCAACACCCCAACCTCGGTGCAGTACGTACTCTGCTTCATGGGCTGTGCGGGGCCGGGCGGGCTGTCCCGCGGCACGGCGGCCGGGTCGATCCCCGGGGGGTCGATCGCGTAAGCCGGCGAACCGGAAAGCGCTACCGAGGCGACGATGAGCGTCGTGGCAGCCACTGCGGCCGCGCGGAGCAGCCGCAGTGGACGGCTACCGGTAGCGAATCGCTGCATAGACATTCATCATCCACAATGCCAGCGGGACGATGGGCATCAGGCAGAGGTATTCGACCCATTCCACGAGCTTGCGGAACAGCGGGCTGTAGATGGTGTTAGGCACTACCGCCGCAGCCGTCAGCCCCGCCGCAGGGAGCAGCACCAGGATGGCCACCCCTGCCGAAACCGCTGCCGCCGAGGACAACACGAGCGTGTAACGGACGACGATCGCGGCGACGATCAGGACCGAGGTCACGGCCAGGATGATCGCCTGCCAACGGTCGACGTAGGAGCGACCACGCAGCATCAGGAAGCCGGCGGTAGCGGCAGCCAGCAACAGCGGCAGCCACCGTTGCGAGGCGCGCGGATCGGATACGCCCGCCAGCGACACAATCGTCAGCACACCAAGGCCGACCAGCAATCCGGTCAGGAACGACCGGGCCCGCTCGGCCCGCAGCACGACGTCCTGGACAGACGCGGGGCCCTCCAAGGTCGGACGGCCGCCGCCAACGGGGTGCACCACGGTGGTCGGCAGATCAGGCCGGGCCTCGAACACCCAGCGGCTGGTGGCAGAGGGGAACACCGGCAGCCGGATACCGGACAACCAGCGGGACAGCGCCGGCGCGCCGTGGTAGCCGAGCACGCAGGCCAGCAGTATAGACGTCAGCAGCGTCACCGCACCGGTACCGAGTGCCATCCGGGCCAGGCTCGCGAGCGTGGCCGCCAGGGCGATGGTGACGATGGCAGTGCCGGTACCCAGCCGACGGCCGGTGAACCGCATCGCCAGCATCGCGCCAACACCGGCGACCGCGAAACCCATCACGGCGTGCGGCGCGCCGACGGGACCGGGAGGCACCGCCGCCGCCGACACCGCAAGTGGCGCCAGCCCGCTCCAGAGCAAGATGTCGCCCGCGCGGCGGTCTTGCACGCTCTGGGCGCGGCCCAGGATCAGCAGTGCCACCGAGATCACCAGCACCGCGATAATCGCGGCGTAGGGCGCCGGGACCCACGAGTCGTGCTGCCAGCGGAACCAGCCGAGCAGCGCCGAACCCAGCAGCACCCCGGCCGCGACCATCGCCGCACCGACCTGGATGGCCACCGTCGGGTTGATTGGGCTGAACCGCTTGCTCAGGTTCACCGACACGGCCGTCGAAATGTGCTCGATGACCTGGGATCGGTGTTCAGTGTCTTCGACGAACCGCAGCCACAGCCGATCGCCGTCGTAGATGTCCTGCTCGGACAGCGACTGGGCGGCCCGCAGCGGCGTGCCGTCAACCAGGCACAGTGCCCACTTGCCGCGCTGCTTGGCTTCTAGTGCCGGCAGACCCAGCTCCCGCAGTCGAACGTTGATGACCTTGAGCAACGGGTCGATCATCACCGAGACCGGGGCGTTGGCGTCCAGCAGCACGCCGATTTGCGCGCCCTCGCCGGCGATGATGCCAACCACGGCGGACTGCGGCGCCGATACTGCCTCTGCGCCAGGCTGTAGCGCCTCGGCTACTGCGGTCATTGTGCCACCCCTCTGTCGACGAATTCTGGGTCCATGCGTCTTGCCTCGTTATTTGTAATTGCGACGTCGCGTCCCAATTGTTGAGCAGATTCTAGAGTATTTCGCGGCATCCGCACCATGACTGAGTGCTGCACGGAAAATCCTTGGTATGTGCGGCATTCCCGTAACGATTAGTTAAACTCTGCTATGCGTTTTCCACTCGCCGTAGGGAAGGGTCTCTAAAACCGTCTTTATCCCGACCTGGACCAACTGCGGGGTGGCCGGGCAGATGGCTAGCCAAGCCTCGTTTGACCCGGCGGTGCGTGCTTGCTGATACATCGCGATGCGGCCGCCCGATCCGTCCTTCAGCGACAGCACTGAGGCGCTGGGCGCCTTGGCGTCGTCCCGGTACTGCCTGGCGTAGACCGCGGCCTCAGCCGCCGGATCTGACAGCGCCTGCCCGAGTGCGGCCACCGTCGCCGCGCTGATGCCGAGTCGCCGCAGATCGCCGCCGGAGAAGACGTTGAACCCGGAGCTCTGCCACGCTTTCGTGATCTCCAGCATCTCTTCCAGTGGCACGTTGACCGCGTTGATCGCCGCGGGATCGGCGTGGTGGATCGATTCCAGCGCATCGAATACCAGCGCCGCAATCGAGGCGGTATCCGCGATCGAAACATCGTCGACGGCGATCTCGTCGCCGACCCGCACCGCCGAGACCCAGTGGGTGCCACGGCGGGCTAGTAGCACGCGGAACTCGTTGTCCGGGATCTCGCGGGATCCCACCGGCTCGTCTTCGCCGCCTTCTTCTCTTTCCTTGACGCCGTAGAGCAGCTTGCCCCGGGACAGCAGCGCGATGACCTCGAGATCCGGCGCGGCCAACACCCGCATCCGGGCAGCGATCGACTCGTGGACCGTCTCGCCCGTCACGATGCCCTGTTCGCGCATGATCGCCATGCCCGGATGCTCGTTCAGCCAATCCATCGAATCGGTGGAAACGAAGGGCCGGCAACGCAATTCGGGTGCGACGTGGCGAATATCCAGCAACGCCTGCAACATCCAGAAACCCTCGACGTTGACTGTGATATCGGTCCGGGTGGTTTGATCCATCATTACTCTCGTATCTTGACGTGCTCGGTTACCGCACGACGCGGCAGCACACCCCGATCGGTGTGCTGCCGCGCCAATTGGTGACTTTTAGGCCCAGCTGGAGCCGACGGCGCTGTCGGTGGAGTTCATGTTGTTGCCGGCGGTTTGCACCTTTTGGCCGTGCTGGTTGGCTTGTTCGTAGATGACCTGGAAGTTGCGGCCCAACTGGGTGATGAACTCCTGGCAGGCCACCGAACCCGAGCCGCCCCAGAAGTCACCGGCGGCCAGCACATCGCGCACGATGGACTGGTGCTCGGCCTCCAACGAGGCAGCCTGGGCGCGAATCAACGCGCCGTGAGCGTCGACGTCGCCGAACTGGTAGCTAATTGACATTTATCTGTCCTCCTGACGTGGGAAAGTTTACGCCTGCAGACCGGCTAGCTGCTCAAGATTTGCTGCGAGGCCTGCTCTTGCTGCTCGTAGTTGTTGGCATCGCGGATCAAACCGTCGCGCACCCCGTGCAGCATGTTGACGATGTTGCGAAACGCCTGATTCATCTGGCCCATGGTGTCATAAGACGTCATCTGGGCCGTACCACTCCAGCCGGCACCGGCGATGTTTTGGCTCGATGCCCACATCTTGCGGGCCTCGTCCTCCACCGTCTGAGCGTGCACATCGAAACGGCCCGCCATCG
>NZ_DASPSP010000228.1:0-6510 GCF_035623875.1 Mycobacterium sp. | reverse complement strand
GCTGGCCGGGTGAGCCTGCCTGTCGTTCTGATCGCTGACAAACTTGCCGAATCAACCGTCGCCGCACTGGGCGACGAAATCGAAGTGCGCTGGGTCGACGGCCCGGACCGGGAAAAGCTGCTGGCGGCGGTGCCTGAGGCCGACGCGCTGCTGGTGCGCTCAGCCACTACCGTCGACGCCGAAGTGTTGGCAGCCGCACCCAAGCTGAAGATTGTCGCCCGTGCCGGCGTAGGACTGGACAACGTCGACGTCGAGAGCGCCACCGAACGCGGTGTGCTGGTCGTCAACGCCCCGACATCCAACATCCACAGCGCCGCCGAGCATGCGTTGGCGCTGCTGCTGTCCGCCGCGCGCCAGATCCCCGCGGCCGACGCGTCGCTGCGCGAGCACGCCTGGAAGCGGTCGTCGTTCTCGGGCACCGAAATCTTCGGCAAGACCGTCGGGGTGGTCGGGCTGGGCCGCATCGGGCAGTTGGTGGCGCAGCGGTTGGCGGCTTTCGAGACCCACATCGTGGCCTACGACCCGTACGTGTCGCCGGCCCGCGCCGCCCAGCTGGGTATCGAGCTCCTTCCGCTCGACGAGCTGCTGGCCCGTGCCGACTTCATCTCGGTGCATCTGCCCAAAACGCCTGAGACAGCGGGTCTGATCGACAAGGACGCGCTGGCCAAAACCAAGCCCGGGGTGGTCATCGTCAACGCTGCGCGCGGCGGGCTGGTCGACGAGGCCGCGCTGGCCGACGCGGTAACCAGCGGACACGTACGCGCCGCCGGCATCGACGTGTTCTCCAAGGAGCCCTGCACTGACAGTCCGCTGTTCGGCCTGCCGCAGGTGGTGGTGACACCGCATCTCGGTGCGTCGACCGAGGAGGCTCAGGACCGGGCCGGCATCGACGTGGCCGGCAGCGTCAAGTTGGCGCTGGCCGGCGAGTTCGTTCCCGACGCGGTCAACGTCGGAGCCGGGGTGGTCAGCGAGGAGGTGTCACCCTGGCTGGACTTGGTGCGCAAGCTCGGTCTACTGGTGGGTGCGCTTTCCGAGGAGCTGCCGGTGTCATTGTCGGTGCAGGTGCGCGGCGAGTTGGCCGGCGAAGACGTTGAGGTGCTGCGCCTTTCGGCGTTGCGCGGACTGTTCTCCGCGGTAATCGAGGATCAGGTGACGTTCGTCAACGCCCCGGCGATCGCTGAAGAACGCGGCGTGGCAGCCGATCTCAGTACGGCCACCGAAAGCCCCAACCACCGCAGCGTCGTCGACGTGCGGGCTGTGGCTTCGGACGGTTCGGTGGTCAACGTTGCGGGCACGCTGTCTGGACCGCAGCAGGTGGAAAAGATTGCGCAGATCAACGGCCGCAACTTCGACCTGCGCGCCGAAGGCATCAATTTGGTGGTCCACTATGTCGACCGGCCGGGAGTGCTGGGCAAAATCGGCACCCTGCTCGGGAACGCCGGGGTCAACATCCACGCAGCACAGCTGTCCGAAGACACCGAGGGTCCGGGCGCGACAATCCTGTTGCGGGTGGACCGCGACGTGCCCGCCGACGTCCGGGAGGCGATCAGTGCGGCCGTCGACGCCTACAAGCTGAAAGTAGTCGACCTCTCGTGAAACTCGCGGTGATCGCCGGCGACGGCATCGGTCCTGAGGTGGTGGCCGAAGCGGTCAAGGTTCTCGACGCGGTGCTGCCCGGTGTAGAGACGACCAACTACGACCTGGGGGCGCGGCGGTTTCACGCGACGGGGGAAGTGCTGCCCGAGACGGCGCTTGCCGAACTGCGGGCGCATGACGCGATTCTGCTTGGCGCAATTGGGGATCCATCAGTGCCCAGCGGCGTGCTCGAGCGCGGTCTGCTGCTACGACTGCGCTTCGAGTTGGACCACCACATCAACCTGCGCCCGGCACGGCTGTATCCGGGCGTGCGCAGCCCGCTGGCCGGTAATCCTGACATCGATTTCGTGGTGGTCCGCGAGGGGACCGAAGGCCCGTACACCGGCACCGGCGGTGTGATCCGGGCCGGCACCGTCCATGAGGTAGCCACCGAGGTCAGTATCAACACCGCGTTCGGTGTGGGCCGCGTCGTGGCAGATGCTTTCGAGCGGGCAAGCCGGCGTCGCAAGCATCTGACCCTGGTGCACAAGACGAACGTGCTGACGTTCGCCGGATCACTGTGGTCGCGGACCGTGCAGGAAATCGGCGAGAAGTATCCAGACGTCGAGGTGGCCTACCAGCACGTCGATGCCGCGACCATCCACCTGGTCACCGATCCGGGCCGTTTCGACGTGATCGTCACCGACAACCTATTCGGCGACATCATCACGGATCTGGCGGCCGCGGTATGCGGCGGCATCGGGCTGGCCGCCAGCGGCAATATCGACGCCACCCGGACCAATCCGTCGATGTTCGAGCCGGTGCACGGCAGCGCACCCGACATCGCCGGTCAGGGCATCGCCGATCCGACCGCCGCGATCATGTCGGTGGCGCTGCTGCTTTCCCACGTCGGCGCAGACGCTGCCGCCGCGCGAGTGGACCGGGCCGTGGCGTCCCATCTGGCCAGTCGCCCGACCGGACAGCTATCCACCGTCGAAGTCGGCGAAAGGATAGCGTCCGCGCTCTAGTCTCCAGCCCGGGCGGGAGTACTTTGCCCGGCACGATCGGCACCGCCAGCAGCGGGAAAAGGCCGCAGCCCAGGAACGCCAACGGGTAACCATGGCTGGCGATCAGCTCACCGAACACCGGAGGAGCGCCGGCCGCCATCAACCGTTGATAGGTGTTTTGCAGGCCGAGCGCGCGTCCGCTCCAAAACGGTCCGGCGTATTCGGTGATCGCGGTGGATTCCAGTCCGTTGTCGAGCACCGCGACCACCGATGCCGCGACCATCAGCGGTACGGCCACCGACGAGCGCAGGTGATCGGCCAGCGCCAACCCGGCCAGAATCAGGACGCCCGTGACGGCGATGATGCGCACCGGACGCAGCCGGGAGCCGACCCGGTCCGACCACCGGCCGACCGCAACCCGGCCCACGGCCCCGAGTAGCTGCGACAGCGTGACCACAGCTCCCGCCGATGCGGTCGACCACCGGTAAACCGTGATCAGCCAGATCAGCATGAACGTCACGGTCACCGTCTGCGGCACCATCAGCAGCGCAGAGACCGCGTGAATCCGGCGCAGCACCCACGATCCGCGGTAAGGGCTGGCCAGCTCGCGATCGGTGGCCTCGTCCCATTCCTTGCGCGGCGGTTCGACGACGGCCACGACGCTGGCCACTGCCGATGCCGCGCAAAGCACGGCGGGAAATATCAGGGCCGACGTCGCCGAGCGGCTGCGCTCAGCGAGCTCGGGAATGACCAACGCGCCCAACGCGATTCCCAGCGGCTGTGCGGCCTGGCGAACACCCATCGCCAGGCCGCGTTGCTCGGGAGGGAACCACCCGGAGACCAGGCGACCGCCGGCCGAGTTGCAGCTGGCGGCTGCCATGCCGCCGACGAACAGCAGCGCAGCGAACGACACCATCGAGTGGACCGTCGTCGCCGCGTAGGAGGCGGCCGCGGTCAGCGCTGAGCCGACGGTCAGCACGATGCGTTCGCCCACTCTGTCGAGCAGGTAGCCCCACAGAATCAGCGTTGTGACCATGCCGAAGCTCGGCATCGCCGACAGCAAGCCCGCCTCGGCCAGCGGGGTGCCGAGATCGTCCTCCAAGGCCGGGATCAGAAAGGCGACGCCGTTGATGAAGATGAACGCGCTCGCCGTCACCACCAGCGACACCACCACGATCGACCAGCGCCGGCCCGTACTGAGCGTGACCGTGCCGGTCGGCTCCGTCGGCATCAATCCATGCTCGCACAGCGGTGTGAATGCTGGGGCTGAAGCGACAACCGGCCCGGCCGCGCAGGTCTCGCTGGTGGCTCACTAGGCTCAACCAAATGCGCCTTGGCCGAATTGCAAGTCCGGACGGCGTCGCGTTCGTGAGCATCGAAGGCGAGCCGGACGAGCCCGGCGGGATGACTGCCCGTGAGATCGCCGAGCACCCCTTCGGCACCCCGACTTTCACCGGCCGCTCCTGGCCGCTGGCCGACGTGCGACTGCTGGCCCCGATGCTGGC
The DNA here is from genome assembly GCF_035623875.1 of Mycobacterium sp. Taxonomy (GTDB): domain Bacteria; phylum Actinomycetota; class Actinomycetes; order Mycobacteriales; family Mycobacteriaceae; genus Mycobacterium. The sequence continues at coordinate 2,423 of NZ_DASPSP010000228.1, read as the reverse complement.
CGGCAAGGTGGTCTGCATCGGCAAGAACTACGCCGATCACATCGCCGAGATGGGCGGTCAGACGGGCCCGGCGCCGGCCGACCCGGTGATCTTCCTCAAGCCCAATACCGCGATCATCGGGCCCAATGTGCCGATCCGATTGCCGGCTGACGCATCGCCCGTGCATTTCGAGGGCGAGCTGGCGGCCGTCATCAGTCGGCCCTGCAAGGACGTCACGGCCGCGCACGCTGCCGATAGCATCCTGGGTTACACCATCGCCAACGACGTGTCTGCCCGCGACCAACAGCAGGCCGATGGCCAGTGGACACGCGCGAAGGGCCACGACACGTTCTGCCCCGTCGGGCCGTGGATCGTCACCGACATCGACCCGGCCGACCTCGAACTGCGCACCGAAGTCAACGGCGAGGTCAAACAAAACAGTCGTACTTCGTTGATGATCCACAACATCGGCGCGATCGTGGAATGGGCTTCGGCGGTGATGACGTTGCTGCCGGGCGATCTCATTCTCACCGGCACGCCGGCGGGTGTCGGGCCCATCGAAGACGGCGACACCGTCAGCATCACCATCGCGGGCATCGGAACACTAACCAATCCCGTTGTCCGCAAAGGAAAATCGTGACCGAACAGGTCGGCGTACGGGTCCGGTTCTGCCCGTCGCCAACCGGGGTACCGCATGTCGGCTTGATCCGCACCGCACTATTCAACTGGGCCTACGCGCGGCACACCGGCGGCACCTTCGTGTTCCGCGTCGAGGACACCGACCCCGAACGTGACAGTGAGGAAAGCTATCTGGCGCTGTTGGACGCGCTGCGCTGGCTCGGGCTGAATTGGGACGAGGGCCCCGAGGTCGGCGGAGCCTACGGCCCGTACCGACAGTCGCAGCGCAGCGACATCTACCGCGACGTGGTGGCCCAGCTGCTCGCCTCGGGCGAGGCATACGAGGCCTTTTCGACGCCGCAGGAAGTCGAGGCGCGCCATCTGGCGGCCGGCCGCAGTCCAAAGCTGGGCTACGACAACTTCGACCTTGATCTGACGCAGCAGCAGCGCGCAGCGTATCTGGCCGAGGGCCGTAAACCCGTGGTGCGGTTGCGAATGCCTGACGAAGATCTGGGCTGGGACGATCTAGTCCGCGGGCCGACTACCTTCGCGGCCGGTGTCGTGCCCGATTTCGCGCTGACCCGCGCAACCGAGGATCCGTTGTACACCTTGGTCAACCCGGTCGACGACGCGCTGATGAAGATCACGCATGTCTTACGCGGCGAGGACCTGTTGCCGTCGACTCCGCGGCAGATCGCGCTGTACCACGCGCTGATTCGCATCGGGATGGCGGATCGGGTTCCGCAATTCGCCCACTTGCCAACAGTGTTGGGCGAAGGCACCAGAAAACTGTCGAAACGTGACCCGCAGTCGAATCTGTTCGCCCACCGAGACCGCGGCTTCATTCCCGAGGGGCTGCTGAATTACCTTGCGCTGCTCGGCTGGGCGATCGCCGGCGACCGCGACGTGTTCAGCCTCGACGAAATGGTGGCCGCCTTCGATGTTGTTGACGTCAATGCCAACCCGGCGCGGTTCGACCAGAAAAAAGCCGACGCGATCAACGCCGAGCACATCCGGCTTCTTGCCGTCGATGATTTCACCAGCAGGTTGCGCGACTACTTCGATGCGCACGATCATCACACCGGGCTGGACAACGCGCAGTTTGCGGTGGCCGCCGGCCTGGTGCAAACCCGCATCGTCGTGCTGGGTGATGCGTGGGACCTGCTGAAGTTCTTCAACGACGACGAGTACGCGATCGACTCCAAGGCCGCCGCCAAGGAACTGGGTACAGATGCCGGCTCGGTGCTCGACGCCGCGGTGGCAGCGCTGGATGGGCTGTCGGATTGGGCTGTGGCCGATATAGAGGCCGCCCTCAAAGCCGCGTTGGTTGAGGCGCTCGGTCTCAAACCCCGCAAGGCTTTCGGCCCGATCCGGGTGGCCATCACCGGTTCATTGGTCAGCCCGCCGCTGTTCGAATCAATGGAGCTGCTCGGACGCGAGCGCAGTCTGCAGCGGCTGCGTCGAGCCTGTGCCGGCGTCGGGCGTACGTGAGGAGCGGCCGGATTGTTTGGTAGTCTGCACGTCGGCCCTTGGGCAGCTGGCAGTAGCGGCCGCATGACCCTCACATCGTCTGCGGGAAGCCTTTGACCAGCGGTTTTAGGCAGCCAATGGGGTATGGTGTAATTGGCAACACAGCTGATTCTGGTTCAGCCATTCTAGGTTCGAGTCCTGGTACCCCAGCAAAGTTTGTCCACCGCAAGCAATTAGGTGGGCGTATGCCGGTGAGCTATGCTGGCACCTCGGATCGGTTCTGGCCCCGTCGTCTAGCGGCCTAGGACGCCGCCCTCTCACGGCGGTAGCGTGGGTTCGAATCCCATCGGGGCTAC
>NZ_DASPSP010000203.1:0-6473 GCF_035623875.1 Mycobacterium sp. | reverse complement strand
TAGCTATAGACGACGGTGGCCTGGGCATCGCCCGGTTTCCATGTGATCGTGCCGTGCTCGAACGTGGATTTCTTGCCACCGTCGGGGGTGTCTGTCTCATCGCTGGTCGGAAAACCGAGCTTGCCATCCATTCCACCCACCTCGTTCCATTTGTCACGGATCTTGCCCAATACGACAAAGGACCCAGCGCCATGAACGCAGATGGCGCCGCCGTCAAACTCCTGGAAGCCGCCGCCGTCGGGGTGCTTGTCCTCGTTGCCCGTCGGCTGCCCCAGCGACTTCCGTGTGGCGGCATCAAGTGACTCGTACTTCGCGAGGATGGGCCCCTCTACCGTGTACTCCACACCATTCGCGCCCGCCATCTGAGTTGAACTCGGAGCGCTCGCGGATGGCCCGGTAGCAATTGCCGACGTCACCGACGAGGTCGGAGAGCCCGCAGTTTGGCCGGCCTTCTCCTTGGTGGCCTGGCTACATCCGGCGCCAGTCAACGCGACCACCGCGATTGCCGCGGAGAATGCCGCTGTTCGTTTCGTTATCGCGCGCATCTCATTCCTCTCGAATTGGCCCGCAACCTCTCGCCCAACGGTAGGGATTGCCCTACACAGGCTCGGTCCATCATGTCGGGCGGAAACCTCAGGGCGGTCCCATCATCCGACCCGGTCCCATCATGCCGGGCCCCATCATGCCGCCGCCCATCATCCCTCGCATCATCGGTGGCATTCCATCACGGACAAAGCCCGTGACCTCGCCGGCATGTGCGCGAATGGCTTGCGTAAGGGCTGGGTCATCGGCGGTTTCTTCGGCAATCACACCGGTGGGAGTGAAAGTCAGCTGGCGGCGATAGCCGTTCGCATGTCTGAACAGCGTTGGCAGACTGCCGCTCATGCACATGACCTCTGCACCCTGGTCGACATGGGAGTACATGCTCGATACGTGCGCTTGCAGTTGCCCGACTAGGTCAGGCGAGTTCGATTGGGTGGTGGTGCGTATCCCGCCGGGGATTTCCTCGACGGTGCGGGTGATTTCGCTGTGCCGGTTGAACATTTCGGTGTAGCGACTCATGTCGGCGGGATCGACGCCCATGCCGTTGTGGTCGACGAGTCGGATGTCCAGCGCCGACCATCTAAAGCCCCGTAGTAGGTATCCCAGCGCGAACGCGCCGCCGCTAGCTCCGAGTGCGGCAAGCGTTGCACGGCGCGTTAACTTTGCCATCCGGCGCTCTCGGTGCTAGGGCCCAGGAGTGCTCGGGGGTGAGGTTGTGGGCGACTGTGGACTCGGCCCCATCATCCCGCCGGGGCCCATCGTCATGCCGGGCATCATCTGTCCCGGTGTCATCTGGCCGCTCGGCGTCTTCGGGCCTCCCGGCCCCATCATTCCGCCCTGTGCCATGTGGTCTCCGGGTTTCATCTGGCTACAGCAGTCATCCATCTTTCCGGGCCCCATGTGGTGACCGCCCATGCTCCAGCTCAGAAAGAACCCGGAGAAGAAAATCGCCGCGACGATGAACAAGCCGCCGGCGACGATGCCCACCCACGCCAAGGCTTGATTTATACGATTCGGGTGGCCATCTCGCGAAGGCTCAACAGCGGATGGCGCCCCCGTCGTCGCGCCGGATTCAGATGCTTCAGTCATGCCAGTGTCCGCCCTTCGTGTCGCGCATTTCAGGTCCTTGGTTTGAACAATCGCTGCCATGCTACCCCACCCTGGGTGGGGTGGGATAGAGTGCGAATAGCCCAAGTCAATTGGGGGGCTGCGTTTGCCGATGACAGCAGCCGAAAGGAGACGGTGATGGCGAAGGAGTTGACGGCCAAAAAGCGTGCGGCGCTCAACCGGCTAAAGACGGTGCGGGGCCATCTCGACGGGATCATTCGGATGCTCGAAGCCGACGCGTACTGCGTGGATGTGATGAAGCAGATTTCGGCTGTGCAGTCGGCATTGGAGCGCACGAACAGGGTGATGTTGCACAACCACCTAGAGACCTGCTTCTCGGAGGCCGTCCTGGGTGGGCGGGGGACGACAGCCATCGACGAACTCGTCGACGCCCTCAAGTTCAGTCCCGCGTTGACCGGTCCGGACGCCTGTTTGAACGGCACGACCACTGACGAGACGGTGCAAGTCGGCGCATCATGACCGCTAGCGCAAACTGGTGCCGAGGTCAAACCCGCATTGCGGCCTTTTTGGTCGGAAACCGTCGCTCAGCGACGCGTGAGGCACGTCGGGCGCGTGGGCAGCACATCGGACGGCCCATGGCGCTTGACGAGAAGAAAGCCGCTCTGGCGCAGCGGATGAATGCCAGCGGTGAATCGGCAAGCACGATTGCGGCGACGCTCGAAGTGAGCCGTGCCACGGTGTACCGGGTGCTTGCCCAGGAGGCAGACAGCAGCGATACGTCCCCTTAACGTGCGGAGGCGTGCCGCTGATGGCGACCGATCAAACCTCTTCTGGGAATCGTCTAGCGCCTATGGTGGTGAATCGGGAAACTCGGGGGCCGGGAGCGACGGAGGGTCGGATGACCGCAGCGATGGCGTGCCGTGTGTGCGGCGCCGAGCCGCGCGAGGGCGCACGGTTTTGCGATGCGTGCGGTTCCCTGATCGCACCGGCTACCGGCCCCGCATCTTGACCATCGGCTAGCGCCGGTTTTGAACCAAAACGGCGCCGCACTCGTGTCACTGCCGGAAGGCTGGTGATGGACATTCCGGAAACCGGCGCGATGCGGGCGCTCTACAACCAGCACGGCGCGGCTTTATGGCGCTATGCGTGCCGGTTGACGAGCAATGCGACCCGTGCCCAGGACGTTGTGCAGGAGACGCTTCTGCGGGCGTACCAGCATCAGGAGGTTGTCGACGGCAACGAGCGGTCAACCCGCGCCTGGCTGTTTACCCTCGCCCGCGACATCTCGTCCAACGGCTCGGGCGCGCCGGAGGCGGGCGGATCGGATGAACTCAACTCGGCGCTGAACCGGACGTTGGTCGCCGACGCGTTCGCGCGGCTGCCTGCCGAACATCGCGCGGTTGTTCGACGCGCGCACTATTACGGCTGGACAACCGCACAAATCGGCGCGGATCTGGGAATCGCCGAAGGCACCGTGAAATCGCGGCTGCATCACGCGCTGCGAACCCTGCAGCGGACGCTGCAGGAGATGGGAGTGGCACAATGACCGCCTTTCCGGGGCTCGGACCATCCGTCCCTGAACCCCGCGGCCAAGACGGCCACAAGTATGCACAGTGGGACGCGGCCTACGTGCTGGGGTCATTGTCCGAGATGGACCGGCGCGAATTCGATGCACACCTGGGCGAGTGTCCGTCATGCCGGGACGCCGTAACCGAACTTTGCGGCATGCCCGCCCTGCTGTCGCTGCTGGAACGCGACGAGGTTACCGACGAAGATGACCCGGTAGCAGTTCGGCCGCCGTGGCCGCAGCCGGATCTGGTCGGTCGGCGGTGGGAAATGTCCGCCGTTGCAGGCTTGCTGGAGCGTGCACTCGATGGCCACGGCGCGGTGGTCGGCGTGGTCGGCGCGCCTGGCATAGGCAAAAGCCGTCTTGTGCATGAAGTTTCGGCGATGGCAGGTGCCCATGATGTCGACGTGTTCATCGCCTTCTGCGAATCGCACACCAGCCATGTCCCCTTCCATGCCGTGGCAAGCCTGTTGCGCGCTGCCACCGGCGTCGAGGGTCTTGATCCACCTGCCGCCCGAGCCCAGATCCGGGCTCAGGCTCCCGACGCGGAGCCTGAGGACTTGGTGCTCTTTGACGACCTGCTGGGCATCGCCGATCCCGATGTGGAGCTGCCGAAGATCGATCCGGATGCTCGTCGGCGGCGGTTGACCATGCTGGTCAATGCGGCCTCGCTGGCCCGCCAGGCCCCGGCGGTCTATGTCATCGAGGACACCCATTGGATCGATGAGGTCAGCGAGTCGCTGCTGGCCGATTTCCTCACGGTCATGCTGCAGACGCCCTCGCTGGTGCTGGTCACCTACCGACCGGAGTACGAAGGGGCGCTGGCTCGGGTGCACGGTGCTCAAACCATCGCCCTTGCGCCGCTGAGTGATTCAGAAACCGCGGCACTGGTCTCGGAGCTGCTCGGCCCGGATCCGTCGAATGGCGCGCTGGGCCAGAGGATCGCCGAGAGGGCCGCCGGTAATCCGTTTTTCGCCGAGGAGATCGTGCGCGAACTGGCCGAGCGGGGCGTGCTGCGCGGCGAGCCGGGTGCATACCTGTCGGCGGCAGAGGTTGGCGAGGTGAGCGTGCCGGTCACGCTGCAGGCAACCATCGCCGCTCGCATCGACCGACTCGACGCAACAGCAAAGCGCACTCTGAGCGCAGCGGCAGTGCTCGGCTCGCGGTTTGGCCTGAACCTGCTGACCGCGGTGGGAGTTGAAGCGGTCGTCGATGATCTGCTGGCCGCTCAGCTCATCGATCAGGTCCGCTTCACCCGGCAACCGGAGTACGTGTTTCACCATCCGTCGATTCGCACGGTGGCCTACGAATTCCAGCTCAAGTCGGATCGCGCCGAGCTGCACCGGCGCGTCGCGGCCGCGATCGAATCAAGCGACCCCGTAGCGGCCGATGAAAATGCTGCCTTGATTGCCGAGCATCTGGAGGCGGCCGGTGATCTGTACGCGGCCTACGGCTGGCACATGCGCGCGGCGATGTGGGCGACCAACCGCGACATCGCCGCGGCATGGCGGAGTTGGGAGCGTGCCCGAACGATCGCCGACGCCCTACCCGCCGATCACCCCGACCGAGCATCCATGCGCATTGCTTCCCGGACCATGTTGTGCGGGATCGCCTGGCGAGTCCATGAACATGCGGCGGGCGCCCGCTTCGATGAATTGCGGGAGTTGTGCGCCGCCGCCGGGGACAAGGCGTCACTGGCCATCGCCATGGCGGGGCTGGTGATGGACCACTTGCAAAAGGCCCGGCTGCGCGAGGCGTCGCAGCTGGCATCGGAAGCGATGGCCCTCATCGAGTCGCTCGGCGATCCGACCTTGACGGTGGGCCTGTCCCTCGCACCGATCGTCGCCAGAGGTTACTGCGCTGAGTGGTCTGACGCGCTGCGGTGGTCACAGATGGTTATCGACCTGGCCGACGGCGATCCCTCAAAAGGCAACTTCATCATCGGGTCTCCGTTAGCGCTCGCCTTTACGACGCGCGCTACGGCCCGTTATTGCCTGGGACGTCCCGGATGGCGCGACGACCTGCGGCATGGCCTCGCCATGGCCCGCAGCACCGACCCCATGTCCTACGCCACCGTTGTCGCCTACGCTTACACCTCGGGAATACCGCCTGGCGTGCTGACGCCTGACGATCGCGCGATGCGCGAGATCGAGGATGCCCTGCGAATTGCCGAACAATCCGGTGATGATGTCGCGTTCGCCCTCGCCCGGATGACGTTGGGCATTGCGCTGGTGCACCGCCGGACGGACACGGAGCGCGACCGGGGACAGCAGGTCCTGGCGGAGGTCAGTGAAGTGTTCCTGCGCCGGGGGTTCTTCCTGGCCGATTTACCTATCGTCGAGGTCTGCTTGGCTCGTGAGACGGCTCGGTGCGGAGATCGCGATGGCGCCATACCGCTCATGCGCGCGGCCGCCGATGGTCAATTCCGAGAGGGACGGCTGCTGGGGTGGAGCATTCCCCCGACAGGTGTACTGGTGGAAACACTGCTCGATCGGGGAGCTGAGAGTGACTTGGTCGAAGCCGAGGCCGCGATCGAGCGGTTAGCGGAGGCCGCGATCGAGCGGTTAGCGGCGCCGACCGACGACGGTTTCGCTGTGCGCGAGATCTGGCTGTTGCGGCTGCGGGCTCTCCTGGCGCGGGCTCACGGCGATGCCGCCGCTTACGCGCACTTCCGGGATCGCTACCGCGACATGGCGAAAACGCTTGACTTCGAGGGCCATATCGCGTGGGCCGAGGCGATGCCATGACGACGTCGGGATTGGCTTGCGGCTCGTGGGGACCGAGCTGCCGCCAAAGCCAACTTTTGCAACCAGTGCGGTGCCCTAGTTACCGGATCCAGTTGACAGCGTTCGAATGGTCGGCACACTATGAGCCAGCGCTGCAACCGACCAGCGCCAACAGCCAGTCCGCAGTCAGTCCGCAGTAGTTTCGACGACCGCCTTACTCGCCCAACGCTCCCAACGCCGTGAGCTGCATTTTTGCATCAGTGCCAACGCCATCAGCCGGACCAAACGCCCAGCTTCTCTCGTTCGCATCGAGTAGGTCAGGGATTCGAATCCGTCGCGGCGGTCAGCCCGGAAACCGACGGGTTTGCTACCCAGCGATTAAGGCTGCCCACCGCGCCAATCCACCGTTCCAGGAGAGGGAATGGTTTTGTTCGGGCCAGTACGTAATCGGGTGCGGAACTCAGGATCGGCTATATCTTTGGTCCCGATGATCAAGTCGCCTCTCACTCCGGTTGCGGTGATCGGCATGGCTTGCCGGCTGCCTGGAGGCATCGACTCTCCAGAACAGT
>NZ_DASPSP010000200.1:0-12633 GCF_035623875.1 Mycobacterium sp. | reverse complement strand
CGCGACAAGTTTGTCGAGCACCTGACCACGATCATGATGGGGGTCATCGAGGGCACCGCCGAGCTGCTCGGCATCAAATTGGACCCCGATCAGCCGATCCACAACGCGGTGCCGCGCAACTCCGCCGCCAGCTGAGCATCGGCGGCGTTGACATCGCCGTGGCAATCGACACACTTTCCGATACCGGTGGGTACCGGCTACTTGAGAACGAAGATCGATCCGAGATGAGTCGCGCCGGCGACGATGCAGTGGGGGCGCCCCGAGCCGCGCAGCGGCGAGGGGGACGAAGCGATGAGGAGGGCGGCGCACATGAGCGTTGCCGAGTCGACGACCCAGCCTGAGGCACAGGCTCCGGCCGTGCGCACCCGCGCAGTCATCATCGGGACGGGGGTTTTCCGGCCTGGGGATGGCTACCGCGCTGCAGCGCCAGGGCGTGGACTTCGTCATCCTGGAGAAGGCCGACGAGATCGGCGGCACCTGGCGGGACAACAGCTACCCAGGCTGCGCCTGCGACGTCCTGTCGCACCTGTACTCGTTCTCGTTCGAGCCGAAGGCCACCTGGAGCAAACTGTTCTCACCGCAGCCTGAAATCCTCGACTATCTCAACGGGGTCACCGACAAATACGGCCTGCGCCGCTACATCCGGTTCGGCTCGCTGGTCGACCGCGCGCACTGGGACGACACCGAATAACGCTGGCACGTGTTCACCGAGTCTGGGCAGGAGTACGTGACGCAGTTTTTGATCTCGCCCCGAGAACAATTCCTCCTAAAGCCGGTTTTTCGGGGTGGGCACCGGCGTGCCGGCAAACCGCCGAAAGGTCAGCGGCTAAGGAGCTTCACGAACGCTTTCGCGGCCGCATCCACGCCGGCCTCGTCCTCGGTGGCGACAAGGTCCAGCAGGAGGCCGCGGACGACGGCCAGTCCAAGCCGTGCCATCGCAGGATCGAATGCACCGCCGGCGACGGCCGCGACCTCGGCCAGCCAGCCATCGACAGCACTGGGGACCATTCGGGCAAACGGCTTCTCGCCCTGGGCGGCGCGGGCGTAGCACTCGAAAAAGAGACGTTCCAACTGGCGCAGTTCGGGTCGACGAAGGTCGGCCCACATGGCGGCAAAGCTCTCGGCCGGATTTGTGGGCAATTCAGGCAGCAGCCCCATCTGGTGGCGCTCGACCTCCTCGACGATAGCCACCAGGAGATCCTCTCGAGACCGGAAGTGGTGCAACAGCATTCGGTGGCTGGTGCCAATCGCAGCGGCGACGTCGCGCAGGGAGCGGTCGCCGACCCCGCCCGCCGCGAACTCCCCGACGAGCGCATCGAGTAACTGCCGGCGCCGCTCCAGGTCAGGCGTGCGAACCATCGGCGCGGCTGAGTTCCTCAGACCGGGCCTTGAGTCCTTGGGCCTCGAGTTCGAGGAAGCGCTTGGTCTTCTTCACCATCAACCGCCCGACAAGGGCGCCGAGCACACCGCGCTGGTCGAGTTGCTGGCGCACCAGGGTGCGGCCGTCGGACTGGGCGATCACATCGTGGCGAGCGCTCACCCGCACGCCGGGCGAGCGTTGCACCCAAGTCCAGGACAGGCCGGGGTCGATCTCGGTGACCTTCCAGACCAGCTTCGACATGCCGGGCTGCTTGATCGCGAACCGTTTGCCGACGGCGATGTTAGCTCCGTCCGTGCCGACCAGCGACGTCACCGACGCGGTCCACTCCGGCCAGCGCTCGACGTCGCTGAAGACCTCCCACACCAACTGCGCCGGCGCGTCAATCTCGATACTGTCTTCGGTAATCATGTACCAAATGGTACATCTTGCGTAGCGTCCTGAACAGTGGTCTATCCGACGCGCGCGTTGAGTTGCTTGAGGGCCGCTTCGGCACCGTTCCATCCCGGAATGCCGGTCACTCCCGGGCCCGGGTGGGTGCATTGGCCGCACAGGTAGAGTCCCTCGACCGGTGTGGCGAACTTGTCGGCGCCCTCGACGACGCGACCGGTCCACAGCTGGTTGGGCTGCAGCAGCCCATGTGAGTAATCACCGGCGTGTGCGCTGAAGGTGCTGCCGAAGTACCGGTTGGAGAACACGACGCGGTTGGTGACCGAATCGGCGAAACCGGGGGCGTACTTATCGAAGATCTGCACGCAGGTGTCGGCGTATTGCTCTTTCCAGCTTCGGTTTTCGTCGGCGTCCAGTCCGGTGGGGAAGTAGGGCGTGAAAATGGTTGCGCTGTGCTTACCTTCGGGCGCCAGCGACGAGTCCACCATGCTGGGGATGTACAGATAAGTGGGCGGCGCGTCGGGAAGCTGCCCTTTGCGGTATTGCTCCCACGCATCGCTGATGTATTCCGGCGATGGCGCGTAGGCGACGGTGGGACACCATTGCCCTTGATCGCACATGAATGGCTGCAGCCGCTCGATCCATTGCGGGGCCTGGTCGATGGTCAGATGGGCCTGGATGTATCCGAGGTTGAAGTTGATTTCCTTGATCTTGCGGATGTAGTCGGGCGGAAAGTTCTGCGCGCCGGCCAGATTCACAAACGTGGTGTACGGGTCGAGCGACGACAGCACCGCGTCGGCTGAAATCGTTGTGCCGTCGCGGAGTTCGACTCCGGTGGCGCGTCCGTCGCTAACCAGGATTTGCTTGACGTGCGCCTTCATCTGCACCTCGGCACCCAATGATTCGGCGCGACGACACAGTGCCGTACTCAGCGAGCCGATGCCGCCGCGCGGCATGATGTATTCGACGTTGCCGCCGCCAATCAGGTAGTGATACAGCGTCGATGCATTCGAGCCCGGGGTCCAGGGTCCACCGTCGAAGGCGTCAATGGACATCGCCGCCAATGAGCCCTGGATGCAGCGACCCTGATCCGGCGCCAAGAAGCGGCGGACCGTATCCATCGTGCTGCCGTACCACATCTGGGCGAAATCGTGACGGTCCTCGGGCGTGGGCTGCGCGGCGATCACCTCGATGATGTCCAGCGGCGGGCCGAACGCCGAGTCGACGAAATACGGTGCAAATCGGCCGATGTGGGCGAATAACCCACCCAGGCCCGTCGCGACCTCGGGCCCGTGGTCCTCGATGAGGTGGCGTCCCATGCGTTCGAGGTCGTTGTACATCACGAACGGCGTGTCCCCTGCATCGCCGAACGTGCACGTCGACGTCCACTGATCCATCAACTCGAAGCCCCACTTGGTCAGCTCCAGGCGTTCGGTCATCTCCTGTCGCCAGATCAGCACCGCCCACGCGCCGACGCTGTGCTTGTACCCGTCGAAGAGCTCGCGGGTCGCGGCCATCCCGCCGAGGAAGTGCGCGCGTTCCAGGACAAGGACTTTCGCTCCGCCCTTGGCCAGCACGTTCGCGGCAACCAGACCGTTGTGACCTGCCCCGATGATGATCGCGTCATAGTCGGCCATGCTGATCGTCCTCCTGGCTGTGGTAGTGACCCTTTCGCCTGTGCGCACAATGTCACACCTGACATATTTGCGTCAATGGTGACATTTGGTGTGTGCTTACACCGTGGAATCTCGTAGCCAGCGCACGCGTCAGGCGCTGCAACAGGCGGCGATGAAGCGCTTCGTCGCCGACGGCGTGCACCAAACCAGCGTCGCCGACATCGCGGCCGACGTCGGGGTCACCGAGCGAACTTTCTATCGGCACTTCCCGACCAAGCACGCGGTGATCTTCGCCGACTACGACATCGGCTTCGAATGGTTCGCCCGCGCGCTGGCGTTGCGCCCGCACGGGGAATCGATCACCGTGTCGGTGCGAAAAGCTATGGACGCGTTCCCATTTGACTTCGCAATGGTCCGTGAGGCCGCGACCATCCGGTCGCGAGACTTGGACCAGGACATCATCACCAGCCACATCCGGCGGATGCGCGATCAGGTCGCCGACGAGATCCAGCGCTTCATCCACGAACGTTCCGCGCCCACCGCCGACGGAGCCATGATCGCCGACATCGCCGCACACAGCCTGGCCACCGCTGTGTTCGTGTCGCTCGAAACCTGGATGGGCAAGGGCGGAGAGGATGTCGACAAACTCAGTCGCCTTACCGACATCGCGTTGCGCGCCCTCGAGGACGGCTTGACGCACACCCTGCGGGAGGCCGGACTGGACTGAGCCGGCTACTTCTTGGTCGGCAGCAAGGCGATCATCGTGTCGATGAGCTGGTCGGCGTTGGTCTGCCACTTGTCCCATACGAAATGGCCGCTCAACTCGAAACTCGTTGCGCCGTGGGCGGTGGTCAGCAGTAGCGCTCCGTAGTGTCGCGCCCGCCGGGGGCTGACGATGCGGCCGACGAGGTCAAGGAACAGGTCTTGCGTGCGCTCGGCCGCCCGCACCGCCGCGGTCGGATCGCCCGCCGGTGTGGTGAACATCAGGCGGTACAGGTGGGGTCGGGTGCGGCCGATCGCGACCAGCGAAAGCAACGCGGCGCGTAGGGATTTCTCCGGGGGATCGTCTCCAGTGGCCAGGCGCTCCAGCCGGTCGCCCAGTTGGTTCATGGCGTTCGTGGCGAGGGCCGTTAGCAGGGTCTCCTTGTTCGCGAAGTGACGATAGGGCGCCGAACGTGACACGCCGCACAGGGCACCCACTTCGCGCAGCGTCACGGCATCCGGTCCGCCGGTGTCGAGCAGCGCGCCGGCGGCATCGAGCAACGACTGGCGGGTCATCGCAGCAGTCTCTGATCGCGTCACCACCGGCAGCAGCATAGGCCGTTGCCGGTTGAGTTGACAACGTCAACTGGACTATCTATTTTGAGATGACGGTGTCAACTGAACTGGAGATGGTCATGACTCCATCGAATCCGCCCGACCGCCGCGAGCTGGTCGTCGTGTCCGGCGCCTCGACCGGTATGGGTGCGGCCACCGCGAAAGAGCTGGCGCGCAATGGCTTTCACGTGCTGGCCGGCGTCCGCCGCGTCGTCGACGCCGATGCTCTACGGGCCGAGGGGATCGAGCCGCACATCCTCGACATCACGGTCGACTCGGATGTGGCCGCCATTGCCGACCGGGTCGCCCGCGATCCGTTGGGCCGGCCGCTGCGCGCGCTGGTCAACAATGCTGGGATCTCGATCAATGCTCCAGTCGAAACGCTGCCAATTGCCGAGTGGCGCAGGCTGTTCGAGGTGAACCTGTTCGGTCACGTCGCCATGACCCAGGCGCTGCTGCCGACCCTACTACGCAGCGCGGGCACCGTCGTCAACATCAGTTCTGTGGGCGGCAGGGTGGCGCTGCCGACGTATGGGGCGTATGCGGGTTCCAAGTTCGCTCTCGAAGCCGTCAGCGATTCCCTGCGCCGTGAGGTCAGCGGTCTCGGGGTCAAGATCGTCGTCGTCGAACCCGGTGCGGTCAAGACCGAGATGTTGGAACGGGGGGTGGCCAACGCCGATCGGTTGAAGGCCGGCATGGCCACCGCTCAACTCGAGCGCTATGGCGATCTCGTCGCGGCGATCTCGGAGCAGGCCCGATCATTCGGCAAGGACGGTGTTTCCGCCGAAAGCGCCGCCAAAGTTATTGCGAGGGCGGTAGCCGCGCCTCGTCCGCGCACTCGGTACACGATCGGACGTGACGCGGCCGTCCTCATACGGTTGGCCCGCGTGCTATCCGATCGCGTCCTCGACCGCGTGGTGCGTCTGAACCTTCGGTCGCATTACCCGGCGAACGCGTAATACTGGGTAATGAGGACGAATGCGGCGGCATGTGTTCGCGACACGCAAACACAACTCCTTGTGTTGCGCTACGTTGTCGTACCCCAGGGGTAGTGTTTGGGGCCTGAAGTTCCGCAGGTGACTGTCAGCCAAAGATGGCTGGTGAGGTGGGTTCTGGTGACCGAAAAAGTGAAGCTGATCGATCGGGTTTCGGCGATCAACTGGAACCGGCTGCAAGACGAGAAGGACGCCGAGGTCTGGGAGCGGCTGACCGGAAACTTTTGGTTGCCCGAGAAGGTCCCGGTGTCCAACGACATCCCGTCCTGGGGCACGCTGACGGCCAACGAGAAGCAACTGACCATGCGGGTGTTCACCGGGTTGACGTTGCTGGACACCATCCAGGGCACGGTCGGGGCGGTCAGCCTGATTCCCGACGCGCTGACGCCACACGAAGAAGCGGTGTACACCAACATCGCCTTCATGGAGTCGGTGCACGCCAAGAGCTACAGCTCGATCTTCTCCACGCTGTGCTCGACCGCCGAGATCGACGACGCCTTCCGCTGGTCGGAGGAGAACCCCAACCTGCAGCGCAAGGCCGAGATCGTGATGGAGTACTACCGCGGCGACGAGCCGCTCAAGCGCAAGGTGGCCTCCACGCTGCTGGAGAGCTTCCTGTTCTACTCCGGCTTCTACTTGCCGATGTACTGGTCGAGCCGGGCCAAGCTGACCAACACCGCCGACATGATCCGGCTGATCATCCGCGACGAAGCCGTGCACGGCTACTACATCGGGTACAAATTCCAGCGCGGGTTGGCTCTCGAGGACGCTGCCAAGCAGGCCGAGCTGAAGGACTACACCTACGAACTGCTGTTCGAGCTCTACGACAACGAGGTGGAGTACACCCAGGACCTCTACGACGAGGTCGGTCTCACTGAGGACGTCAAGAAATTCCTGCGCTACAACGCCAACAAGGCGCTGATGAACCTCGGTTACGAGGCGTTGTTCCCGCGCGACGAGACCGACGTCAACCCGACCATTCTGTCCGCCTTGTCGCCCAACGCCGACGAAAACCACGACTTCTTCTCCGGATCGGGATCGTCGTACGTAATCGGCAAGGCCGTCGTCACCGAAGACGAGGACTGGAACTTCTAGACCCGCAGGTCTCACATGCGTCTCCGGCTGATCCTGCAACCCGCATGGGTGCGCTTCCTGGTGTCGGCGTTGTTCCTCGCTGTGTGGTGGGGTCTGTTTACCAGCCTGCAGTCGAGTTATGAGTTCGAGGGCGCCGTCCTATCGGCGATCGTCTTCGGTGCCGCGCTGGGCGGATATTTCACGGTGACGACCCAGGGCACGCACCGAGCAGCTCAAGAGGCGGTATCCGGACTGGACCGATCGGGACGTTCCGATGCGATCAACGCGGTCTTGCGAGGCATCGCGCCTGCTGATCCCGATGTGCGGGCGTCGGCAACGCGGCTAGGCAGAATCTATCTTCGCAACAAGTCAGCCGATCAACTCAACCGTGCGGAGCTATGGACCTGGATCACGTTTGGGGCCCTCATCGGCGCGGGCGTCGCTGGGGCGGTGGTGTTCAACAACG
Source organism: Mycobacterium sp. (assembly GCF_035623875.1). Classification (GTDB taxonomy): domain Bacteria; phylum Actinomycetota; class Actinomycetes; order Mycobacteriales; family Mycobacteriaceae; genus Mycobacterium. The sequence continues at coordinate 5,397 of NZ_DASPSP010000200.1, read as the reverse complement.
ACCGGCTGCCCTTTGTGGTGCTTGCTGTTCTGGCTGCGATCCTGCTGCCGGTCTCGTTGCTCAGCTCGCGGCGTATCCGACGAAATGTCGCGCTGCTCGCCGAAGGCCCCCAGTAGGCGGCGCTAACCCTCGGCTTCCATGCCGGCTCATGGTGTTCGCGTTAGACGCCGACCGGAACGGTGTGCGCGTTGATGAGAGTGGGGCGGTCGCGGTCGGCGATGCCCGCTCGAACCAGTTCGGTGACCTCGTCGACGGTGTGCGCCTCATGCGCGTCCACGCCGTAGCTGGCGGCCGTTGCCACAACGTCGAGTCCGGGTATGTCGAGTCCCGGGACTTTGGGCGTCTTCTCCCATACACCGAACTGCTTGACCACGCCGTACTCGGCGTTGGAGGCGACCACTATCGTGACCGGAATCCGGTAGTGCGCCGCGGTCCACAGCGCGGTGATCGCGTAATGCATTGAGCCGTCACCCATTAACGCGACGACGGGACGATCCGGCGCCGCCAGCTGAGCGCCGACGGACGCAGGTAGCCCCCAGCCCAGCCCGCCCCCGGCGGCCGACAAATGTGACAACGGGTGACCGGGCCGAATGGCGCTGGTGATGGTGAGTTCGTTGCTGCCGGCCTCGCTGACCCACAGCGTCTCGGCGGGCGCGGCTTTCCCGACCGCCGTCCACAGCGCATCGGGCTGCAGCGGCGCCTGCGCGTGTTGCAGGTCGGGGATCGGGGCACGTGGCGCCGGAGCCGACCGTTTGGTTGGTTTCGCGGCGTTGAGCAAGGCCTGAGTGGCGGTGGCCAAGTCGGCGACGATCGCGTCCCCGACGGGGGCGCGGGCGGCTTCGTCGGGATCGTTGGTGAGGTGAATCATGCTCGCGCCCTCGGGCAGGTAGGGCCCGGGCACCAGCGGGTAGTACCGAAAAACCGGCGTCCCGATCGCAATCAACAGATCGTGTCCGGCCAGTGTCCCCGAGATCCAGCCCGCGCCGGGCGGCAAGGCACCTTGATAGAGCGGGTGATTCTCGGGGAATCCGCTCCACCCGGTCAGCGGGGCGGTCCACACTACCGATTGAGTGCGTTCGGCCAGTCCGATCACCGACTCCCACGCGCCATAGCGTTCGACGTCACCGCCCACGATCAACGCCGGCGATTTCGCCGCTTCGATTCGTGCGCAGATCCGTTCGGCAAGTTCAGCGGGAAACCCGGTCGCGTGCATCACCGAGCGCTCGCGTACCACCGCGATATCGGCGACTTGGGCGTCGTCGAGTTCGACCGGCATATCGTCCATCGGCAGCGAGACGAATACCGGGCCCATCGGCTGGGTGGTGGCCAGGTGGATTGCGCGGGCCAGCACCGCGGGCGCTTCGCTGGCGATGGCGGGCTCGGCGGCCCATTTCACGAAAGGTCTTGGCACGGTGGTGGGTTCGATGTTGGTGAGCAGGCAGTACTGGTTCTGCATGTTTCGTCGCTGATTTCCGGCGGTGACGATCAGCGGAGTCTTGTTGCAATAGGCGTTGTAGAGCTGGCCTTGCGCGTTGCCCATCCCGGGCGCGGTGTGCAGGTTGACCAGTGCGGGGCGACCGGTGACCTGCGCGTATGCGTCGGCCATTCCGACCGGGATCATCTCCTGCAGCCCGAGAAAATAGCGGAAATCGTCTGGAAAGTCTTGCAGGAGAGCAAGTTCCGACGAGCCGGGGTTCCCGAAAAAGGTGGTCAGATCGTGGGCGCGCAGCAAATCGAGAATCGCGTTGCGGACGGTGGTCATGCTACCTCCGATATCGTCGGGCCGACTTGATCCTCTGTCCGGTTGGACGGGAGTGCAATTGGGTGTTCGTCGCGCGGCCTCGACTCAAGCATAGGGGCGGTCGATTCGCTCAGCGTTGGCACCGTGCGCGCGGCGATGCAAAATCATCGGGAATGTTTCAACCGATCGGGTACCAAGCGAAAACGTCAATTGAGTACCGGGTTTGATGTCGTATACGGGTATCCGCTGATGCCAGACCTCTAATGCCACGCGTAGTTCGGTGCGAGCCAGATGCGAACCCAGGCAACGATGCGCGCCTCCACCGAAGGCCAGGTGGCGGTTGATCTTCCGATTCAATTGGGGGGCAACGGCGTTCGGGTTGTTGGCTTCGTCCGTATTAGCCGATCCGAGCATAAGGAGCACTCGATCGCCGGCCTTCACCGGACATCCACCGAGTTCGGTATCGACGACCGCTTGACGCGGAATACTCATGGCGGGAGACTCCCAGCGCAGCAGCTCCTCGACGATAACGGGGATCACCGAGGGATCTTCAACGATTGCCTGACGCATGTGGTCATTGCGAATGAGGTAGTCGAAAAAGCAATCCAGGGACGCCTCCACCGTATCGAGGCCGGCGACAAGGAATAGAAAGCTGATATCAAGAATATCGTTGTCACTCAAACCTTTACCGTCGATCTCAGCATCTAGAATCCAGCTCAACAGGTCGTCGCGGCGGTGCAAACGACGGTCGGCGATGACACGTTCGAAGTATTCGTAGATCGAACTTGCGGTGGCCTTCTGATGGGCGTCGGTTTCAGGATGCCCCATAGGCTTGCCGGATCCCACGTTGGGACGAACGATCCCGTCCTTCATCGCCAGGAGTGCTGGCAACTCGTCACGTGGCAATCCGAGCAGGATGAGGAGGACTTCGCCCGGGAACGGAATCGAGAATGCTTGTGCAAAGTCTATCTCGGCGCTGTCGATGAAATGGTCGATAAGACGGTTGGCCACTGCGATGATCGACCCCTCGCGCGACTTAATTTTTTTGGGCGAGAACAACGGGTCAAGGATCTTTCGAAACTTCGTGTGCTCCGGAGGATTGATCTGCAGCGGGACGAGCGGGCGCTCATTCTTGAAGTCGTTAGCGTCCTGGGACGTGCGGAACAGACTGGGGCTGTGAAGAACTTCGTCGACCAGTGGCCAGGTGTTCACGACCACACTCGAGTCGTTGATGCGCAACACGGGGGATGTGTCGCGGAGCATCCGGTAGATGAGCCGGGGGTCCCGTGTCAAGGCCTCGCCGACGGCAACCACGGGATCCGGACCAGCCGCTGCTTCTTCTTGCGCCGCCATGGTTGGCCGCCACCCTTTCGTCTGAGCCATCCCGTCGTTTGCGTCAAGACGAGTTCAGTTCATAGTCGCTGTCTTGCTGGCGAATTCGACGTGTTGCGGCCGCTGCGGATCTATCATCACCCACGGCTTCGCTCCGGGCGCCGAGATATCGCCAAACATGAACGTCCCTTTGATAGTGGTTTCGTAGGGCGCTGCTCCGTCGGGCCGCTCGATGCGCAATCGCAGTGTCCGGCGAATGTAGGCATTGTTGATCACCATGTTGAACAGCGGGCGCTTGACCTCGATGACGACTGCTCTGGCCCGCACACCGTCGCGAGTCAGCCGGTCAAACCGATACACCGACCACGTCAGCCAGCTCGCGTACCCGACCACAATCGCCGCGCAGATCACCAGCGCCCACCACGACACCGGTGCCGACCAGTCGGCGGCGAACGGCATGATCGAGGCGAGGAACCAGCCCAGCAATGGGTCGTGCGGCGACTTCCGGGCGATTATGAAGAACACGGCGAACTGCAGGAGATACTCGACAACCCACGCCCCGATCACCGCCCCGCTGATCGATGTGTCGATCGAGATCTTGAACAGGCTCGTGGTAACCGCGGCGGGCGCGATCACGAGCACGCACCACAGCGCCGACAACACTGCCACCGTCCGCCACCTCATTCGCGTCACGGTAGTGACCTGTGTCGTCGCCGAAAGTCAGGGGCTGTGTCGAAAGATGAACGGTGCATGAATTGTGTGAACGGTGCGCTGCGACGGTAGCGCCGCTGAACCACCTTTCGTGACACTGATGGGGTGGCGATAACTCCATCTTCTGCTGCAGCTTCTGTGGCCGATTTTTTGCGTTCAGTAGTCCGGTGGCTGCAGGTCGGCTACCCCGAAGGCGTTCCTGGACCCGACCGAGTCGCGCTGCTGGCGCTGCTGCGCAGCACCCCGTTGACCGAGGATCAGGTATCGCAAGTGGTCGACGAGATCGACGAGGAGCGCGATCACGAGCCGGTCGACCGTGACGTGATCGCGGATTTCATCTCCGACATGACGCACTACGACGCCGGTCCGGAGAACATCGCGCGGGTGGCCAGCAGGCTGGCCGCCGCCGGCTGGCCGCTGGCGGGTATCAGTGATCTGTTTACCACCCCAGATGCGTCTAACGGCGAAGCCGCAGCCTCACAAGCCTGACGTGTCGATCACAAAGCGGTAGCGCACGTCGCTGGCCAACACGCGCTCGTAGGCCTCGTTGACGTAATCGGGCTCGATGACCTCGATTTCGGGCGTCACGTCGTGCTCGGCGCAGAAGTCCAGCATCTCCTGGGTCTCGGCGATCCCGCCGATGTTCGACCCGGACAGGCTGCGTCGCGCCAGCGCCAGCGGGAATGCCGGCACCTCCATCGGGTGCTCGGGGATACCCAGCTCGACAAGTGTGCCGTCGACGTCAAGCAGGTTCAGATAGTCGCCAAGCGGCAGATTTGCCGACACGGTGTTCAGAATCAAATCGAAGCTGTTGCGCAAGTTACGGAAAGTGTCGCGATCGGCAGTCGCGTAGTAGTGCCTGGCCCCCAGGCGCAGTCCGTCCTCCATCTTCTTCAGCGACTGCGACAGCACCGTTACGTCGGCGCCCATCGCCGCGCCCAGCTTGACACCCATGTGACCCAGCCCGCCCAGGCCGATGATCGCCAGCCGGGTGCCCTGCCCCGCTTTCCAGTGCCGTAGCGGCGAGAAGAGCGTGATGCCGGCGCACAACAGCGGGGCCGCCTTGTCCAGCGGCAGCGAGTCGGGGATGCGCACGACGAAGTTCTCGTCGACGACGACGGCCTGGCTGTAACCGCCCAGCGTCGGCGTGCCGTCTTTGTCAATGGAGTTGTAGGTGAAGGTCGCGCCCGGCTTGCAGTATTGCTCGAGCCCGGCCTTACAGCTACTGCACTGGCCGCAGGAGTTGACCATGCAGCCGACGCCGACGTGATCGCCCACCTTGTGTTTGGTGACCTCAGAGCCGACGGCGCTCACTACGCCGGCGATTTCGTGGCCGGGAACTACCGGGTAAATAGGTTGGCCCCATTCGGCTTTCACGGTGTGGATGTCGGAGTGGCAGATCCCAGCGAACTTGATGTCGATGGCCACGTCGTGCGGGCCGGGGTCGCGGCGGGTGATCGTGGTTTTGGTCAGCGGCTCGGTCGGCGAGGTGGCGGCATACGCGGAAACAGTGCTCATTGTGGCAATCCTCTTGAGTGCGCTTATTGCAATATCGAATTCTATTGGACACCACCAGATTAGCATAGAAAAGCTATGTATTTGGCGGGTGCGGT
>NZ_DASPSP010000184.1:0-21769 GCF_035623875.1 Mycobacterium sp. | reverse complement strand
CAGCGATAAGGCCGAGACATGCCAGCGCCGGAAAATGATGCGTCCATCGCGATTCCGGTGCAAGATGTGCGGCGTGGCTATGTACCAGGGCAGGGCGCTCGCAGACATCAATCTCACTGGTATGCCGTTGGTGGAGGCGCTCGAAGCTTTCATCTGCCGACGTGATCCGCGCTTGGAGAACGTCCAGGTGAGGCGCGCGACTCCCACCGGTGACGTCGAAGCGCGGGTGCAGCCCAATAAGCGGTGGTACGAGGTCATCTTCGAAACGGACGACAACCCCGAAGACGACGAAGACGATGACGATGACACCTTTGAGGCGAGGAAAAAAGCCAAGGCCAAGGCCAAGGCGGAGGCCAAAGCACAGGTAAAGGTATGGCCGCCACGTAATCCGCCAATTGTTCCGCCAACTGATCAGTGACGCCAGCCGGTCGCGGTCTTCGATGAAGCAGAGCAGCGGACCGAAAGGATGACGGCATGACCGGAGTGCGTGATCGGGTGGTGGATCGGGCTCGTGGGATGCGCGACCTGGTCCGTGCTGAGGCTGCGGAATCCGAGCGTTTGCGGACGCTCTCGGCGCCGATCGTCGAGGAGATGTGGGCCAGCGGTCTGATGTCCTCGTTCAATCCGGTTGCGGCCGGCGGTGTCGAACCATCGTTCCACGAGATGATCGAGACGTGGATCGAAATGGCTTGGCAGGACGGGTCTTTCGGCTGGATCGGCATTGCCAACCTGCCCTCGACCTTCGCCGCGGCGACATATCTGCCCGATGAGGGTTTCGCCGAGATCTTTACCCGCAACGACAACCGCATCACCATCGGCGGTCAGTACTTCCCCAACGGGCAGGGGACAGTCGTCGAAGGCGGCTACCAGTTGAGCGGTGCGTGGAATTTCGGCTCCGGCACCGGACACTCGGCCTATATCGGCGCCGGCTTTTTCCCGATGGACAACGGTGAGATGCGTTGGGCCAGCGAGGGCATTCCCGAAATGCGGGTCGCATTTCTGCCTCGCGAGGAGGTCACCTTCACCGACGGATGGTATGTCCAGGGACTCAAAGGCACCGGCTCCTACGACTACAACGTCGCGGACGTGTTCGTACCGGAGTACCGAACCATGCCGCTGTTCACCCGTGAGCCGTTCCGGGGGACCTCGGCGGCCAGCCGCATGGGCCTGATGCCCATCACCGCCGCCGGGCACGCGTCGTTTGCGCTGGGGGTGGCCAAGAGCATGCTCGACGATGTCGAGGAACTCGCGGCCACCAAAGTGCGGATGAGCGATATGGCGACGCTGGCCAGCCGTCCCACCTTCCAAAAGGGACTGGCCCACCACGTCGCCGCCTGGCGGGCGGCTCGCCTGCTGGTGATCGACGCCTTCTCGGCGGCGGAGGCAGCGGTTCACGCGGGCAACGACCTGACGCCCAGGCTGCGAGCCGACATGCGGGTGGCGGCGGTGTATGCCACCGACACGGCACGAGCCTGCGCGGAGTGGGCGCATCTGGCGGCCGGGACCACCGCGATCCGCGAGGGCAGCCGACTCGAGCGCGCGTTCCGTGACATCTACACCGGTACCCAGCACGCGTTCATCAGCGAGAAGGTGGCAATGGACGTCGCACAGATCTGGCTCGGCATCATCGACGACCAATTCGGACTCTGACTGCGCGGCAACCGAATTCGAGAGGACCCGCCATGGTGAGCGCTGATCGCGCCCGTTCTCGCACGTTCGTCGTAACGGGTGCAGCGTCTGGCATCGGGCTGGCCACCGCCGAGCGCCTGCTGGCCGAAGGCGGCAGCGTCGTGGGCGCCGACCTGACCGCTCCACCCGACCTCGGCCCGGGCTTCCGGTTCGTGACGGCCGACGTGACCGACGAAGCCGCGATCGCTGCCGTGCTGGCCGTGGTGCCCGATCGACTCGACGGCGTGGTCCATGCCGCAGGCGTTGCCGGCGGCGGCCCGGTCCATCTGCTGGACCGCGCCGAATGGGAACGGGTGATCACGATCAACCTCACCGGCACGTTTCTGGTCGCGAAGGCGGCCCTGGCCAGAATGATCGAACAGCCTCGGGTCCACGGCGAGCGGGGCTCCATCGTCACGCTGGCAAGCATCGAGGGACTGGAAGGCACCGCCGGCGGCAGCGCCTACAACGCCTCCAAGGGCGGCGTGGTGCTACTCACCAAGAACATCGCGCTCGACTACGGCCCGAGCGGTATCCGGGCAAACGCCATTTGCCCCGGCTTCATCGAAACACCGATGACCGGAAGCGTATTCGGCTTGCCGGGGATGGAGGGCCCGAAGGCTTCGATCACCGAGGAGCACGCGCTGCAACGGATGGGCCTGCCGGAGGAGATCGCCGCCACGGCAGCTTTCCTGGTATCTCTCGACGCGTCCTTCATTAGCGGCCAGGCCATTGCTGTCGACGGTGGCTACACCGCCGGCCGCGATCACGGGGTGGTCCAGCTCTTCGGCCTTCCCCGGTAGATCAGATCGAATTCGACTGTCTCAGAACCGGAATGACCGACCCGGAAAGTTGAAATGGGGGAGTCCGGGCATCATGGGACCAGGCATCCGAGGGAACATTGGACCGGGCATCCGCGGCATCATCGGACCAGGCATGCCTGGGAATCGAGGGCCCTCGGGGCCGGGCATCATGGGAAACCGGGGACCCTCGCGGCCAGGCGTCATAGGGAACCTGGGACCCTCGGACCCAGGGAAATTCATTGGCGGCTGGGAAGTCTGCCCACCGAATGGCGGGAATGGCGTACGCATCTGCGGGCCCGCCTCGCGCATCGGCGGCATGCTCGGCGCCTGCATCAGCGGCGGCCTGGGAATCCCCAGATTCATCCGAGGCTGACCAAGCGGGACGCGGACAGGTGGCGCCGGAATCCCCGCGTGCATCGGCAGCGGGACGGGCACCGGGACGGGTGCGGCGGGAATCGGGACGGGCACCGGCGCAGGTGGTGCGATCGGCACCGGAGCGGGCAGGTGCACTGGCGGCGGTGCCGCATGAACGACCAGCGGGTGCGGCGCCGGAAGGAGCTGCGCCGCCGGTGGTGATGGCGCCGCCTGGACCGGTGCGATGAGAGCTTGGCCGGGAGTGGGCCGCAACGCGACCGCCGGCCGGATACCTAGTGCCAGCGCAATCTCCAGCGCCAACGCCGCGCTGACAACGACAACCGCCAAGGCGCTGCCGACCAACATCAGCGGTCGACGCCGCTGGCTGGTGTCGAAGTCACCCTCCGCGGGGGGCCCGGCGATGTCCACGATGCCGGTTTGCGCGTCGGCGTCCTGGTCGGGCGCAGCACTGTAGGCGAGATCTTCCTCGCGGAGCTCAGCACCGGCCCGACAAGCGGGCACCTCGAGGTAACCGGGCGAGACGGCATACGGGTCCACTTCGCCCGTGCCCGGATCTTGCGCGTATGCCAAAGCGGCGGTGGAGGATGCGAACAGAGGCGCATTGGCTGACGCCAGCGCTGCCCCGCGGGCCAGCGCCATATCCGGCTCCTCAGGGGCACTGACCGGAAGGTATGACGCCGCCTCCAGCGCCGGCTTGATCGGCGCGATATCCACGTCGCAGCCAACGATGAACAGACCCTCTGCATAGCTGTCCGGCGCGCTGTGATCGGCGATCATCGCGGCCAGCTCGGGCACCGGGTTCGCGCTACGCAGTGGACGGCGTTGCACATCGGTGATTGAACCGTCAGCCGAGTCGACGACAGCCAGCGTAGCGGTGTCCGGTTCGACAAACAACATTGCAATGTACTCGTAACCGATTGCGTGGCCTACGGTTTGGGCCAGCGCGGCGGCAGCCAAAAACGCCGACACCAGCATCACGTTCTCAACCTTGCGGGCGGCCAGCGCGGTCGCGAGCGCGGCGGCATCGCCGGGGTCGGTCCAAGTCACTCCGGTTGACGTCAACTGGTGGCCGCCCTGGCTGGCTCCTTCGCGGGTACCAAGGATGGCGGCGATCACCTGGTCGGGTGTGCTCAGCATTGCCGGGTCGTTGGCGTCGTCGAGATCGAACTGGTCCTCATCGACGGTGACGCCATCAGCGTTTTCCCCTTCGACCAGCACCATGCGGATCGTTGCAGGGGACATCGATACCCCGAGGACGATGTCCAATACTCCTCCAAGTCCTGCGCCAGCTAACCATGGTGGTGGCGGATTTCGGCCGGAGCAGTGCATCGCGGGCCGCCGTCCCACTATTAAGAACTACTTCGCGGCGGCAGCTTGCGCTGTTACAAGTCGTGCCTCACGTCGGCATTCAGCGGCATGATCGCGTAGGTGGATGGCATGAACCAGCAGGTGCTCGGAATGCCCGCAGCGTGTGCCTGATCGCCACCGACGTCGACCGGGTCTACGGCGGCGGGCCCGAGGTGACCGGCCCGGGAGAAGTCCTCCTGAAAGGCTATGGCGGCAGGGCCGGACCCGCTGAATCAGCTGTCCCCGGTAAGATGCTTCTGGCTCAACGCATCTAAGCGTCGGCGGATTTACCAATCGACCGGGTCGTACACCGACAGCGCAGCGTCGATGCTTTCGTCAACCGACAGCAGTTGGCTCAGGCCGCAAGCGGCGACGACCCGGGCGACGACCGGTTGGTTGCTGACGAGTCGCAGCTGGACGCCACGCTGGCGGCAGTGCTCCGCCTCCGCGGCCAGCGCGGCGTAGGCGCAGCACCCCATGAAGTCCAGGCCGCTGGTGTCGACCACAAGCGGTCCCGGCGGGCCTGCCGCAGCGCTTGCCTCGCTGAGCAGGCGTCGCCAAGTGGCTTCGTTAGAGGCGTCCAGTTCACCACCGGCACTGACGATCACTGCGAGGCCGATGCGCTCGGTGGTCATCCGTAGCGTGCTCCTGGCTTGCGCCAGTTCGGAGATCAGGCGACTGCTCAGCATGAGGTGATTAAAGGATGGCTCTGCGATGGCAAAACTGCCCATATGATCCTCCTAATCGGCGGACGCTGCGCGTCGCGATATGGATGCCCGCCCTGCATAGCTGAAGACCGACGTCGATTAGCAGATATCAATTTTATAACAGAAGCCCAATAGGTCTGTCCATCGAACGCCGCCTAAGAATTCGGTGAGGCCGGCGCGGACAGCCGACGCGACGCGGGCGGGTTAGCAAACTCCACTTCGGCAGGATGGCAGTTCACCGGGCATAGTCAACGCCGCGGTCGGTATCGAGATGATCAGGTGCCATCGTCATCAAAGATAGCCTGCATCAGGGTATTTCGGATAGGCGTGGCGGCGCGGCCGCGCGACCGACGACGGTAGCGGAGTGGCGCGTATAGGCAGCCACTCCGCTTTTATGGAGAAGTTCCAAAACACGGCTGCACGGATTTTCCACCGCCGGTTTTGTCTGGTATAGGAAAACGGGACGAAATACGTGCTAAGTCACGCCCAGGCGGCTTCGACGAGCGCCGTAAATACCGCCAATTTCAGGCGGTGGTGTGGCCGGTTTCGCCGGAGTGCTCGGCTGCGAGTTCGGCGATAGCGCGGGATACCCGCTCCCGCAGCAAGATTGCGGCGGTTACCCCGCAAACGACAGCGAAAACCAAGGCAATCCAGGAGAAGCGGGTCAGCCAGCGTTCAGCGGCCACACCCGCGTAGTAGACCAGCGCGGTGGTGCCGCCCGCCCAACACACGGCACCCGACACGTTGGCGACCAAAAACCTTGCGTAGCGCATCTTTAGCGCCCCGGCCAGCGGACCGGCGAAGATCCGCAGCAACGCGATGAAACGGCCCAAGAACACTGCTCGCGCGCCCCAGCGGTCGAAGAGTCGCTCGGCAAACGCGACGTGTCCGGGGCCGAAGTGGTTCGGGAAGCGCCGACCCAACCGGTCGAACAGTGGCAGGCCGAGCCGGCGGCCGATGGCGTAACCGGTCGAGTCGCCGATCACCGCCCCGATCACCGCGGCAGTACCGACGCCGATCGGATTGACCGCCAGCTCATGCCGCGACGACAACAGTGCGGCGCTGACAAGGACGACCTCACCCGGGAGCGGTATGCCCAGGCTCTCAATCCCGACAACTAGGCCGACCACGACGTACACAGTGAGCGGGGGGATCGACTGCAACAGGGCATCCACCGTCATGGGTTAAGAATGCCCGACCCGTTCGCAGGGTGTTGCCGTCAACGTCTCGGTCGGGGCTGCTCTTTCCAACTGTTTGTCGGTGGTCACTTGATTGCAAGCGCGGAAACGGGACTGCCGGATGCGCCGGTCAGGGGTAGGGGTGATGCTGAGAACATGAACTCGTAGATCCCGTCGGCTCTGCTGTCGGCGGAGAGCGCGTCGAGGTCGAACATCTCGCCGAAAGCTAGTCCGGTGTGGGCGAGGCTGACCACGTGCAGTGGCTGCCAGACATCGATCTCGTTGGGCAGCAACTCAATTCCCCAGGTGTCGGTGGCGATGGCGGCAATGTCTTTGTCACGGATCCATGGAGCGGTGTGCAGGGACAGTCCCGGTGATGGGCCGCCAGCGTAGTCTCCGCACTTCCCGCGTCGTGCGGCCATGAACCCGGTGCGGACGATCAGCGCGTCGCCGGGCCGGATTTCCAGGTTTTTGGCACCCAGGTACTCGTCCAGGTCGTCGGTGCTGATGGGGTAACCGGGCTCGAGGGTGTTCACGCCGCGGTATTCGGCCAGGTCGACGAACACCCCGCGGGTGACGATCTTGCCGGTGTAGGTCTGTACGCCGTTGCTGCGGCTGCCCGCTGTTCCGGCGTCACCGGCCGAATGCCCGTTGTACATCCGGCCGCGCCAGAAGAAGTGGCATAGTGCGTCCCATTGCGTGCCGGATTGGGTGGGCATGACCAGGACGTCGTCGCAGTAGCCGGCGGTGGGTTGTCCGGTGGATTCGCGCCGGTGGGCCAGGGTCTCCGTTTCCACGCGTTGTTGCGCGCCGACAAGGTATCCCGGTCCCGACGTGAGTTGGTGGAGACGGGGATTGGCTCTGCCGAGGTAGCCGGTCTGCGGGCCGTGCTCGTCGTAGGGCATGGTCAGCGAGATGGTCTTGCCGACCTTCACCAGCGCTGCGGCGTCGCGGATTTTGTCGCGGTGATGAGGCTCCCGTTCGTACCGTATCGCAGGTAGCTTTTCTGTCATGCAGAAAAAGGCGCGGCAGGCAGTGAACTGCTCGCCGGTCTACAGGTCCATCCGGCGCAGATGGAAAAGAATCTGGACAGCACCGATATACTTGGCGAGCAACGAGTGATCGCTGAGCTGGTCGGCACAGCTCAGTCCGACAACTACTTCGGTGTGGTCAACGCGCTAATCGACGAGAGCCTGGACAGTGCCAAACGATAGTCAAGGAACGTCCTTGAGCGCCCTCCGAATTCGCGGCTCGCATCTGGGCGGGTCACCGGATCTGCCGCCGCTGGTGGTCGGCCCGTCGTTGGGCACGTCCGTCGCGGCCTTGTGGTCTGGTGTGGCACGGCGTCTGGCCGGCATCTATCACGTCATTGGCTGGGACTTGCCCGGCCACGGAGCCAGCCCGCGACCGAGGGACGCCTTCACCATCGACGACCTCGCCGCCAGCGTCATCGAAGTCGTGGAAGACAAGATCGGCGGACGGCCGTTCACCTATGCCGGCGTCTCAGTGGCCGGGGCCGTCGGGCTGCAGCTGCTGCTCGGGCATCCTGAGCGCATCGTGTCGGCGGCGCTGATCTGCACGGGGGCGCGCATCGGCGACCCGGACGACTGGCAGTCGCGGGCCCAAGTCGTTCGCAGTGCCGGAACAGGTGAAGTCGTGGCCCTGTCGATTCGCCGGTGGTTCGCCCCCGGCTTCTTCGAGCGCGATCCCACCTCAGCCCAGGTACTGGTGGACACCCTGCGCCGGGTCGACGACGACGGCTATGCGCGCACCTGTGAGGCGCTCGCCGAGTTCGACGCCCGTCATCGCCTCGGCGAAATCGACACCCCGATCGTCGCTGTCGCGGGCGCCAACGATATTGCCACGCCGCCGGATTCGTTGCGGTACATCGCCAGCAACGTGACCCGCGGACGGTTCGTCGAGGTGGCACAGGCCGCTCATCTCGCGCCGGCTGAGCAGCCCGACCGGATCGCCGACGTGTTGGCGAAGCTGAGGAGATTGGGAGCCAGATGAGCGACACACGTTATGACCGGGGTGGGGGTACCATCCGCTTGCGGGGGAGAGGCGGGCAATGAACGCGAGTTATGACCGAGGCTTGGCCGTGCATCGGGAAGTGCTTGGGGACAGCTACGTCGAGCAGGCTGGTGCGCGGACCACGACTTCACCCGGGACTTCCAGGCGTTCATCACCGAATTCGCCTGGGGCACAATCTGGGCACGTCCCGGCCTGGACCGGCGCAGTCGTTCGATGATCACGCTCACGGCGCTGGTTGCTCGTGGCCGTGATGAGGAACTCGCGTTGCACATTCGAGCCGCACTGCGCAACGGGTTATCGCGGGACGAGATCAAAGAAGTCCTGCTGCAGACTGCTGTTTACCGCGGTGTGCCGGATGCCAATGCCGCTTTCCGCATCGCCGAGAGTGTCCTCGAAGAGGCCGAGAAGCACTGAGCCGCTGCTCAGCAACGTTGATCCCAAATAGAGCCATTGGTCCTCAATTAGGTGCGTATTCGGTGTGTCGCGCCGTTGCAGGGAGTTAAATACCGGCGATCAACCGATTGAAGGGAGCGGTCCTTATGGCGACCGAGGCAGCACCGTCTCCGCGCTCCGACACTTCGACATCGGCACCGCTGATCGGCAAGGGTTGGGTCCAGGGTGTGGCCCTGGTGATGATCTTCGGCTTCCTGGTGATGGGCATCCTGGTCTACCGCGCCTACACCGCGTCAATGCCATTGCCCGACAAGGTGGTCAGCGAATCGAGCGAGGTGCTGTTCACCGGCGCCGACATAACTCGCGGTCAGGAGCTCTACCAGGCGCGCGGACTGATGGAGTACGGGTCGGTGCTCGGCCACGGCGCCTATCTCGGGCCGGACTACACCGCGGATTACCTGCGCAAGGCGACCGAAGACGTCGCCGCTCAATGGCGCGGGCTTGGGATGGCCGATCCGCGCGACGCAGTGGTCGCAGAGTTCCGGACCAATCGCTACAACCCGGAAACCAAGACGCTGGTGTTCACCGACAAACAAGCCCGCGCATTTGCCGATATCCAGCGGCAGTATGCCGCATACTTCGGCGAGAATTCCACCAAGTACGGGCTGCGACCGCGCATGATCACCGACAATGCCGAAATCCGTGACTTGACAGGGTTTTTCGCGTGGACAGCGTGGGCGGCTGCGGCCGAACGGCCCGGTCATAAGTACAGCTACACCAACAACTGGCCGTCCGAGCCGCGGGTCGACAACGGTCCCACGGCGCCGGTGATCGTGTGGTCGGCGCTGTCGCTGGTTGCCCTGCTCGGCGGTATCGGGATCATGTTCGCCGTCTACGGGCGGTGGAGCCAGCGGGTGGGCTGGCACAGCGCGGAGGCGTCCACCTTGTCCTTCCGCCAACCCGGCGAGGTAAGCCTGACACCTGCCCAGCGGGCCACGATCTGGTTCTTCGCGATCGTGTCGGTGCTGTTCTTGGCGCAGACGCTGGTAGGTGCCGCTGCCGAGCACTACCGGGCCGATCTATCGAATTTCTTCGGCCTGGACTTGGCCCGGGTACTGCCCTATAACCTGGCTCGCACTTGGCATGTGCAACTGGCGCTGTTCTGGACCGCGGCGGCATTTCTGGCCGGCGGCATCTTCTTAGTGCCGTTCATCGCCCGCCGCGAGCCGAAGCGACAAAGCTGGCTGGTTTACGGGCTGCTGGGCGCGGTCGCGGTGGTGGTGTTCGGTTCGCTAATCACCGAGGCACTGTCGATCTACGGGGTGATTCCCGCCGGTGGCCTGTTCTCCCAGCAGTGGGAGTACCTCGACTTGCCGCGGCTGTGGCAGATCCTGCTGATCGTCGGCATGTTCTTGTGGATCGCGATCATCTGGCGCGGCATGCGGAGCCGGCTCAAGGTCGAGCCGAAAATGAACATGCCGTGGCTGTTCTTCTTCGCCGGGCTGGCGATCCCGGTGTTCTATTCGATCGGCCTGCTGGCCAGCAGCGGCACCCACTACACCGTCGCCGATTTCTGGCGGTTCTGGGTGGTGCACCTGTGGGTGGAGGACTTCCTCGAACTGTTCACCACGGTGATGGTCGCCTACATTTTTGTGCTGCTGGGCGTGGTGCGGGAGCGCATTGCGCTGGGCGTGATCTTCCTCGACATCATCTTGTATTCCGCCGGCGGCGTGATCGGCACCATGCACCACCTGTATTTCTCCGGAACCCCGGTGGAGCACATGGCGCTGGGGGCGTTCTTCTCGGCCGCCGAGGTTATTCCGCTGACATTCCTGACGGTGGAGGCGTGGGCGTTCTTGCAACTGGGCTCGCGTCAGCAGTCCGGTGACGCTAAGCCGTTCCCACACCGCTGGGCGGTGATGTTCCTGGTCGCGGTCGGATTCTGGAACTTCGTGGGCGCGGGCATTTTTGGGTTCTTGATCAACCTGCCGGTGGTGTCCTACTACCAGATCGGCACGGCTCTGACAGCCAACCACGGGCATGCGGCGATGTTTGGCGTGTACGGCATGCTGGCCGTCGGGCTGGCGATGTTCGCGTTCCGCTACATAATCCCGCCCGACAAGTGGCCGGAAAAGCTGGCGCGAATTTCGTTCTGGGGCATGAACATCGGTCTGGCCTGGATGGTGTTTGCCACCCTGCTGCCGCTAGGGATTCTGCAGCTCTTCCACTCGGTCAGCGACGGTTACTACGAGGCGCGGTCGCTGGGCTACATCACCCGGCCCGGTAACTCGCTGATCGAATGGCTGCGGCTGCCGGGGGATTTGATCCTCATCATCGGAGGTGTGCTGCCGTTCATCTGGATCGCGTGGACGGCGCTGCGCAACTTCCGCGGCGGCTCGGTGGCCGAGGAACTGCCCGAGCGTGCGCTCTACACAGACACTGCTTCCCCTGCCACGGCGAAGGACTGACGTGACACCGCCAGCTGCGTCAGTGTGGTTGGTTGCCGGGTACGCGCTGGTGCTGGTGGCCATCGCCTGGTGTTTCGACGAGATGGCACGTCGGGTGTCGCGACGGGCGGCGAGGTGGCGCACGGGCGGTTTCGTCTATCACCCGGACCACGACGCGTGGGTGTGTCCACAGGATCACTGGCTGTGGCCAACGTCGTTCGATCCGCAGCACCGAGTGATGCGGTACCGGGCGTCCCCCGTTGTATGCAATAGCTGCCCGGTCAAGTCGAATTGCACGACGTCGGATCAGGGCCGGGAGGTCAGCCGCGAGGTCGATCCATGGCCGTATTCGGATGCGGGCCGATTCCACCGCGGCATCGCCTGCTCGGTGGCGGCGCTCGGAGTGGTGATGCCCCTGGCGATGCTGATTGGGCAACACACTGTCGCTGATGCAGTGGTATTGGTCGGGGCCGCCCTACTGGTTGTGATCGCGGGACTGCCGCTGGCGCGGCATCTATGGAATACGCCGTCGAACGCACCTGACCATCTGCCGCACCGATCGGCCCTAGAAGATCAGGTGGCTGCCGCGATCGACCGGTACTCCACCCGATGGGGTGGCGGCTGGACGGATAAGGAGGGCTCCCAGTGAGCGGAGGAGTGATCGTTGTTGCGGTCGGCATCATCGTGGTGCTGGCCGCGCTGGCGTTGGTGTCGCTGACCGTGCTGCGCGAATACGAGCGTGGGGTGGTGTTCCGGATGGGACATGTTCGCCAGCTATACCGACCCGGGTTGCGGTTCCTGATTCCATTGGCGGACCATATGATCCGCGTGGATCAACGTGTGGTCACGTTGACCATCCCTCCACAGGAAGTGATCACCCGTGACAATGTGCCAGCGCGGGTAAACGCTGTGGTGATGTTCCAGGTCGTGGATCCACTGAAAGCGATTCTGGCAGTGGAGAACTACGCGGTGGCCACCTCGCAAATCGCGCAGACCACACTCCGCTCACTGCTCGGCCGCGCCGATCTGGATACCCTGTTGGCCCATCGGGAAGACCTCAACACCGATCTGCGCGGCATCATTGAGAAGCAGACCGAGCCGTGGGGTGTCGAGGTCCGTGTCGTAGAGATCAAAGATGTCGAGATCCCGGAGTCGATGCAACGGGCGATGGCTCGCGAGGCCGAGGCAGAACGGGAACGGCGCGCCAAAGTCATCAATGCACGAGGTGAACTGCAGGCCTCCGAGGAGCTGCGCGAGGCGGCCGAGACACTCTCGAAGAACCCGGCGTCGCTGCAGTTGCGCTACCTGCAAACACTTCTGGAGCTGGGCGCGGACCAGAACTCAACGGTGGTGTTCCCATTACCCGTCGACATCATCACGCCGTTCTTGAGACACTCCGAAATGCTGGAAAGCATTGCGGGCGCTCTGAACGAGCGGCGCTGAACCCCGGAGGCTTTCAGTCGGTGTCGTTGCAGGGTTTGCTCGCGACGATCGCGACGGCCGTCAGCCGTTCGCGGTGCCGGCGGAAGGTGCGGCGCATATGGATTACCCGCCGACGGGCGTCGCGGTGGATGAGCAGGTTCTTGGCGAACCGGAGCGTTCCCAGCAGCCCTTCGTCGGCGACCAGCCGTCGCGGTTCTAACAGCGCCATCGGGGCGGTCGCGACATGGTCGATGACCAGCCCGTGGTCGGTCAGCAGTTGTTTCCACTCGGCGACGGTCAACGGACGGGCGTTGACTTTGATCGCACGGGCGAGGGACTGCCGGACGTCTGTCTTGACCGCGTCGGAGGTCGCGTCCGGCGTCAGCGCGAGTTCATGGATGGCATAGCGGCCGCCCGGCCGCAGCACTCGCGAGGCTTCGGCGACGATAGCGTGCTTGGCAGTATCGCCTTGCATGGTCAGCATCGCCTCGCCGATAACGACGTCGGTGCTGGCGTCGGGCATTCCGGTATTGGCAGCATCGGTGACTCGGACGTCCCCGTGTCCGCCGACGATGCGACGGACCGACCTGGCCGCAGCGGGATCTTGCTCGGCGCCGACATACGAACGCGGTTGGCGGGCAACGATTTCGGTCGCAGTGCGGCCCAAACCCGGAGCCAGTTCGAGTACGTCGGCATCGGCCACACCGGCGCGGGCCAGCAGGGTCCGGGTCAGCTCGACACCGCCCGGGCGCAGTACCCGTTTGCCCAGTCGCGCCAACAGCCAGTGTCCCTGCACGACATCGTCTGCGCGAGTCGCCGATGGCAGTCTCTCCCGCGAACCGCGTTGCCGAATTCGGGTCATCAGACCGCCTGCCGCACAGTCGGTATCAGCGGCAGGGTCTCCCGCTTTTGGTCCACGGTCAGGTATCGTAACCTGTCCGGGCCAGCGGTGAACTGTCGCCGCGAACGTTTCGGCAGCCCACAGCAATGCGCCGATCTCGGGATACTCCCAGCCGTAGGTGCCGGCATGGTCGGTTCGGACTTGCCGGGGCAGATGCGCCCGTTTTAGGCGAAACGCAACTGATCGTCGGCCTGCCGAGCAGAATGTTCAGGAGAATGAGCGTCGTCGTCAGATCAGCAAAGCAGGCCCTCGGTCGCCGCGGCGACGCACTCAGGGTATTGAGGGCGGCGCCTCCTCGGAGCACCGCGGAGGCGCCCGACGCCGAGGAATCGATCGAGCACTTGGTTGATCTACTCGACGAGCTCGGCTTTTCCCCTGCGCGTCGCGGGGACGAGCAGGTGGGGTTGCGGCACTGCCCGTTTCTGGAACTGGTCGAAAGCCAGAAGGCCGTTATCTGCCCGATCCACCTGGGGGTCATGCAGGGAGCGCTGGAAAGCTGGGAGGCGCCGGTCACTGTCGATCGACTTGAGGCGTTCGTCGAGCCAGATCTGTGTCTGGCGCAACTTTCCCGACGAGTCGCGGCGACGTGAGCCTGGCGCACGCGGTAGCAATCGCCGTTGTCTTCGTCTGGCTGGGCATGGTGCTGGCCATCTCGTTTCTCGAAGCGCCGCTGAAGTTCCGCGCTCCGAACGTCACCCTCCAGATCGGCCTCGGCATCGGTCGTCTGGTCTTTCGCGCGCTCAACACTGTCGAGGTGGTGCTGGCCGTCGTCGTTCTCGTCACCACTGTGGCAAGCCCGCCGTCGGCCGGCGCGGCAGCGGCGTTGGCGGTTGCGTTCGGCGCGTTGGCCCTGCAGATCGGGGCGGTACGGCCGCGGTTGAATCGCCGTTCGGACCAGGTGCTGGCCGGCCTGGATGCGCCGCGCTCGCGGAGCCATTACGTCTACATTTGTCTGGAGGCGATCAAGGCGCTGGCGTTGGCCGCGGGCGGGATTCTTCTACTATCCAGTTGAGGCAACCCTGACCGAAGGACGCATTGATGGAATCGATTTCGCTGACCAGCCTGGCCGACGAAAAGCTGGCCGAGGCACGGCAGGCACACAGCGGGCGGGCCGCACACACATTGCATGGCGGGCACACCCACGAACTGCGGCAGACCGTGATGGCGTTGCTGGCCGGGCATGAGCTCTCCGAACACGACAGCCCCGGACAGGCGTCGCTGCAGGTCCTGAAAGGACACGTGCACCTCACCGCTGGTGAGGATGGGTGGGACGGAAAGACCGGCGACTACGTTGTAATTCCGCCGCACCGGCATTCGCTACAGGCCGTCGACGATTCGGTGGTCCTGCTGACGGTCTTCAAGAGCCTTCCCTCGGCGTAGCCAGATGCTGTCGACGCCGTGGTCCCGGAGCATGGGCCTGCGGGTGCCAATCCTCAATGCCCCCATGGGAGGCGTTGCCGGCGGACGACTTGCTGCCGCGGTGACCGCTGCCGGTGGACTCGGCATGGTCGGCATGGGCAGTGCCGGGTCGACGTCGTCGCTGTACGCCGAGTTGCCGCACGTGCGTGGAACATTTGGAATTGGCCTGGTGGACTGGGTGATCCGCAAGGAGCCGGAGTTGTTCGACACCGCGCTGGCCGCGCAACCTGTGCTTGTCTCGGTCAGTTTCGGAACTGACTTGTCCTGGGTCGATCGCACCCATGATGCCGGAATCGCCGCCGCCACACAGGTTTACAACAGCCACGAAGCCCAGCGAGCGCAGGATGCCGGGATCGATCTGCTGGTGGCCCGCGGCTCCGAAGGTGGTGGTCACGGGGATGCGACGATTGGCACGCTGCCGCTGCTCGACGCGGTCTTGGACGCCGTATCGGTGCCGGTGTTGGCGGCCGGAGGAATCGCCTCTCCGCGAAGCCTCGCAGCCGTGCTGGCCGCCGGCGCCAGCGGCGCCTGGTTAGGCACCGTGCTGTCGGCCTCTCCGGAGGCGCTGACGACCGATGCTTCCCGCCGTGCATTGGTCGCGGCCCGCGAGACCGACACCACCAGCACCCGGGTGTTCGACATCGTTCGTGGGCTGCCGTGGTCGAAGCGATTCCCGTCGCGTGTGCTGCGCAACGACTTCGTCGCGCGCTGGAGCGGTCACGAAGACGCCCTGGCCGACGATCCCGCCGCTGAAGACGAACTCGCCGCCGCGATCGCCGCCGACGATCGTAGGACCGCCCCGGTGGATGCGGGCCAGGGTGTCGGGATGGTCACCGGCGTCGCACCGGTAGGCCAGGTGATCGAGCGGCTCTGCGCGGGCGCGGAAAAACTGCTTGGCGGGTGGGGCTAGCCGTATTTCGTCGGCGAGACTTAAGCCACTGCGATCTGCACCGGCGTGTGGTCGCAACGGTTTAAGTGTCGCGGTAGCCCCGTGCAGCGAGTGCTTCGCGAACCCGCCGGATTACATCCTCAGGCGTATCTTCGGCGATCACCCGAATGATGATCCAGCCCATGGCCTTCAGTTTGCGAAGGCGGCGCTGGTCCCGGACGTACTGGCGGCGATCGCTGCGGTGATGATCGCCGTCGTACTCGACGGCGACCTGGTATTTTTCCCAGCCCAAATCCAGCACGCCGACCAGCCGCCAATTCTCGTGCACCGGTATCTGCGTGGTGGGCACAGGAATCCCAGCGTCAGTTATCAACAGTCGTAGCCAGGTCTCTTTGGGTGATGCAGCCCCACCGTCGACAAGCGGCAACGCCGCCCGCAGCCTTCGCAGGCCACGGGCGGCCGGATAACGCTTGGCGAGCAGCAGCACGTCCTCGACCGAAAACGGGGTGGCGTGCATCAGCGCGTCGAGTCGCGCCACCGCCTCGCCTCGCGGCAGCCGCCGAGCCAGGTCGTAGGCAGTGCGGGCCGGGGTCGTGACTGGCAACCGAGCGACATGAGTGATCTCGTCACCGTCGAGCCGTTGGTTCCGGGTGATTACGCCGGCCGGGGGATGAGGGTTTCGCCAGATCAACTCGATTGGCTCATGGTTGTCGATCCAATTTGAGCCATGCAAGGCTGCGGCGGCGAGGCCGGCCAATACACCGCGACGGCCCGACCACAGCCACGCCGCTTCCGAGCGTTGTCGAAGTGATGGCACTGAGTAGTCCGACAGGTAGACGTTGGGGCAGATCGAGCGGAATCCAGTTCGGAGCTGATACGGGCTCAGCTTGCCCTGTAAGACGGCCTCGCTACCTACGAACACATCACCCATGCTCGGACCGTGCCATGAGGGACCGACATGTTCGCCGAGACTTAAACCTCTGCCACGCGCACCCGTGTGTCGTCGCAAAGGTTTACGTGTCGCGAACCAGAGGCCGTCACACCGCGCGCACGTAGCGTTTGTTCATTATTCGCTGCGCCAGTGACGTCACCGGGCCGCCTGCTTTGCTCCACCACGTCGCCGGCCGGGAGAACGCGCAAACCTCGGCGTGGACCGCGGCAGTGACCGGATCGAGGCGCACCACGAACCGCTCCTCACCCGACTCGGGATGGCCGGGCAGGGTGCCATAGGCGAATCCCCGCACGTGAGGTTCGTCCACGACGTATACGACCCGGCAGGGTGCTTTGAGGAACCCGATTTTGACCACCACCACTGTGCCGACTTCGACGACGTCGCTACTGGCCTGGACCCCGAGGCCAGCGCCACGCTGCATGCCCCAATGCATGACCGCGTCGGCGGCCTGTTCGAAGCGAAGTTGACCCATGCCGATGTGGGCCGTGAAACCGATGTGTTTGTACCCCGGGGGCATCGGGCCGGCAGTCGCGCCCACCTCCGGGTAGGTCAGGGGCAGCTGAGCGATCGTGTACAAGTCCACCCGCCTTAGCTTGCCACGCCGGTGTGGGCAGGTCGGCGGGGCGTACGGTCGAAGGGGTGACCGCCAACACCGCGCAACCTTCAGCCCAAGCTTCCGGAACCTTGATCCTCGGCGGCGAGCTGACGGTTAACCGGCTCGGTTTCGGCGCAATGCGCCTGACCGGCAAGGGCGTCTGGGGCCCCCCGGCCGACCGTGGTGAAGCCGTCCGGGTGTTGCGCCGCGCCGTGGAGCTCGGCGTCAACTTCATTGACACTGCGGACTCATACGGTCCCTACATTTGTGAGGACATCATCCACGAGGCGCTGCATCCCTATGACGGCCTGGTCATCGCGACCAAAGCCGGGCTGTTGCGGACCGGGCCGGATGTGTGGATTCCGCTGGGCAATCCCAGTTACTTGCGTCAGGAATGCGAAATGAGCCTGCGGCGCCTCGGCGTCGAGACCATCGACCTGTTTCAGCTGCACCGCGTCGACGCCAACTTCCCGCTGGCCGACCAGGTCGGCGAACTCGTCGCGCTGCAGAAAGAAGGCAAGATCCGCCATATCGGCCTGTCCGAGGTCAACGTCGATCAGCTCACCGCCGCCCAGCAGATCACGCCGATCGTGTCGGTGCAGAACCTGTACAACCTGGCTGCCCGCACCGCCGAACCGCTCCTGGACGCCGCGGCCAGCCAGGGCATCGCCTTCATCCCGTGGTTCCCGCTGGCCGCTGGACCGCTGGCCGCCCCGGACGGGCCGCTGCAGAAAGTCGCGGCCGGTCACCACGCGACGCCCTCCCAGTTAGCATTGGCCTGGCTGTTGAAGCGATCCCCGGTAATGCTGCCGATTCCCGGCACGTCCAGCGTTGCCCACCTAGAGCAGAACGTCGCCGCAGCGGAGATCACGCTCACCGACGAGGAATTCGAGACGCTGGCCGCGGCAGGCGCCGAACAGAACAGCTAGGCGCGGCGGGGCGGCAACCCCGAGATCGACGCAGGGCGAAAAAGTCGCTCTGCCGTCGATCTCGAGGTGACGCCAAGCACTGACGTCGCACCGAATACGGTGTTCTGGTGGCCGGCGAACATGCGCGACACCCGGGCGGCGGATTCAACCCGCCCGAACCGACGACCAGGGGTGGGCCCGACTATGGCCGGTTCATCGAGGCAGTGCGTGCGCTACAGGATCACGCCCGGGCGGTCGACGCGCCCGACGGGGTGATCAGCGAGGCCGCCGACCTGATCGAGAAGGTGTCCGATCTGCTCAGCCCGTTTGACGTCGACGAGTGGACAACGCCGTCGGGCCGCCGGATGGATCTGCCGAACCGCGGCAACATCCTGCCGGTGCCGATGAAGGTGCGCAGAACGGATGGCGGCAGAATCGAAGGCTGGGTGCGGTTTCGACGGTTTCACTTGGGACGCAACGGGGCCGTGCATGGTGGTGCGTTAGGGCTGTTGTTCGATTCCATCTTGGGTATGACGTCCGCAGTGATCACCGGCGGTCCCCGCCAGCGCACCGGATATCTGCATATCAATTACCGCCAGATCGTCCCGATCGAAAAGGAGCTGCAGATCGACGCGGGGGTCGACCGGGTGGAGGGACGCAAGATCTTCGTCTCTGGCCAGTTGAGCGACGGCGACACGGTGCTGACCGACAGCGAGGCGCTGTTCGTGCTACTCAGACCCGGCCAGCCCTAAGGCTGGAACCGGCGACGGCAAGCCATCCCGATAGCATGGTCGGGTCCGTTTGAACACCCGAAAGCCATGGAGACCGCGTCGATGACCGCCCTCGCACACCCGGCCCCAGCAGCCCCGATCCGGGTGCCTGCCGGGACGACCGCGGCCGCCGCGGTGCGCGACGCGGGTCTGCCCGGCCGCGGTGCTCCCGATGCGGTCGTGGTGGTGCGGGACGCCGACGGCAAGCTGCGCGACTTGAGCTGGGTTCCCGCACAGGATGCCGTGGTCACGCCGGTAGCGGCCAACACCGACGAGGGACGCAGCGTCATCCGGCACTCGACCGCGCATGTGTTGGCCCAGGCCGTGCAAGACCTATTCCCCCACGCCAAGCTCGGGATCGGGCCGCCGATCACCGACGGCTTCTACTACGACTTCGACGTGGCAGAGCCGTTCACGCCGGAGGATTTGGCGAAGCTGGAAAAGCGGATGCGCCAGATCGTCAAGGACGGGCAGCTGTTCGACCGGCGCGTCTACGAGTCCAAGGACCAGGCGCGCGAGGAGTTGGCCAACGAGCCCTACAAGCTCGAACTCGTCGACGACAAGTCCGGCGACCCCGATGTCATGGAGGTCGGCGGCGACGAGCTCACTGCTTACGATAATCTCAATCCCCGTACCCGGGAACGGGTTTGGGGCGACTTGTGTCGTGGGCCGCACATCCCGACCACCAAGCACATCCCGGCGTTCAAGCTGACCCGAAGTTCGGCCGCCTATTGGCGCGGCGATCAGAACAACGCCAGCCTGCAGCGCATCTACGGCACTGCCTGGGAGTCGCAGGAGGCGCTCGACCGCCATCTGCAGTTGCTGGAGGAAGCCCAGCGCCGCGACCACCGCAAGTTGGGCGCCGAGCTGGACTTGTTCAGCTTCCCCGACGAAATCGGTTCGGGCCTACCGGTTTTCCATCCCAAGGGCGGCATCGTCCGCAGGGAGCTGGAGGAGTATTCGCGGCGCAAGCACATCGAGGCCGGCTACGAATTCGTCAGCACCCCGCACATCACCAAGGCGCAACTGTTCCACACGTCGGGCCACTTGGACTGGTACGCCGACGGCATGTTCCCGCCGATGCACCTCGATGCCGAGCTCAACGACGACGGAACCGTGCGCAAGCCGGGGCAGGACTACTACCTCAAACCGATGAACTGCCCGATGCACACGCTGATCTTCCGGTCGCGGGGACGGTCGTATCGCGAGCTGCCGTTGCGGCTCTTCGAGTTCGGCACCGTCTACCGCTATGAGAAATCCGGTGTGGTGCATGGGTTGACGCGGGCGCGCGGGTTCACCATGGACGATTCGCACATCTTCTGCACCCGCGAGCAGCTCCACGACGAACTGGCTTCGCTGCTACGGTTCGTCCTCGACCTGCTGGCCGACTACGGATTGGAGAACTTCTATCTGGAGCTGTCCACCAGGGACCCGGAGAAGTTCGTCGGCTCCGACGAGATGTGGCAGGAAGCCACCAACTCGCTCGCCGAAGTGGCGGCGGAATCGGGTCTGGAACTGCTACCCGATCCCGGCGGCGCAGCCTTTTACGGTCCGAAGATCTCCGTGCAGGCCCGCGACGCGCTGGGCCGCAGCTGGCAGATGTCGACCATTCAGGTCGATTTCAACTTCCCGGAGCGTTTCGAGCTGGAATACACCGCCGCCGACGGAACCCGGCAGCGGCCGGTGCTGATCCACCGCGCGCTGTTCGGGTCGATCGAGCGGTTCTTCGGCATCCTCACCGAGCACTACGCCGGGGCATTCCCGGCCTGGCTGGCGCCGGTGCAGGTGGTCGGCATCCCCGTCGCCGACGAGCATGCGGCATACCTGGAAGACGTTGCTGCGCAGCTGAAATCGCACGGAGTGCGAGTCGAAGTGGATTCCAGCGACGATCGCATGGCCAAGAAAATCGTTCATCACACCAACCAAAAAGTGCCGTTCATGCTGCTGGCCGGCGACCGCGACGTCGAGGCCGGCGCGGTCAGCTTCCGGTTCGGCGACCGCACCCAGATCAACGGGGTACCTCGCGGCGAAGCGGTGGCTGCTATTGCGCAATGGATTGCCGATCGTGAAAATTCAACGCCTACAGCTGATTTAGTCAAGGTGACCAGCCGTGGCTGATGACGAATCGATCATCGACAGAGGGGTCGGAGAATCCGACCACCTGCAGCGGCTGTGGACGCCCTACCGAATGAGCTACCTCGCCGAGGCCCCGCTGCGGCGCGACAACTCCTCGCCGTCGCAGCTGTTCACCGACATCCCGCAATTGTCTGACGAGGAGGGTCTGGTGGTCGCCCGCGGCGAACTCGTCTACGCCTTGCTCAACCTCTACCCGTATAACCCGGGACATTTGATGGTGGTGCCGTATCGGCGGGTATCCGAGCTGGAAGATCTCACCGACAAAGAGACCGCCGAGCTGATGGCGTTCACGCAGAAGGCGATTCGCGTCATCAAGAGCGTGTCCCGGCCGCACGGCTTCAATGTCGGCCTGAACCTGGGCGAATCGGCGGGCGGCTCACTGGCCGAACATCTGCATGTGCACGTGGTGCCGCGCTGGGGTGGCGACGCTAACTTCATCACAATTATCGGCGACTCCAAGGTCATCCCGCAGTTGCTGCGCGACACCCGTCGTCTGCTGGCCACCGAGTGGGAAAAGCAGTCGTGAGCAAGCTGTTGTCCCGTGAGGGGGTCGCACGAGTCACCGCACCGGTGGCCCGGGCGTTCCTGCATGCCGGCTTCACGGCCGACGGCGTCACGATCATCGCCACCGCTGCCGCGGTGCTGGCCGCGTTGACGCTGTTTCCGACCGGTCGGCTATTCGCTGGCACCTTGGTGATCTGGTTTTTCGTGATGTTCGACCTGGTCGACGGGGCCATGGCGCGGGAAAGCGGTGGCGGCAGCCGCTTCGGTGCCGTGCTGGATGCCACCTGCGACCGCATCAGCGACGGCGCGGTGTTCTGCGGG
>NZ_DASPSP010000151.1:0-4085 GCF_035623875.1 Mycobacterium sp. | reverse complement strand
AACCGGTACAGCAAGGGTCCGCTCTGATTGGACCGACTCGACCGCGTCGGTCACATAACGCAGTAACCCGTAACGCGGTGGCCGTAGCTTGCCGGTGCGTGACCGCCCGCCCTCAATCGACCACACCAGGTTGCGACCGCTGGCCACCATCTGGCCAACCAGTGCGCGCAGGGCCAATCGGTACACGGGCACATCCCCCGTCGAGCGTCGCACCGGAATGAACCCGTTACGCCGGGCGAACGTGCCCAGCGGAAAGAAGTTAAGGTTCGCACCGGCCAGCCCGAACGTCGGCGATATGCCCTCCCGCCTAAGGCGTGGTGGGAACGAAAACTGATCCAGGTACGAACGGTGCGAGATCAAGAAGATCAAGGCGTGGTCGCGGTCGAGCTCGCGCAGTTTGGCGAGGTCGTCGTCATCGACCACAACTTGGAATCCACGGACCATCCATGCGGACCAGGCTTGCCAGGCACCCACGACGGCCGGGACATGGGTTGCTGCCATCTCGCGCACGTAGGCGGCAGCCTCGGCCCGCACGTCGGCCACGTCGCGGCCCAGCTGCGACGCCAATTCGGCTGTGCTTTTAGAAAATTCGTTGGAGCCGAGTAGAGCCTCGCCGTCATCCGGTGACTGCACGGAGGCGGATCCGTTCGCGCGCAGAAGCCGCGCGAGGCGATCCGCCAGCACCGTCATTTCCGCACCGATGCCTTCGCGATCATCTCCGACCACCGCTTCCCGGCCTGGCTGCCCGGCCAGTCGTCGAGGGTGTCCACGTAGAGCTGACGCATTCGCGTCACCCACTCATCGAGATCGGCTTTCGTCCACTTGGCAGTCGGAACTGGCTCGTGGACAACAACTTCGATCGTGCCTTCCTGCGCCACTTTTGCATTGCGCCACATGATTTCGCCGGCATTGCGGATGACGATCGGGACGATAGGAACCCCCGCGTCGCGGGCCAAATGAAAGCCGCCTTTCTTGAACGCCCCGATCCGCGGACTCAGCGACCTGGTGCCTTCGGGCGACATTACGATCGAAACGCCGTTACGCAGCTTGTCCACCGCAGGTTGCATCGCCGAGATGGCCTTGGACGTGTTAGAGCGGTCCACGAAGGCGACATCGGCCAGCGTGAGCAGCTGCCCTAGCACAGGAATCTGCTTCACCTCGGCCTTGGCTACCACAGTAAAGCCCCGTTGCACCACCCTGGAGGTGACCAGCGCGTCGACTAGCGTGCTTTGGTGATTGATGAAGAACACCGCGGGACGGTGCGTCGTGTTCTCCTCGCCGCTGACATCGCACTTGATATTCGCGAATGGCCCTGTAACGCGACCGAACAGGGACGTGGCCATGTCCATTCCGCCGCGACGGTCGAAGGTCAACGCCCCGGCAACCGCGCCCGCGCCGACCGACGCGGCGAAGCTGCCTAACAAGCCCGTCGTCCGGACCAGCGCCATCGGATGGAATTGGCTCCGCCTGGTCCGGAACCGCACGACCTGCCATCCGTGCTCACCGGCGTGGCGGGCCAGGACCGACCCAGGGTTGACCGGATGCGGGAACCCGACCGCGTCGAGGAAGGGGATATCCTCATCGCCATTCGCGTACGCGTGGCAGTTCTTCAGCGGGATTCGTTCGCGTCTGGCGAATTCACGGACCGCAGCTGGCTTGCCTTCCCCCCACGGCGGGCGTCCCGCTATGCCACCGGTGAGCACACCATGCTCGGTCCCGAGCTCTGTGCACAAGACGTTGTCGATACCTAATTCGCGGGCCATCGGCTGCACCTGCATCCGGGTCGCAGATGTCGCAATGACAACAGTGTGGCCTCGGTTCTGATGGGCACGCACCAATCGCCACGCCCCATGGAAGAGCGCACCGGCGATTTCCCGGGCGAACAGCTGTTCTCCGAGTTCCATCAGTTCGTCGTCGGTACGGCCCACCCAGCCCCGGATCCCCTGCAGCATAAGATCTTTGAACGCGGCTTCGTCGAGGGGGCCGCCCAGTGCAGCGAGCATCGTGCGAACAAACTCGTCGGGCCCCAATTCGAAGTTACGAGCACGGTGAGCGATGAGCGCGTTGGCCGAATATCCCTGGATCAGGGTTCCGTCGAAGTCAAAAAAAGCGGCGACTTTGGGACCGCTGGGCCCCACCTTGACGTCCTCGATGAGCTGGTCGACCGCAATCGACGACGGCGTTGTACCGGTCATCTCATATCCCGCGGCCCGCCTCGTGAGCTGCCTCGGGGACCTCGTTGTCCTCGAGGCAGCCCCTGAGCATCCACGTCTTGCCTCGGCTTGGACGCAGATTCTCGTCCCGGCGCGCTGGTGGACTTATCACGGTTCTCACTTCGTCTCCCCTGCGTCGCCGTCGTGACGGCCGTGCCGTGGGAATGCGGTCTCCGTTGACCGCAAACCCGGCCCCGACACCGCGCCCGCATGCCCGGAGTTTGGGACGGAGGACACACCGGCACGGTATCGGGGCAGGTAGCTTGCGACAGTCACCTTGGCTCTGGCCATCCCACTATGAAGACTCAAAAGCCCACGGCCAAGAGTGTTGGCGCGAAATACCCCTTCTGTGGGGTAGAGAACCGCCCGATGTGGTGACGCGGCGACGCAAGCTCGTCGGTCAGACTCGCTGCACGGGAGTCTGTGACGTCGGCCCGCCTTTAGTTGGGTCCGCCGGGAATCGCGACCAGACACAGTTCGGACCCAACGCCGCCGGAAAGAGAAGAGGGCAACAGATGCAGATCTCAGCCGCGGTGGTTCAGGAGGTCGGTGCGCCGTTCACTCTTACCGAAGTGGAGCTTCAAGAGCCAGCGCCCGACGAAGTCGTGGTAAAGATCGCCGGGGCCGGCATCTGTCACACCGACATCGCTGTCCAGCACGGGCATCTGCCGTTTCCGTTACCTGGCGTGCTGGGGCATGAGGGCAGCGGAACTGTGGTGGCGGCCGGTGAGCACGTAACGACGGTCGCCGTTGGGGACCACGTCGCGATCAGTTTCAACAGCTGCGCCGCCTGCCCGCGCTGCACGATGGGAGAGCCGGCGTATTGCCATAACTTCCTGGAATACAATTTCAGCGGCATGCGCCCCAACGGTACGTCCGGGTTAGCTTCTGGCGGAACGAAATTGGGGGCCAACTTCTTCGGCCAGTCGTCACTGGCGACGCACGCGCTGGCCCATGAACGCAACGTGGTCAAGCTTCCGCCGGGCTCTCCGGTCGAGCTTGTTGGCCCGCTTGGCTGCGGCATCCAGACCGGGGCCGGCGCAGTGCTGAACTCATTCGACGTGCAGCCCGGGACGACCGTGGTCGTCGCCGGCGCAGGAGCGGTGGGGCTGTCCGCCGTAATGGCGGCTGTCGTGCGGGAGGCCTCGTCGATCATCGCCGTCGACCTCCACCAGAGCAGACGAGCACTGGCCACGGAACTCGGCGCCACCCACGTCGTTGACCCGCAGGCCGGTCCACTGGCCGAGCAGATCCGGGAAATCGCGCCCGCCGGAGCCGATTACGCCGTCGACACCACCGCGGTAACACCCGTCGTAGAGCAGCTGCTCGCCTCCCTCGGGATGCGGGGCATGCTCGGGCTGATCGGTGTGCCTGCTGATCCGCAGGCCGTGTTTTCGGTCGGGCTGTTCCAACCGCCGCTGCTCGGGCTCACCATCCGGGGCATCGTCGAAGGCGATTCCGACCCGCAGACGTTCATCCCCTACTTGCTTGCTCTGCACGATCAGGGCAAGTTCCCGTTCGACAAGCTGATCACCACGATGCCGTTGGCCCAAATCAACGACGCGGTCGAGGCTCAGCACCGCGGCGAGGTGCTCAAGGCCGTGCTGACACCCTGATTCGAGTTCCGAGACAACAATGACGACGAATAGGCGGCGACGGGCAACCACCGTGGCCACGGCGCTCCTGGCCGGCAGCGCCGTGGCCGCGGTGGCTACACAGGCCCGACGTGACCGCCAGCGACCCCGCGCCGTGTTCCCAGTATTGGAACTGACCCCAAGCCACCGTGCCGGAACCGGGACACCCCTGCTATTGCTGCACGGCATCACCGCTATCTGGCGGGCTTGGTCGCCGATCTTGCCGCATCTCGAACCG
>NZ_DASPSP010000161.1:0-11528 GCF_035623875.1 Mycobacterium sp. | reverse complement strand
ACTGTCGTATCGGCTGCTGTCCTACCCCAAGCCGGTGGTCATGGCGTGCACCGGCCCGGCCATCGCGATGGGGTCGTTCCTGTTGTGCAGTGGCGATCACCGAATCGCCGCGCCGGGATACACCATTCAGGCCAATGAGGTTGCCATCGGCATGGTCGTGCCGTACGCGGCCTTGGCAATCATGAAGCTGCGTCTGACGCGGTCGGCTTATCAGCAGGCAGTCGGGCTGTCCAAGGTGTTCTTCGGCGAGACCGCCCTGGCCGCGGGGTTTATCGACGAGTTCGACCTACCGGAGCGGGTGCTTCCTCGCGCCGAGGAGGCTGCCCTGGAATTCACTAAGCTCAATCTGGGCGCACATGCGGCCAGCAAGCTGCGCGCCCGCGCCGATGCGCTAAAGGAGCTTCGCGCCGGAATAGACCAAGTGCCAGCCGAATTCGGCGTCCAGTAGAACCGGATGCCGAGGCCGAAGCAGCGCACCCCAGAGCTTCGCGATCGAGTGCTGCAGGTCGCGGTCTCGACATTGAATGAGGACGGTCTGTCGGGGTTCACTACCCGGCGGGTGGCCGAGCAGGCCGGCACGTCGGTGCCCGCGGTGTACGAGTTGTTCGGCGACAAGCCCGGGCTGCTGCGCGGGGTGTTCTTCGAGGGATTCCGGATGCTTTCCCGACGGTTGCTCGCCGAACCCGAGACCGACGACGCGGTCGCCGACGTGCAGCGGCTCATTCCGGTGTTCCGCCGGTTCTGCTTGGACTACCCGGCGCTGGCCCGGGTGATGTTCTCGCGACCCTTCCAGGATTTCGACCCCGGCCCCGAGGAACTCGCGATGTCGCCGTCGGTGCGAGAGATCTTCGTCGGCAGAATCAAGCGGTGCACCGATGCCGGGCTGCTCACCGGCGACCCAGTCGATATCGCGCACGTATTGCTCGCTCTGGCACAAGGTTTGGCCGTTCAGGAAGGTGGCCGCTGGCTGGGCAAGTCGAAGGCGTCGGTGAACCGGCGCTGGGAGGTTGGGGTGACCGCGATTCTGCGGGGCTTTGCGCGCTGAAGCTCCGGCCGCGCGACGATTCTGCCCCGGCGGCCTATGCCCACAGCTCGTTGGCTGGACGAAGACTCACCGCGTGTCGCGGACTGACCCCTACATCTGTTGCGCCGGCTTCAGCACGCTGAACACCGCGCCTTGCGGGTCGGTCAAGACAGCCGACCGCCCCACCGACGGGATGTCGAACGGCTCGACCATGACCTGCCCGCCCCCCTCGGCCGCCTTGGTCGCTGTGGCGTCGGCATCGTCGACCGTGAAGTAGACGTGCCAATGGTTAGGCACACCTTGCATTGGCGGTTCCGTGCAACCGCCGACATCGTTTCCACCGACCTTGAGCAGGGTGTACTTCTGACCTGGTGCCATCTCCACAGCGGAGTGCGTCAAGCCGACCACGGCCTCATAGAAGGCCAGCGCCGATTCCGGCTTGTCCGTGATCAATTCGTTCCAGATAGGCGCCCCTGGCTCGCCGACCAGCGTCGCGCCGATGTGGCGGTTGGCCTGCCACAGCCCCACGGCGGGGCCGGTCGGATCGGCGACGAAGGCCATCCGGCCGGCTTCGCCGATATCGACGGGTGCCATCAGCACCTGCCCGCCCGCGGATCCCACCTTGTCGACCGCCGCATCGACGTCGTCCACCGCGATGTAGGTGTTCCACATCGGTGGCCTGCCCTCTGGTGCACCCGGCGGCATCGGCGCGATCGCCGCCACCGTTTCTCCGTTCACCGTGGCCATGGCGTACACACCGCCTTGAGGCATCGGGTTGTCGTCGTAACTCCAGCCCAATAGCGATGCGTAGAACTGCTTAGCCGCGGACTGATCGGTGGTTTGCAGGTCGACCCAGTTCGGCGTGCCCTGGGCGTATTGGCTTAACTTAGGCATGATTCACCTTCCATCTGGCGAATGAATCGGCACCGGCCGGTGTAGCAGACGATTCGATCGAGGACTCCGGCATCGGGCCCGGTCGCAACGGTTCGGCGAAGGTCGCATAGCCACGCCTTCCGGCGCGACGAGCTTGCGGCCAACCCCCCAGCACATCCGGACACCGGCTTTCAAACTACCACCTGCCGACCGGTAGCGATAGCGAAATCCTAAGTGTGGAATCGAAATTCGAGAGAGAGGATGGCTGCTGGCGTGACTGCCGTGGAGGACCCGCGTTCGTTCCTGCATCGGTCGAAGACCAGGCTCTCGGCGACCAACTGACGCTGGGTTTTGAAAGTCGCGCCGCCGCTGAGCCGCGGGCTGTGCAAACGGATGCGGTCCTGAACGTCTCGTCGCATCCCGGGCGGCGCATCATGGAAGGGTGCGGATCGGAGTCGGGGTTTCCACCGCGCCCGACGCGCGGCAGGCCGCGGTGGAGGCTGCAGCGCACGCGCGCGACGAGCTCGCGGGTGAGGCGCCGTCGCTGGCCGTGCTACTCGGATCGCGATCACACACCGACAAGGCTGTCGACGTCCTCGACGCGGTCCAGCGGATAGTCGAGCCGCCCGCGCTGATCGGGTGCGTCGCCCAGACGATCGTCGCCGGCCGCCACGAGATCGAGGACGAGCCCGCGGTGGCGGTGTGGCTGGCGTCCGGCCTGGCCGCCGAGACGTTCCAGCTGGACTTCGCCCGTACCGGCTCGGGCGGCCTGATCACTGGTTACCGATTCGACCGGACCGCGCACGATCTGCACCTGCTGCTGCCGGACCCGTACACATTCCCGTCGAGCCTGTTCATCGAGCACCTCAACACCGACCTGCCGGGAACGACGGTGGTGGGCGGCGTGGTGAGCGGCGGGCGGGGACCGGGCGAGACCCGGCTGTTCCGCGACCACGGCGTGCTCACCTCCGGCCTCGTCGGCGTGCGCCTGCCCGGCGTGCACGGTGTCCCGATCGTGTCGCAGGGCTGCCGGCCGATCGGCTACCCATACATCGTCACCGGCGCGGACGGCGCATCGATCACCGAGCTGGGCGGCCGACCGCCGCTGCAACGGCTGCGTGAGATCGTCGAGGGGCTGCCGCGCGACGAGCAGGAACTGGTCAGCCACGGCCTGCAGATCGGGATCGTCGTCGACGAGCACCTGGCGGCTCCGGGTCAGGGCGACTTCCTGATCCGCGGGCTGCTCGGCGCCGACCCCTCGACCGGGGCGATCGAGATCGGCGACGTCGTCGAGGTCGGCGCGACCGTGCAGTTCCAGGTCCGTGATGCGGCGGGGGCCGACAAGGACCTGCGCCTGGCCGTGGAGCGGGCGGGAGCGGAATTGCCCGGGCGTCCGGCTGGCGCGCTGTTGTTCACCTGCAACGGACGTGGGCGGCGGATGTTCGGGGTCGCCGACCATGACGCGTCGACGATCGAGGAACTACTTGGCGGGATTCCGCTCGCCGGTTTCTTCGCCGCCGGGGAGATCGGCCCGATCGCGGGCCGTAACGCGTTGCACGCATTTACCGCGTCGATGGCGCTGTTCATCGACGACACGAGATGAGCTGCTAACCAACGAAATACGCCGTCGATCGCTTTCGCGTACGGGTCCAGCGTCTAGGCCGGAGAGTTGTTTCATCGATTGTCCTCAACTGGTGCAGTCATGTTTGTGGCGCCGGTGGCGCCAAGTTCGTGGCGATCCAGCCAACGCGACACGGCGCGGATTACCGCGTCGGGATCCTCGAGCTGTGGTGTATGTCCGACGTCATGGAGAATCTCGGTGTCCCACTTGGGATTAGCGGTGGCCGCAATGCGCGCGGCGGCGACGGGCACCAGCCGATCCCGATCGCCGTGGATGAGCAGCACCGGCTGCACAAGCGACCTCATCGTGTTCTTGAAATGACGCGGCCGCAGACCCGCCCGCACTATCGACCGTGCGGCCTGCAGGAAGGCGGCATCTTGGGAGGGCATGTGGCGGCGGCGGTGTGCGACGAGTTCGGTGGAGGCGTTCATCACCTCCGGGGAGCTTCGGCGTGTATCGGCGAAGCACAGGTTCACGACTCGTTCGACGAGCTCGCGGTCGGTTCTGGATCGTCTGCTGATGTCCATGAATGCCTCGCCGACGCCGGGAAGGGCGTACATCAGGAACTGTGCGGCGACCTGGGGGTCGGGGACCTCCGCGGGTCGTGGCAGTGCCGAATCGACCAGTACTACCGCGGCGACCGCCTGCGGGCTGGCGGCCGACTCCAGGATCGTAATCGCACCGCCCATCGAGTTACCCATCAAAATGACTGGGCTGCCCAGGATTTCATTGATGAAGCGGTCGAGTACCTTCGTGTTGGCTTCGATGGAGGTCCTTCTGCCCGCGGCAGGTGAGAACCCGAATCCGGGCAGGTCGATGGCGATCACTCTGTTGCGCTCGGTCAGCGGTCGAGCGATCCTGACCCAGTTCAGGTGTGAGCCACCCAATCCGTGCACCATGACGATCGGCGGAACCCCCGACGGCCCGCCGAAGTTCACCCAGTGCACCGGTCCGGCGATGTCGGTGAATTGACTGGCGCCGCCCCAGGGCTCGGCGAGTTGCGGTTGCATCATCTAGTCAGTCCTATTCGTTAGTTGCGCTGACGAGGCGAACCGCCAACTCGGAGTACAGCCGGGCCACCGCTTCGGGATCTGCGTAGCGCGCGGTCGGGAACCAGCGGCAGACGTCGACACACAGTGAAACGATGGCAAGGGTGACGCCCTCGGTGTCCGGAACCGCAAAAGACCCGTCGGCGACGCCGGCTTCCACAATCTCCCGCACATGCCGCGTCAGTTTGCGGCGCAGCCCGACGATCACTCGGTAGTGGTCCGGAGAGAGTGCTGTCAACTCGTACTCGACCACCTTTGATCGGCCGTGATAAGCCGCCTGCGTCCGGGCGAACTCGCCAACGACCGCCCGTAAGCGGTCGGCCGCCGATTCGCTGACCGGATCGGCGGCCTTTAGCCATTCGACAGTCTTTTGATGGCCCTCGTACGCAATGACGAAGAGCAGTTCTTCTTTGGATCTGTAGTGCGGATACATCGCGGCCGCGCTCAAACCGAGGCGTGCCGCGATGTCACGGGTGGTCGTACCGCCGTAACCGTGCTCGGCGAACGCCTCGATCGCGGCCGCCCTGATTCGCGCGGCGGCCTTAGAACTACTGACGACGCCTGCCGTTGTCACGCTCACCCGGTCCTCCGCATGCTCCGATTATAAGCGCGCGCTTATTTATAAGCCCCAATATCCTCGGTAGATCCAGGCTCAGTTCCGTGAGAGCCGTACTTCGGCGAGTTGCGGGCGAAGAAGAATCCGATCAAGAAACCGGCGGAAATACGACGTCCCAGTCACGGGCCATGCTCACCACAGTCCATCCCAGGCGTGCCCCGATGTCGGTGATCGGCTCGGTCTCGGCGAACGTCTGCGCCGTACTGGTGTAGTGAAATTCGCGCGAGGCGTCGTCGTGGTCGATCAGCAGGGCAAGGCTGGGAGGGCCGGCGGCCTGCGCCCATTCCAGCATCTCCCGGTCACCCCCGGAGTTGCCGGCGGCCAGGATCGGCCGACGGCCCAGCTGGGTCTGGATGTTGGCGACCTTGGCGCTGCCCTCATTCGCGACGCCGAGCAGGCCGCTGGTGCGCCGGACGACCGGCGGGCCTTCGCCGTCACGGCTGACGTCGTAGCCGATGAGCGTGCCCACCACCAACTCGGCCGGCACACCGTAGAGGTCGTCGCTGATCGCCCGGACGAACTCGGTGCCGCCGCCGGTGACGATCCCGACCGTGAAGTCGCGGCGCCGCAGCTCAGCGATGAGTTCTGACATCGGCTGATAGATCACCGAGCGCGTCGGCCGGCCTAGCGTCGGGTGCGCTGCTCTGCCCATGAATTCCCTTGCCGCAGAGGTGAACTCCTGCGGCGTCATACCCTCGAACAGACCGGCCAGGGCGAGCGCAATGCGTTCCAGCCCGACCCCCGCGACCGCCGCCCGATCACCACTGAGCAGGGCGGCGAACTCCGCACGCTCGCCGATCGATGGGTCCTCCGTCACCTGTTTGCGCAGCGCGTCGAGGAAGAAGTCGAACTGCACGTAGCTCGGCCGCTCGCACCACAGCGTGCCGTCGTTGTCGAAGTAGGCGACCCGATCGACGACCGGCACCTCCTCGGCCGCGGCCAGGAACGCCTCCAGCGCGTCCCGGGTGCTGCCGGGGCGCCAGGACGGCAGCGGGTCGTTGCGATCCATCGGAGTCGCTCAGCTGCTGCGGGTAGTGGCCTCCTGCAACTTGGCCATCACCTGGTCCATGCTGAAGCTCGCAGATTTCTGTCGCTGCGGAAACTCGACCAACGTCTCCAGCATGTTCGCGACGTAAGCCTGCGCCGGAACGAACAGGAAGATGTGGTCCAGCATCCAGTCGTAATACGTGTTCGACGTGACGTCGGCCCGCTCGTACGGATCAGTCCGCAGGTTGAATAGCTTGGGCACGCGCAGTTCAACGTACGGCTCCGCCCAGATCTGCAGGGTGCCCGTGCAACGCTGCTCAAGGAAGACGAACTTCCAGTTGTCGAAGCGCAGTGCGGTGAGGTCGCCGTCGTCGGAGACATAGAAGAAGTGGTTGCGCGGGCTCTCGTTGGTCTCGCCGGTGATGTACGCCAACTGGTCGTGCCCGTCGAGGTGCACCTTGTAGGTCGTGCCGTTCAGGTCTGTGCCCGCACGCAGCCGCTCGGCGATGTCGGGCACGCCTGCCGCCGACAACAGCGTGACGAACCAGTCGGCGTGGCTGACAATGCCGGTCAACACCGAGCCGGCCGGGATGTGCCCCGGCCAGCGCACCAGCGCCGGAACGCGGTAGGCGCCTTCCCAGTTGGAGTTCTTCTCGTTGCGGAACGGGGTCATGCCGGCGTCGGGCCAGCTGTTCATGTGCGGACCGTTGTCGGTGGAGTACATGACGATCGTGTTCTCTGCGATGCCCAGCTCGTCGAGCAGATCCAGCAGGCTGCCGACCGTGTCGTCGTGATCCAACATCGTGTCGTGGTAGCGCGACTGCCAGCGCCCAGCGCGGCCTACGCTCTCGGGCTTGGTGTGGGTACGGAAATGCATGTGCGTGGAGTTGAACCACACGAAGAACGGAGTCTCGGCGTCGTGCTGGCGCTTGATGAAATCGACTGCGGCGTCGCGGAATTCGCCATCGCAGGTTTCCATCCGCTTCTTGGTGAGCGGGCCGGTGTCCTCGACGCGCTGGGTGCCGTCGCCGTTGGCCCAGGTGTGCAGCACGCCGCGGGGCCCGAACTTCTTGCGGAACTCGGGATCCTTCGGATAGTCCGGCAGTTCGGGTTCCTCTTCGGCGTTGAGGTGATACAGGTTGCCGAAGAACTCGTCGAAGCCGTGCATCGTGGGCAGGTGCTCGTCGCGGTCACCGAGGTGGTTCTTGCCGAACTGCCCAGTCGCGTAGCCCTGCGCCTTGAGCGCCGTCGCGATCGTCGGGTCCTGCGCCTGCAGGCCCAGCGCCGCCCCGGGCAGGCCCACCTTGGTCAGGCCGGTGCGGTACGGGTTCTGGCCAGTGATGAACGCCGCTCGTCCGGCGGTGCAGCTCTGTTCCGCGTAATAGTCGGTGAACAGCACCCCTTCGGCGGCGACGCGGTCGATGTTGGGGGTCCGGTATCCCATCAGCCCGTTGCTGTAGCAACTGAGGTTGCTCTGACCGATGTCGTCGCCCCAGATGATCAGGACATTCGGTTTATCGTTCACTGGTTGGCCTTTCGCGGTTGAAGCCCCGATGCCTCGCACCCGGGCGCCAGCCGACGCTGGCGCGTACCAGGCCCCAACAGGGATCCTAGCTCCCGTTTCCGCCGTTCATCGAAGACACGAGATGAGCCGCTACCTGGGCGCTGGGCCCAGTGGCGTGTGCGTCACGTCTGCCACATCGGGCTGCCGAAGTACAGCAGTAATCTGGAGACCGACATAGATCTCGACGTCTGACCCGTATTTTGTCGGACCCTTCGAGGACAATGGATTCATACGGGAAACGACCACCGTCGCAAGGTGTACGTCACCGAGGGACGGCCGTGGAGGGACGCGCTATCACCGCCATGGCGCCGCAGTCGCCCTGCCCGACGTCGTTCGCCCGCTAGTTGGCTCACGAGATCCGGTCAACCCGCCGGGCGAACCAGCGCCGCACCACGTACGAGCGTCTGCTCGGCACGCTCTAAGGAAGGATGCCCAAAATGACCAACCCCGACCTCACCCTGATCGCGGCCCTACTGGACCGCTCCGGCTCAATGGAGAGCTGCAAGAGGGCCACCGAGACCAGCTTCGATGAGCTGATCGCCAAGCAGCGCTCCGAGCCCGGCGAGGCGATCGTGACGCTGTCGATGTTCGACGATGAGTACGACAACGTCTACGCCAACGTGCCCATCGCCGACGTGCGCCCGCTGAGTCTAGTGCCGCGCAACATGACAGCCATGCTCGACGCCACCGGCCGGTTCATCACCGAGATCGGCGAGCATCTGGCCAGCCTGCCCGAGAAACAGCGCCCCGGCCACGTGATCCTGCTGATCATGACCGACGGCATGGAGAACGCCAGCAAGGAGTGGACCTATGACGGCGTCAAGAAGCTGATCACCCAGCAGCGCGAGCAGTACAACTGGACGTTCATGTTCCTGGGAGCCAACATCGACGCCGTGCACGTCGGCGGCCGGATCGGGGTGCCGCAGGCCATGGCGATGACCTATAGCGCCGACGACGATGTCGCCGTGCACGCCGCCTATGCGTCGGCCGGTCGCGCGATGGCCTCCTCCCGCGCGGGGCTGGCTGCCGAGTTCACCGACGAGGACCGGCGTCAGGCACGAGGCGGAAGCGGCAAAAAGAAGTAGTCTCCACAGCTGTCGAACTCCGGTCTCCTGGCTCCTCCCGCGGTCCAGGACCAGGATCGACTCTGTTCGGCGTGCCCGGCATGTACCGGGGTTTCGATATCACGTTGCGGCACGACTATCTGGACGTGAAGAATCGGTGCCGGGCGGTTGGTGGTTCGGGCCA
Organism: Mycobacterium sp.; assembly: GCF_035623875.1. Classification (GTDB taxonomy): domain Bacteria; phylum Actinomycetota; class Actinomycetes; order Mycobacteriales; family Mycobacteriaceae; genus Mycobacterium. The sequence continues at coordinate 2,546 of NZ_DASPSP010000161.1, read as the reverse complement.
GGCACACGTCATCACCACCGCGTGCGCCATCCTCGTCGACGAAGGATTCGTGTAATCACCAGGAACACGGCATGATTCGCCCTCAGACCGGGCGCGCCGAAGTCATGGCCTAATAGGGGAATGCGAAGGCACCGACCCTTGTCACCGGACGGCATCAGGCAATGAGCACAGGAACCGACTGACCGCGTAGGCAACTGTGCACCGTCCTCACCGCGCACGAAGACGAGTTGGATAACGAGCTTTGGATCAACGATCTCCCGTTAGGTCGAACGGAAGGTTCAAACGGTGGGCGAGATCCGGCCCGCCGACTTTGCGGATAAAGTCCGGGTCGCCGCACACCACGAGCTCGTCGCGGGCCCGGGACAGGCCAACGTAGAGGCGTTCGCGGGAGCGTTCGAACGCTGACTCTTCGTTGACGACGAGCACAACTGCCCGCCGCTCAAGGCCCTTGAAACCCAGGACGTGACCGTAGAACACCTGCTCCGCATCCCAGAAGCTGTCCCAATAGGCGGCGTTGCCTGCGGCTTGACGTTCCTTCTGTTCGGGGTGTCGGGTGCCGGTGGTCAGCAGAGCGACGTCTTCTGGGCGCCATCCTTCTTCCAAGAGCTGCTCGACCTCGCCGTCACCGACGTCCATTGCGTCATCGCGCGAGCACGCCACGAATTTCACGGCGGGCCCCTCGCCGCCAAGGAAGCGCATCGGGTGATCGACGAGCGGCTGGAACGCATTCGCGATCTGCCTCGTGTTGCGCACGTTGTGGTCGAGGATCAGCGGCACTAACGGAACCGGTGGGGAGCCGTGACGGTTGAAGACGCGCTGACCCTCATCGGAAAAGACATAAAGGCCGCCAGCCTCGTCGTCCTTAAGAGCCGCAAGGAGCGGATCCCACCAGGCATCCGCGAAGTCCTGCGCTTCGTCGACGACGATCGAGTCGTATCGATGGCCGGGCTCCAGTTGGGCTGCGAGCTCGGCCATCTGAAGCGGGAGGTCGTGTTCCCAGAACTGCACAGTCTCCTCAGTCCGCAGTGATTCGTCGGGTCCTTCTGGCGCGCCCCACAGGACGCCGAGAGCGTGGAACTCGCCGACGTAGGCAGGCCGCTGACGCCGAGGCCAGGCAGCGCTGATGCGCTCAAGGTAGGTGGCCAGGCCATGGGAGTAGCAGACGAGTCCGACCCGTTGACCCCTTTGTGCGAGTCGGCGGGCCTGCTCCATGGCGAGGAAGGTCTTGCCGCTGCCGGCACCACCGCGCACCTCGACGCGATGGATAAGACGGATGGCATCGAGGATGACGGCCTGATGTTCGGTGAGCGCGTCGGCGGCATCCTCGTTGGCGAGGGCGCGGGCGACGACGTCGCGTTGCGGTAATCCCCTGCCGCTCAACGCCGTTGTGAGCTGGCGGATACCTTCCTGGGTGAGCAGGGGTCGGTCGATCTCCTGGTGGGCGAGAATGTGGTGAAGCTTGTGGACTAGGTTAGGCAGGTCCGTCCGGTCGATGATCTTCCAACGGGGGCATTCGGGCAGCGAGAAGTCGTCGGGAAGTTGGGTGTTGGGCAGGACGACGACGTGATCCCAGCGGGGCCGTTTGAGTGTCCATCGTGGGTCGCTTTCGACGTAATCACGGAGTGCGTAGCACGCTTCCCGGGCTTGGCGGACCGGCTCAATGTGGACGTGCTTGCCGCCGCGGAGCTGGCACCAGCCGGCGCCGTCGTGCCACACCTCACCACCTTTGACCTCGAGGCAGACTATGCCGGCGCCCTCGATCGCGACGACGAAGTCGACCTCGTGATCCTTCAGATGGTCGGTGACACGCTGACCGGGAATGACGAGGTCATTGGGCTGCAGCTGCTCGATCAGCGCCTGGTAAACGCGGCGCTCGGCGCGGTTGGCGAGACGTGGCGTTTCGGTGGGAGTGATCGTCATGCGGGCAGAACCACCACAACTCCGCACAACTGCTGCTGTGCCCTTTGAGCATCGACGAATACCGATTCCTCCGCGACCGCCATCCCACGATTGAACAACGCTTGGATGACGGCCGTTGTAGGCACCTACTGCTACGTTGGAAATTGCTCACGAGCGGACGGCTGTTCGGGTACCTGGCCCGCCGTCCCGGCAACCGCGCTACCACCGCACGGTGCCCCAGGGGAAGAGCCGGCACACCCCGTGTGTGCAAGAGGTGGACGTCCGAGGGTGGCGTCGCCAGGAATGACCGAACATGCTCAGCTTCGCCGTGTGTCCTTGGTGGGCGCCACCGCGGTGACCACCTTTAACCGCTCGCGTCGCGCACCGCCAGGACCGGCCAGGGGTCGCGCACACCCTTGAGTTCGTGGCTGCCGCGGTCGTCGAACGCGATCCTCGATCCGAGGACCAGCGGCGGGATCACGCCCGACACGAGTACCTCTCCAGGTCCCGCGAGCGCCATGATGCGCGCGGCGATATGGACCGCGATCCCGTGCACGTCGCGGTCGATCATCTCCACCTCGCCGGTGTGCAGGCCGGCGCGGATGTTGAGTCCGAGGTCTTGCACCGCTTCTCGGATCGCGCACGCG
>NZ_DASPSP010000158.1:0-2836 GCF_035623875.1 Mycobacterium sp. | reverse complement strand
GGGACCCGGCACCGCCGCTTCCTGCCGTCGCGTTGGTGGTCGATCGGCGGCCTGGACGCCCTCGTGATCGCCGTACTGGGGTGGTGGCATTTCGTCGGCGCCAACACCTCCGACGACGGTTACATCCTGACCATGGCCCGGGTGTCCGAGCACGCCGGCTACATGGCCAACTACTACCGCTGGTTCGGTACGCCCGAGGCCCCGTTCGGCTGGTACTACGACCTGTTGGCGTTCTGGGCACACGTCAGCACCGCCAGCATCTGGATGCGGTTGCCCACCCTGGTGATGGCGCTGACCTGCTGGTGGGTGATCAGCCGTGAAGTCATGCCTCGCCTGGGTGACGCGGTCAAGAAGAACCGGGCCGCGGCGTGGACCGCGGCGGGCATGTTCCTGGCTGTCTGGCTGCCGCTGGACAACGGCCTGCGGCCCGAGCCGATCATCGCGCTGGGCATCCTGCTGACCTGGTGTTCGGTCGAACGGGCGGTGGCCACCAGCCGACTGCTGCCGGTCGCGATCGCCTGCATCATCGGCGCGCTGACCTTGTTCTCCGGGCCGACGGGTATCGCCTCGATCGGCGCGCTGCTGGTCGCGATCGGGCCGCTGCGGACCATCCTGCACCGCAGATCTAAGCAGTTCGGCGCGCTCCCGCTCATAGCGCCGCTGCTGGCCGCGGTCACCGTCACCGCCATCCTGATTTTCCGCGACCAGACTCTGGCGGGTGAGATCCAAGCCACTGCTCTTAAGCGTGCGGTCGGGCCCAGCCTGAGTTGGTTCGACGAACACCTCCGGTATGAGCGACTGTTCATGGCCAGCCCCGACGGGTCGGTCGCCCGTCGCTTCGCCGTACTGGCGCTCGTCCTGGCGCTCGGGATTACCGTCGCAATGTCGTTGCGCAAGGGCCGCATTCCGGGCACGGCCGCCGGGCCGAGCCGCCGCATCGTCGGCATCACCATCATCTCGTTCGTCGCGATGATGTTCACGCCCACCAAATGGACTCACCACTTCGGGGTGTTCGCCGGGCTGGCCGGACCACTGGGCGCGCTGGCCGCGGTCGCGGTGACATCCGTGGCGATGCGCTCGCGGCGCAATCGCACCGTGTTCGCCGCCGTGGTGCTGTTCTTGGTGGCGTTGTCGTTCGCCAGCGTCAATGGCTGGTGGTACGTGTCCAATTTCGGTGTGCCGTGGTCGAATGAGTTCCCGGCGTGGCATTACGCCGTTGCCACCGCGCTGCTGGCGCTGACCTTCCTGGTGCTGCTGCTGGCAGCGTGGTTCCACTTCGTCGACCCAGACAACGGGCCTCCCAAAACGGGCTATGGGACACGTGTGGCTGGAATCGTCCAGTCCCCGTTGGCAATTGCAACGTGGGTGCTGGTGGTGTTCGAGGTGGCATCGCTGACGCTGGGGATGACCGAGCAGTACCCGGCGTGGTCGGTGGGCCGGTCCAACCTCGAGGCGCTGACCGGCAAGTCCTGCGGACTGGCCGAAGATGTGCTGGTAGAGCAGGACCCCACCGCCGGCATACTGTCCCCGGTGACAGGGTCGGCGGCCGACGCCCTGGGGGCGAGCCTGTCGGAAGCCTTCACGCCCAACGGTATTCCCGCCGACGTGCGCGCCGACCCGGTGATGGAACGTCCGGGCGACCGCAGTTTCGTCAACGACGAGGAGAAGACCACCAGCAATCAGGCCGGCACCGAGGGCGGCACCACCCCCGCACCGGGAATCAACGGCTCGCTGGCCCAGCTGCCCTTCAACCTCGATGCAGCGCACACACCGGTCCTCGGCAGCTGGCGGTCCGGGATCCAGGTGCCCGCCCACCTACGGTCGGGCTGGTACAGGTTGCCCGCCCGAGACAAGGCGCGGCCGCTGCTGGTCGTGAGCGCCGCGGGCCGCTTCGACCCGCGCGAAGTCCAGGTGCAGTGGGCCACCGACGAAGAAGCGGCCAGCGGACATCCCGGCGGATCATTCCAATTCGCCGACGTGGGTGCCTCCCCGGCCTGGCGCAACTTGCGGTTGCCGCTGTCGGCCATCCCGAGCACCGCCACCCAAATCCGCTTGGTCGCCAACGACGAAGACCTGGCGCCCGAGCACTGGATCGCGGTCACACCACCGCGGATTCCGGAGTTGCGCACGCTGCAGGACGTGGTGGGCTCCCAGCAGCCGGTGTTCCTGGACTGGCTCGTCGGGCTGGCATTCCCCTGCCAGCGAGCGTTCGGTCATCAAAACGGTGTCGACGAGACTCCAAAATGGCGCATCCTGCCCGACCGATTCGGCGCCGAGGCGAACTCGCCGGTGATGGACAACAACGGCGGTGGCCCGCTGGGTGTCACCGAGCTATTGGTGAAGGCCACCACGGTGGCCACGTATCTGAAAGACGACTGGTCCCGCGACTGGGGCTCGTTGCAACGACTGACGCCGTACTACGCCAATGCCCAACCGGCCCACCTCGACCTGGGTTCTGCAACACGCAGCGGCCTGTGGAGCCCGGCTCCGCTGCGGCAGTAGCTGGAGTTAAAACGCGACCTGTCGCCGGCCGGCGCGGAAGGCCGTGGCGCAGGCGGAGAGCGCCAAGATAGCGAACACGGTAAACGCGCAGCGAGCCGCCGACACACCCCCGCCGTCGGAAATGTTCACCACGACACCGGCCAGCCCGGCGCCGAACGCGCCGAAGATCAACTGCACTGAGTTGATCGCGGTGGCAGCGGCGCTGCCCTCAGCGGGGTCGTCGACATCGCCCATCGCCCACGCCGACAGGTGCGGATACGCGGCGCCGATACCGATCCCGACGGCCAGCAGCGCCGTCGCGCACAAGATGATCACGCCGACCGGTGCGCCTTGG
>NZ_DASPSP010000153.1:0-41146 GCF_035623875.1 Mycobacterium sp. | reverse complement strand
ATGTGCTGCAACAGCATCCGGAAGTGTATCTAGTCAACGAGGGTGCCAACGCGTTGGACATCGCCCGCAACGTCATCGACATGCAGCTGCCGCGCCACCGGCTCGACAGCGGAACTTGGGGTGTGATGGGCATCGGCATGGGCTACGCCATCGCTGCCGCGGTCGAAACCGGCCAACCGGTGGTGGCAATCGAGGGTGACAGCGCCTTTGGCTTCAGCGGCATGGAATTCGAGACGATCTGCCGCTACCGGCTACCGATCACCGTCGTCATCCTCAACAACGGCGGCGTCTACCGGGGTGACGAGGCCTCCGGCACGGAGCCAGCGCCGACCGTGCTGAGTCCGCATGCCCGCCACGAGTTGATCGCTGAGGCCTTCGGCGGCAAGGGTTATCACGTCAGCACTGCTGCCGAACTGCAATCCGCCCTGACCGACGCGCTGGCATCGAAGGGGCCGGCGATCGTGGATTGCGAACTCGACCCAGCCGCGGGTGTGGAGAGCGGACACCTGACCAGCCTCAACCCGAAAAGCGCTGCCGCTAGCGGGTAATCCTCAACGCCGCCCGGCAATTCCGAGCAACCGAACGTCGAAAAACTCGTTCCGACAACTTTTGCGCGCATGCCGAAAAAGCGCGGGCCACCGGCGAGCCCGGCTCGGCAGAGCTGGTGGCGACGGCGACCTGCGCCTTGAGGACTGGATCGACGAGTTCAACCACGCGGATGTTACGGCCATCAGGCTGGTCCACAGCCAGGTGTGTGGAATGATGCATGCCCAGTCACCGGTAGCGACCTGCGCCAACGGCGAAGCGACCGAATCTGTCTCAACTTGCGGGCTGACGGTGATGGCGTAATCGGCCGGGGCTGCGTCGATGACCTGCCTTTCCCGCATGTCCGGTGTCAGCAAAGCCAGCGGCAGCTGCGCCTGACGGAAAAAAAATCGGCTTCTCCGTGTGGACGGGTGCGGGACCCAAGTGTCTCAGCGTGCCCTACGGCCAGCATGCACCCGATATCGTCGTCGCTACGGTAGCTGATACGATTGCCGTCTCAGCGGACTTTCTAAAGTCCTCCCGAATCCCGAAGGTAGACCCCATGCCCAAGCCCGTCATCGTCAGTGCTGTCCGGACCGCCATCGGGACGTCGTTCAAGGGCTCGTTGGTCAACACTCCCCCCGAGATCCTCGCAACCACCATCCTGCAAGAAGCGGTTCGACGATCCGGAGTCGAGACGCCAGCCATCGACGATGTCATCTTCGCCGAATCCCACTACGGCGGAGGCGATCTGGCGCGTTACGCGGCGGCCGCCTCGGGCATGGTTTCTGTACCCGGCCAGGCCGTCAACCGGCATTGTGCCGGCAGCCTCACCGCGGTAGCCAACGCGGCTGCGCAGATCGGCGCCGGCGTCGAGCATGTCGTCGTCGGCGGCGGAGTGCAGTCGCTGTCGATGACTCCGCTGATGAAGCAGCGCATCCCGGGGCCGACCCTGGAGTTCCAAGACCAGTGGCTCCCGCCCACCCATGTGGAGGCACCCGACGCGCCGACCCGCGACATGTCGATCACGGTGGGGTGGAACACCGCCCAGGCAGTCGGGATCAGCCGCGAAGAGATGGATGCCTGGGCGTTGCGGTCGCACCAACGCGCCATCGCTGCGATCGACAGCGGCGCTTTCCTCGATGAGATCGTCCCGCTGAAAATTCAAGGCCCCGATGATGCGCTGGTGGACTTCAGCGTTGACGAACACCCGCGCCGCGACACCAGCATGGAGAAGCTGGCGTCGCTGAAAGTGCTGCACCCGGAGATCGACGGGTTTTCCATCACCGCCGGCAACAGCAGCGGTACGAACGACGCGGCCGCCGCGCTGACGCTGGCCGACGACGACTTCGCCCGATCTGCCGGGCTCGCGGTGCTGGGCTCGGTCAAGACATGGGCCGCCGCCGGCGTCGAACCGCGGGACACCGGTCTGGGCGCGGTGAAGGTGATCGGCAAGGTGCTGGATCGGGCCGGTCTGGCTGCCAGCGACGTAACGCTGTGGGAGATCAATGAGGCGTTCGCCTCGGTGCCGATCGCGGCATGCCGCGAGTATGGGCTCGACGAGGACCGGGTCAACGTCTATGGCAGTGGGTGCAGCTTGGGCCACCCCATCGCAGCCTCCGGCGCCCGGATGCTCACCACGCTGGTGCACGAATTGAGCCGGCGCGGCGGCGGGATCGGTGTGGCAGCGATGTGTGCGGGCGGCGGCCAGGGCGGCGCCGTCGTCGTCGAGGTCTAGCGACGCGCGGCGAGGAGCCGGCTTGCGTGCTCGAGAATGCAATTGAGGCCGTACTCGAAGTTGATGTCGTCGGCGACGCCGATCCGGTGACCTTTGTCGGTCAGTTCGGCGATCAGCGGCATGGTCTCGGGGTCGATGACCGAAGTTCCGCTGCGCCGGTACGGTTGAGCCCCGCCGGATCGGTCTTGCAGCCGTTCCAGCACTGCCGCGCCTTGGGTGTGAACCGAGATGCTGGCGTAGGTGTCGAACGCATCCTCGGGCGATAGGCCCGCCTCCACCAGGGTGGCGACCGCCATCTCGAGTTTCTGGAAGGCGGCTTGCGTCGCCTCCCGGCCGAAGGTCCCGCGGATCAGGATCAGATCGCAGAGGATCGGATTACTGCGGAAGGTCTGGCGCATTTTTCGAGCGTGATTGCGCAGCGACTCCTGCCAATCCTGGCCTTCGACGAATGGTGTCGCGAAATCGTACTGGCCCAGTGCGCGATCGGTCATCGCGTTGAGCAGATCGTCCTTCTTCCGGAAGTACCAGTAGATGCTCGTCACACCGACATCGAGGTGCTTGGCCAGCAGCGGCATGCTCAAGCCGTCAACCGATACGTCCTTGGCTACTTCGAACGCGCCATTGATGATTTCGTCGACGCTGATCGATCCACGTTGACGCCGCTGCCGCTTGTCTGCGACTGCCTGCCTCGCCAATTCGATGACCTCCGATAGTTCGAACGGGCTATCGTATCAAATATCGTAAGGCTTGTGGTAATGGTTTAGGCTCCCAGCAGCGGTGCCATCCAGGTCAATTCGGCGGGCAGCTGAGAGCTCCAGAACGATGCGTCGTGCCCGCCGGGCGAGAACCCGCCCGACGGCGGGTTGGGCAGCTGAGCCACGAACTGCTTTGTCGCCCCGTAGAACGGATCGCTGTTGCCGCAGTCCACCCTGATCGGGATGGACGCCAGCGCGGGCATCCCGGATACCGAGTTGGCCGCGAAATCGTTTGGGCCGTCGAACGCGCCCGGCGCGGCGGCCCCTGACGACAGCCACAGCGCCGGGCTCACCGCGCAGATCGCGGCGGTGCGCGGCGCTCCGAGCCGGCCACCGAGCAACAGTGCGCCGTAACCGCCCATCGACCAGCCCAGAAAAGCGACCCGGGAGGTATCGAGGCCCTTGGTGTCCAGCATCGGGATGAGCTCGTTCAACACCATCGCGCCGGAATCCTCGCCGGAAGCCCTTTTGTGCCAATAACTTCCGCCACCGTCGACGGCGACCACTGCAAACGGCGGCAGGCCGGCAGCGACCGCTTGGGCCAGGCCCTGTTCGACGCCGCCGTCCATCACGGTGGCCGCGCTACTTCCCTTGCCGTGCAGCGCAATTACCGGTCGCAGGGGTTTGGTTTGACCCGGCGGCCGGGCGATCGCCCAGTTGGTGGCTATTCCGCCGCGCGCCGCCGACACGAACGAGCCGGTCACCATCGTTGGGGCCGCGACCGGCGCAGGGGCCGGGTCCAGCGGCGGGCGCGGCGCCAGCGGAACGCCGGTGCCTGCCATCGTCACCGGCGCCGTGAGCGGGGTCCGCGCGGGCGGCAACCTATCCAGCGCATAGGCGCCCAGTGCTCCCATCGCCGCGCCGGCGCCAAGGCGCAACACGGCACGACGACTCAGATCTGGCATGCGGGCAATCTTAAAGCGCCACTCAACGCCCCATCGTCGCTGTGCGGCTGCAGGTGCCACATCGGACCTGGCGTTTGTCGGAAAGGGCAATGCGGCACCAGGCTGACTGGCAGCATGTCCTAGGTGACTGCAGCTGTCACTCCTAAGGGGGAACGGCGACGGTACGCGCTGGTCAGCGCTGCCGCCGAGCTGTTGTGCGAAGGCGGATTCGAGGCAGTCCGTCACCGTGCCGTGGCACGCCGCGCGGGCCTTCCGCTGGCTTCGACCACCTACTACTTCTCTAGTCTCGATGACCTGATTGCCAGCGCAGTCGCCCATATCGGGATGCTGGAGGTGGCGCAGCTGCGGGCCCAGGTCGCAACCCTGTCCCGCCGGCGCCGCGGGTCAGAGACAACCGCGGACCTGCTGGTCGACCTGCTCGTCGGCAATGAATCCGGCCCGCCCCTGACCGAGCAGCTGATTTCGCGCTATGAGCGCTACATCGCCTGTGCCCGCCAGCCCGCATTGCGCGACATCCAGCGCCGCAACCTGCGTCACCGGACCGACGCTATCGCCGAGGTGATCGAGCGGTCGGGACGCTCGGCGCGCCTGGAGCTGGTCTCGGCGTTGATTTGCACAGTCGATGGCGCGGTGGTTTCTGCCTTGGTCGACGACTGCGAGGATCCCCGCACCGTCGCGCGGGCGACTGTGATCGATGTCATCGACTCGTTGGCACCGTTCGACCAGCGCAGCATACAGATTTGACGTCGCCGGGCTAATGCTCGATTGCCCGCCTTGTCCCCTCGCCGCTGCGCGGCTGGGGGTGCCCCCACCTCACGCCGTTCCGGCGTGCATCGTCGGCGGGCTAATGGTCGAGCTGTCGGCGGATCACGGTCAACTCGCGTTGCGCTTCGTCGAGGAGCGCCGCAAGGTGCGCGAGCCGCTCACGTAATTCTTCGGTGTCCGGCTGTGAGGCTGGACGACGACGCGGCGCGGGCGCCAGATCCGGTGGAAGAGTCGGCGTGACGATGTACCCGGTCGCGAAGTCGCCATAGAGGGTCACATCTTCCGGCCGGTGATACCAATACAGCGCGACGTAGGCGCAAAGCACGGCGTCGACGGGATCTTCGTCTCTGTCGAGCTGTCCCGGTCGAGTAGCGGCGGCCACCCGCCTCCGCAGTTCGACCCAAGACACGTTGTGGTTCACCCGCAGCCGCGGTGTTGCCTTGTCGAGTCCCTCAATCAGCGTCATCAACTGCAGCAGCTCACGCTGACGAACCTCGAAAGGTCCCCTCTTGTACTTCAGCGTCTTCTCCAAGCCGAACAATACGATGGTCGCCGGGTGTGGATACACCTCTATTGCCCGTCGTGGCGACCTCGATAGTGGATCCATGTTGAGCGTCAAAGCCGTCGCTATCCGGGCGCCGCGCGGATCGTTGAATTCGGGCTTCTCCGCAAACGCCGGGCGCGCTCCCGCCTCGAACCGGTGAAAGTCGTGGTTGAGCGCCACCTCGCACGGCCGGTGCCCGGTCGGATTCTTCACGATCAGCGGCGCGTCGATGGCCACCAGGCAGTCGTTGCTGACATAAGGCGACACCGCCGCTTCGATGCTCGCGTCGTCCTGTGCGGCACCGACGTGCAGCAGCCGGCCATCGGAATCGATGGCCGCGACACCGGTGCTGTTTTTCTCGCCCCAGGCGAGATCGAGCCCAACGAAGTGCATGGGGCCTACTGTGCCTGATCCGCGCGCCTTGCGGCGCCGTTAAGCTGTGTGTTTGTGACAATCCTGAACGTGCTGGCCAACCGCTACGCCAGCGCCGAGATGGTGGCGATCTGGTCGCCGGAGGCCAAAGTCGTCGCCGAGCGGCGGCTATGGCTGGCGGTGCTGCGGGCGCAGACGGAATTGGGGGTCGAGGTCCCCGACGCCGCTGTCGCCGACTACGAACGGGTGCTCGATGATGTCGACCTGGCTTCGATCGCCGCCCGCGAGCGGGTGCTGCGCCACGACGTCAAGGCCCGCATCGAGGAATTCAACGCGCTGGCCGGCCATGAGCAGGTGCACAAGGGCATGACCAGCCGCGACCTGACCGAAAACGTCGAGCAGCTGCAGGTTCGCCGGTCGCTGGAATTGGTGTTCGCCCATGGCGTGGCTGTGGTGGCCCGACTGGCCGAGCGTGCGGCGACCTACCGCGACCTGGTGATGGCCGGACGCAGCCACAACGTCGCAGCACAGGCCACCACGTTGGGGAAGCGGTTCGCCTCGGCGGCGCAGGAGACCCTGCTGGCGTTGACCAGACTGCGGGAATTGATCGACCGCTACCCGCTGCGCGGCATCAAAGGCCCGATGGGCACCGCCCAGGACATGCTCGACTTGTTCGGCGGCGACGTGGCGAAGCTGGCTGAACTCGAACGACGCATTGCCGACTTCCTTGGATTCACAACGGTTTTGACCAGTGTCGGACAGGTATATCCGCGTTCGCTCGACCACGAAGTGGTGTCCGCTCTGGTGCAGCTGGGCGCTGGGCCGTCCTCACTGGCACACACCATCCGGCTGATGGCCGGCCACGACCTGGTCACCGAGGGTTTTGCGCCGGGCCAAGTCGGCTCGTCGGCGATGCCGCACAAAATGAACACCCGCAGTTGCGAGCGAGTCAACGGGTTGCAGGTGGTGCTGCGCGGCTACGCTTCGATGGCCGCGGAATTGGCCGGTGCGCAGTGGAACGAAGGGGATGTCTTCTGCTCGGTGGTGCGCCGAGTTGCGTTGCCGGACAGTTTCTTCGCCGTCGACGGGCTGATCGAGACGATGTTGACCGTGCTCGACGAATTCGGCGTTTACCCGGCGGTGATCGCGCGCGAGCTGGACCGCTACCTGCCGTTCCTGGCCACCACCAAGGTCCTGATCGCAGCGGTGCGGGCCGGGATGGGCCGTGAGGCCGCCCACGAGGTGATCAAAGAACACGCGGTGGCGACCGCACTGGCGATGCGCGAACGCGGCGCCGAGCCCGACCTGCTCGACCGGCTGGCCGCCGATCCGCGACTGCCGCTGGACCGGGCGGCGCTGAACACCGCGCTGGCCGATAAGGAGGCATTCATCGGGGCCGCCGGCGACCAAGTCGACGGGGTGGTTGCGGCGGTCGACGCGCTGGTCGCCCGCTACCCGGACGCGGCCAAGTACACGCCGGGTGCGATCCTATGACCCTCGCCGGCGCCGTTTCGGGGATCGACTTCACCGATCTGGACAACTTCGCCAACGGATTTCCGCACGAATTGTTCGCTGTCCATCGGCGCGAAGCCCCGGTGTACTGGCACGAGCCGACCGAGCACACACCCGACGGTGAGGGCTTCTGGTCCGTTTCCACGTATGCGGAAACGCTTGCCGTGCTGAAGGATCCGGTGACCTTCTCGTCAGTCACCGGCGGCGAACGGCCGTTCGGCGGGACGCTGTTGCAGGACCTTGCAATCGCGGGCCAGGTGCTCAACATGATGGACGATCCGCGGCACTCGCAGATTCGGCGACTCGTCAGCTCCGGCCTGACGCCGCGGATGATCCGCCGCGTCGAGGACGATCTTCGGGCCCGGACGCGTCGGCTGCTGGATGCGGTGGCGCCCGGCGAACCGTTCGACTTTCTGGTTGACATCGCCGCCGAACTGCCGATGCAGATGATCTGCATCCTGCTGGGAGTGCCGGAATCCGAACGGCATTGGCTCTTCGAGGCCATCGAGCCACAGTTCGACTTCGGCGGATCGCGTAAGGCCTCGCTTGCGCAGATGTCGGCAGAAGAGGCCGGGTCGCGGATGTACACCTACGGCCAGGAGCTGATCGCGTCGAAGCGTGCCCGGCCGACCGACGATATGTTGTCGGTGGTTGCCAACGCAAAGCTGGATGATTTGGACGATCCTGCCGCGCCGGCCATGTCCGATCTCGAGCTGTATCTGTTCTTCAGTCTGCTGTTCAGTGCCGGTGCGGAGACGACCCGCAACGCGGTGGCCGGTGGGCTGCTGGCGTTGGCGGAACATCCCGATCAATTGCGCGCGCTGCGTGAGGATCTGGACCTGCTACCCACGGCCGTCGAAGAGATGGTCCGGTGGACGTCACCGTCGCCGTCCAAACGTCGCACCGCCACACGAAACGTCGCGCTCGGCGGAGCCTCGGTCGAGGCGGGACAGAAGGTACAGATCTGGGAAGGCTCGGCCAACCGCGACGCCAGCGTCTTCGACCGCGCCGACGAGTTCGACATCACCCGAAAGCCCAATCCACATCTAGGTTTCGGTCAAGGCGTGCACTACTGCCTGGGCGCCAATCTGGCCCGACTGGAACTGCGAGTGCTGTTCGACGAACTGTTGTCGCGTTTCCACGTCGTACGGGTTATGCGGCCCGTCGAATGGACGCGCAGCAACCGGCATACCGGCATCCGGCACCTAGTCGTGGAACTCGTCTGACAGCATTGATCATCCGACCGAGCCGACGGTTTCGCCGCAGGAACGGCGACCGGGATCTTGCTCGCGCTCTGGCGGTAGAACTACGCCTAAATCAGCCAATGCCGGCAGTTCCGGCATCGGGTGGTCATAGGGGCCGAAGGTCCCTATCTGGTGAGCTCGGATCCAGTTAGCCTGAGCCACGCTTACCGAATCGGGAGTGCCACGACGAACTGCAATCGACTACCGGTTACCATCGCGGGAGAACGGCAAGACAATTGGACACCACAACCGAACTTGCCCACTACGAATCGGTCACGCCGCCAGCCGATTTCGTCGAGCACGCCAACGCAACGACGGATCTGTACGAGCGGGCGCGAGCGGACCGGCTAGCGTTCTGGGCGGAACAGGCCCAGCGATTGTGCTGGGAAGCGCCGTTCACCGACGTGCTCGACTGGTCGGAAGCGCCGTTCGCGAAGTGGTTCATCGGCGGCACCCTCAACGTCGCCTACAACTGCGTCGACCGGCACGTCGAGGCCGGTAACGGTGCCCGGGTCGCAATCCACTGGGAGGGTGAGCCGGTCGGCGACAATCGAACGCTGACCTACGCCCAATTGAAGGACGAGGTCTGTAGGGCCGCCAATGTACTCACCGACCTCGGACTGGTCGCGGGCGACCGAGTCATCATTTACCTGCCGATGGTGCCCGAGGCGATCGTGGCGATGCTGGCATGCGCACGGCTCGGGGTCGTGCACAGCGTCGTCTTCGCGGGGTTTTCCGCCTCGGCGCTGCGCGCGCGGATCGAGGACGTCGAGGCCAGACTGGTGATCACCAGCGACGGCCAGTACCGCCGCGGCAAGGCCGCTCCGCTCAAAGATGCTGTCGACGAAGCACTTTCGGGACTGGGATGCGTAGAGCACGTTCTGGTAGTGCGCCGCACCGGGATCGGCGTTGCCTGGACTGAAGCCCGCGACCTGTGGTGGGACCAGACGGTGGACAAGGCCTCGGTCCAGCACACCGCGAAAGCTTTCGATTCCGAGCACCCGCTGTTCGTCCTCTATACGTCGGGCACGACCGGAAAGCCCAAGGGCATCATGCACACCACCGGCGGATATCTGACCCAGGCGTCCTACACACACTTCAACGTCTTCGACGTCAAGCCCGAGACGGACGTCTACTGGTGCACGGCCGACATCGGCTGGGTGACCGGGCACACCTACATCGTCTACGGTCCATTGTCGAACTGTGTCACTCAGGTGGTCTATGAAGGCACGCCAACCTCGCCGACCGAGCACCGCCACTTCGAAGTGATCGAGAAATACGGTGTGACAATCTATTACACCGCACCCACGCTGGTTCGCACCTTTATGAGGCTGGGACGCGCGATTCCCGACGCCCACGATCTATCCACGCTGCGTCTCCTGGGCTCGGTCGGTGAGCCGATAAACCCGGAGGCGTGGCGCTGGTATCGCGAAGTCTTCGGCGCGAACAAGACTCCGATCGTGGACACCTGGTGGCAGACCGAGACCGGCGCCATCATGATTTCGCCGCTGCCGGGTGTTACGGCGACCAGGCCCGGGTCGGCGATGACACCGCTGCCGGGCGTCTCGGCGAAGATCGTCGACGACCACGGCGAACAGCTGCCACCCGGCACCGACTACGGTGAGCAGGCCAGCGGCTACCTGGTGCTGGACAAGCCGTGGCCGTCAATGCCGCGCGGCGTCTGGCGGGATCCTGAGCAGTTCAAAAAGGCCTACTGGTCGCGGTTCGGCGAGCAGGGCTGGTATTTCGCCGGCGACAGCGCACGCTACGACGCCGACGGCAACATCTGGGTACTGGGCCGGATCGACGATGTGATGAATGTGTCGGGCCACCGTATCTCGACCGCTGAGGTCGAGTCCGCCCTGGTGGGCCACGCCCACGTGGCCGAGGCTGCGGTGGTGGGGGCCGCCGACGAGCAGACCGGGCAGGCCATTTGTGCGTTCGTCATCCTGGAGTCCAGCGCGGTCGACTTGCCGCGCCACCAGATGGTCGAGGAACTGCGTGCCGAGGTCGCCCGCGAGATCTCGCCGATCGCCAAGCCGAAAGAGATCCACGTGGTACCCGAACTGCCGAAGACTCGCAGCGGCAAGATCATGCGCCGGTTGTTGCGCGACGTGGCTGACGGCCGCAAACTCGGCGACACCTCGACGTTGGTCGATCCTGGCGTATTCGAGGCGATTCGGGCCAGCAAGGCCGAGGACTAGGTGTACTGCCCAGGGAGGTTGGTCAAGCGGGTGATGGGCGGGGTCTTGCCGATCGCCGAGTGTTAGCGCGGGCGGATCGCTACTCCCGCGGACCTCAGCTCGAGGGCGGCCAGTCCCCGGATGGCGCCAGGATCCGCAACGCGCCATGCACCGACCGGGTCGGGGCTGACGGCAGTCAGCCTGCGCAGCGGCCGGTTGGCCAATGCCCGCAGCGCCAGCAGCTGTCCGCCGGCTGGTGTGGCGGCGAGCGTGCTGACGGTCCATTTGCGTCGGAAGAACCGGATGCGCAGCACCAACCAGGGCATCACCACCGCCATGGCCGGCGGTGCAGCGACGGCCAATGCCAGCACCACCGCGAGCCAGGTGGCGGTGGTGTCCAGGTCGTGCCCGGCGCCGGCGATGTCGAGAGCGGCCTTACTGGCCGCGGTGAGTGGCTTGCTCACCGTGTCACCGACCAGTGGGATGCTATCGGCACCATGGCCGGCCGACTTGAGGCTGTCGGCGACACCACCCGCGCCGCCTTGGACCTGTCGACCCACCGCGGCGATGCTAGAGACCGCGCTGTGGACGGCCAGGCCGACGAGCACCCAAATGAATGTCCAAATGACAACGACGACATCGCTGAACAATTGAGCCAACAGTCGGCCCGGAGTAGTGGCGTATGGCAGATACCGCGATTTCATAGCCCCGATCCCAACACACGGTCGGTCTGCAGGTTGGCATTTACCGGCCCGCTAGGCTGACCCGATGCGTCCCGCACTGTCCGACTATCGGCACCTGGCCAGCGGCAAGGTCCGAGAGTTGTATCGCATCGATGACGATCACTTGCTGTTCGTCGCCACCGACCGGATCTCAGCGTTCGACTATGTGCTCGACAGCGTGATTCCCGACAAAGGTCGGATTTTGACCGCGATGAGCGTGTTCTTCTTCGACCTCGTCGAGGCGCCCAACCACCTTGCCGGGCCACCGGACGATCCCCGCATCCCCGACGAGGTCCTTGGCCGCGCACTGGTGGTGCGAGAGCTGAAGATGGTTCCGGTGGAGTGCGTCGCCCGCGGCTACCTGACCGGCTCGGGATTACTGGATTACCAGCAGACCGGGAAAGTCTGTGGCATCGCACTACCCCCGGGCCTGGTCGAGGCCAGCAGGTTCTCCACACCCCTGTTCACGCCGGCGACGAAAGCCGAACTGGGACAACACGACGAGAACATTTCATTCGCACAAGTGATCCAGATGGTCGGTGGGGTTCGCGCCAACCAATTGCGCGACCGTACTGTGCAGACCTATGTACAGGCGGCCGACCATGCGCTGAGAAGAGGAATCATCATCGCCGACACCAAATTCGAGTTCGGTATCGACGCGCACGAGAACTTGGTGCTGGCCGACGAAATTTTCACCCCCGATTCGTCGCGCTACTGGCCGGCCGCCGATTACCGCGCCGGCGAGGTGCAGGCCAGTTTCGACAAGCAGTTCGTCCGTAACTGGCTGACCGGCCCCGACTCCGGCTGGGACCGCTCGGGACCGAAGCCCCCGCCGCCGCTGCCCGAGAGCATCATCGACGCCACGCGTGCGCGTTACGTCGAGGCCTACGAACGGATTTCCGGATTGCGCTTCGACGACTGGATCGGGCCTGGCGCATGAGCGACCTCGGGGCACCTCCCGTCGCCAAGCGGGTGGAGAGTAGACGGGAATTTCACGGTGACGTGTTCGTCGACCCGTATGAATGGCTGCGCGACAAGTCCAGTCCCGAGGTCATCGCGTATCTGGAAGCCGAGAACGAGTACGCCGATCAGACGACCGCCCAGCTCGAGCCGTTGCGGCAGCGGATTTTCGACGAGATCAAGGCACGCACCAAGGAAACCGACCTATCGGTACCGATCCGGCGGGACAACTGGTGGTATTACGCCCGCAGCTTTGAAGGCAAGCAATACGGCATCCAATGCCGTTGCCCAGTAGCCGATCCGGCCGATTGGAACCCACCGATCTTCGACGAGCACACCGAGATCCCCGGTGAGCAGATATTGCTCGACGAGAACGTCGAAGCCGAGGGGCATGACTACTTCGCACTGGGCGCCGCCAGCGTCAGCCCTGACGGCAATGTGCTGGCGTACTCCGTCGACGTGGTCGGTGATGAACGCTATACGTTGCGGTTCAGGGACCTGCGCACGGGGGAACAATACCCGGACGAGATTGTCGGCATTGGCGCCGGGGCGACCTGGGCTACCGACAATCGAACCGTCTACTACGTGACCGTCGACGCGGCTTGGCGCCCCGATACTGTGTGGCGGCACCGACTCGCCTCGGGCCTGCCCGCGGAGAAGGTGTATCACGAAGCCGATGAGCGGTTCTGGCTTGCGGCCGGTCGGACCCGCAGCGACGCCTACGTGCTCATCGTGTCGGCGTCGGCCATTACCTCGGAAGTCCGCTACGCGGACGCCGCCGACCCGGATGCCGAGTTCGTCACCGTGCTGCCCCGGCGCGACGGTCTCGAGTATTCGGTGGAGCACGCAATCGTCAACGGGCAGAACCGGTTTCTGATCCTGCACAACGACGGTGCGGTGAACTTCACGCTCGTGGAGGCACCTGCCGATGACCCCGGCACCCAGCGCACGCTGATCCCCCACCGCGACGACGTGCGGCTGGACGCCGTGGACGCGTTCGCCGGACATCTGGTGGTCAGCTACCGCGGTGAGGCGTTGCCGCGAATTCAATTGTGGCCCATTGATGGTCCCGACTATGGACAGCCCGAGGAGATCTCGTTCGACTCTGAGCTGATGTCGGTCGGCCTTGGCGCCAACCCGAATTGGGACTCACCCAGGCTCCGCATCGGCGCAGCATCGTTTGTCACCCCGGTGCAGATCTACGACCTGGATCTGGTCACCGGCGAGCGCACGCTGTTGCGCGAGCAGCCGGTGCTCGGCGACTACCGGCGCGAGGACTACGTCGAACGCCGAGATTGGGCCTACGCGGCCGACGGAAGCCGGATTCCCATCTCGATCGTGCACCGAGCCAACGTTGAATTCCCGGCTCCGGCACTTGTTTACGGTTACGGCGCATACGAGATCTGTGAGGATCCGCGTTTTTCCATCGCCCGGCTGTCGCTGCTGGACCGTGGCATGACGTTTGTCGTCGCGCATGTCCGCGGCGGCGGCGAGATGGGTCGGCTGTGGTACGAGCACGGCAAGCTGCTGGAGAAGAAGAACACGTTCGCCGACTTCGTCGCGGTCGCGAACCATCTGGTGGACTCTGGACTGACCCGACCGCAGCAGCTGGTGGCCCTGGGCGGCAGCGCCGGTGGGCTGCTCATGGGTGCGGTGGCCAACATGGCCCCCGATCTGTTCGCCGGGATTCTGGCGCAAGTTCCGTTCGTCGACCCGCTCACGACAATTCTGGACCCGTCGCTACCGCTGACCGTCACCGAGTGGGACGAGTGGGGAAACCCGTTGAGCAACAGCGATGTTTACCATTACATGAAATCGTATTCGCCGTACGAGAACGTCGCCGCCCAGAAGTATCCGCCCATCCTGGCGATGACCTCGCTGAACGACACCAGGGTCCATTACGTCGAGCCCGCGAAATGGGTAGCGGCCCTGCGGCACACCAAAGCCGACGGTAATCCGGTGCTGTTAAAGACCCAGATGACCGCCGGCCATGGTGGTATCAGTGGGCGCTACGAGCGCTGGAAAGAAGTGGCCTACCAGTACGCCTGGCTGCTAGCTGCCGCCGATCGCGACCACTACGGCAGCGGCCAGGTAGACGATCTCCTCAGCGGTGCGCAGGGGTAGCTGCGTCGTCATCGACTTGGGCGGATTGGGCATCCGCGCCGCGTAGATGTTGGCCGGGAACATCGCCAGCATCAGCAGCAGCAGGCAAACGGCCGCAGCGACGCGAGTGGTCGGAACCAACAGTCCGACGGCGCCGAGGAACTCCAACACGCCGGTGAGAGTCACCAGCAGGCCGGGCGCCGGCAGCCGCGGAGGCACGATCGCGACCAAGGCGGCGCGGAGCGGTGGGGCGAAGTGCGCCACACCGGTCAGAACGAACATCGCGGCCAGGCCGACCGCAATCGCTTTGATCCAGGTGTCGACATAGTGGACACCGGCCCAGCCCGCGGTCCGGGCCACGATGCTTCCCGCCAGCAAGGTGATCAGCGGAGCCATTTCAACCCTCCAATCTAGACACCGACAAGTTCTGTCTGGCGAGCATAAGGGTTGAACTAGGCACTGTCAAGTTTATCCGTTATGCTGGCGCTATGACTCGTCCGACCTACCATCACGGAGACCTGCGGGCCGCGATCTTGACCGAGGCCGCACGTCTTGTCGATGAGCGCGGCGCCGACCGGGTGTCACTGCGCGAGTTGGCGCGGGAGGCGGGGGTGTCACACGCCGCGCCGGCCCACCACTTCACTGATCGGCGCGGCTTGTTCACCGCGCTTGCCGCGCAAGGGTTCGAATTGTTGGCCGCGGCCCTCGCGGGGGCCCGGCCCCGGTTCCTGGATGCTGCGCTGGCGTACGTGCGGTTTGCCATCGCGCATCCAGGCCACTACCGGGTGATGTTCGACAAGTCGCTGGTCGATCCATCGAACCGCGACCTGGCCGATGCCCAGGCGGCTGCCGGCGCCGAGCTGTCGCGCGGCGTGGCGTCGCTGCCGGACCAGCACGCTAAGGCGGATCCGGCCGGTGCCGAGCTGGCGGCTTGGTCACTGGTGCACGGGTTTTCGATGCTCTGGCTCAACGACGCGGTGAACGCGCGCATCAAGGCGACTGACCCGATGACGACCGCCGAGCGGATAGCGACGATGCTCTTCGAAGACTTGTCGCCAGGCTAGTAGGCCGGCACCGGCGTCTGGTGGCGCACCGGCAACGGCGGCTTCTTCGGCAGAAACGCTGTCGGCACAAGCGTTAACGCAACCAGGACGATGGCCACCACGATGACGAGTGTGTAGGCATGCGCGAGGTCGTGCATCAGCCGGCTGGTGAAATCGGCGGAAAGTGCGTGGGGCGGAGGCACAGACGAATGAATCGGCGTCCCGTGCCTATCAGCTTTCCCGCGCAGGATACCGAGTGTATTTGCAGTGGCGATGCTTTCGCTGCGGTTGAACTGATTGGTCAGCATCACCGACATCAGTGCGGTGCCAACCGAACCGGCGACGTGATGATTGACGCTGATCAGCGTCGACCCACGTGCTACCTGATGCGGGGCCAAGGTCTGCACCGCCGCTCCGGACAGCGGCGTCATCGTGCAACCCAAACCCATGCCGGTAATCACCAACCCGACCAGCAGGATTGGTAGGTACCCGGCTTGTTTCCATGCGCCGTAAGCGAACACGGTCAAGCCGATACTGACCAGCGCGATACCGACCAGCAAGACGTTCCGCGGTCCGCGTTTGTCCATCAAGGTTCCGGCGAGCGGCATTGTCGCCATCGCGCCGAGCCCTTGCGGGATCAGATGCAGCCCGGATTGCAGTGGCGTCTGATGCAACAGCTGTTGAAAGTAGCTGGGGTATAACAGTGCGACGCCGAAGAAACCGACGGCGAATAAGAACATCGACAAGTTAGCCAGCGTCACCACTCGATTCGTGAAAAGCCGAAGGTCAATGAGCGGGTGCTGGGCGCGGTTCAGGGCATGGACGACGAACGCGGCGATCAAGCTCAGGCCTACGGCCGCCGGTATCCACACATGGTCATCGGCGAACGTGCCGTGCCGGGGGACCGAGGATATTCCAAACAACAGCGTCGCCAACCCCGGCGACAGCAGGGCCATACCGGTGAAGTCGAACGTCTCCGACGGCGTCGGGCGATCCTTGGGGAACACCACTGCGGCAAGGATTAACACGATCACCCCAAGCGGCAGGTTGATCCGGAAAATCCACTGCCAGCTGTAGGCGTCAATCAGCCAGCCGCCCAGCACCGGCCCGCACATCGGGCCCAAAAGCATCGGGATCCCCAGCACCGCCATCAACCGGCCGAGCCGACGCGGACCTGCCTCGCGCGTCAAGATGATGAAAGTCAGCGGCATCAGCATCCCGCCGCCGAGTCCCTGTATTACTCGAAAAGCGATGAGCGCCGTGATATTTGATGCCATTGCACACAGCAGCGAACCCAACGTGAACCACAAAACCGAGCCCATGAACAGCCGCTTGGTACCGAACCGATCAGCTGCCCAACCGGCCAGCGGGATCACGGTGGCGAGCGCGAGTGTATAGCCGGTCATCGTCCAGGCGACAATGGCCTGAGTGGATCCGAACTCCGCGATGAACGTGCGTTGTGCCACGCTGACGACCGTGGTGTCCAGGATCGCCATCACCGAGGCAAGAATGCAGACACCGGCGATGCGCAGCAGGCCGACATCGAGGGTGTCCGGATAATCGGCTCGGTCGTCGGCTACCGGCTTGATCGGCGCGTCCGGCAACACAACCCCGTCAACGGTGGTTCCCGTACCCGGCCTCGCCGGTTCAGAGGAGCGCGGGGTGTCGGAGCGATGGACCACGGAATCAGCCTAACGAGAAACTAGCTAGCTGACCAACATACTTTGCGCTGGATGCGATAGGGGTAGCGTGGCCGGGTATGACCGTGACCGATATCGCTTTGACCTCACTCGACGGCCGGCCGACGTCGCTGGCCGACTACAGCGACCACGCAGTTTTGCTGGTCAACGTGGCGTCCAAATGTGGCCTGACCCCGCAGTACGCTGCGCTAGAACAGCTTGCGCGGGATTACGGCGACCGGGGCCTCACGGTCCTTGGAGTTCCGTGCAATCAATTCATGGGCCAAGAACCCGGCACCGCCGAAGAAATCCAAACCTTTTGTTCCACCACCTACGGCGTGACGTTTCCGCTGTTAGCAAAAACCGAGGTCAATGGGCCTGGCCGGCACCCGCTTTATGCAGAACTGACCAAGACGCCCGACGCGGATGGGCAGGCCGGTGACGTGCAATGGAACTTCGAAAAGTTTCTGATCGCGCCCGGTGGAAAAGTGGTCAACCGATTTCGTCCACGGACGGTCCCCGATGCGCCGGAGGTTATTGCCGCAATCGAGGCTGCACTACCGAATTAGCTGGTCGCAGGGCCGGATCGACGTTTGTTGTCCGTGTGTATGTCACCATTTGGACACCTGGCATCGTCAAAATTGTGATGTGTCTGGAAAATTGATCGTCTCGGTCTCCGGGATCTGTGAACGCACGTTGGATGACGTCGCTGAGTTCTGCGCACAGATGGACACCCGGGCGGTGCCGGTGTCATTGCTGGTGGCCCCGCGGCTCAAAGGCGGCTACCGGCTCGACCGTGACCCGCACACCGTCGAGTGGCTCGCCGACCGGCGCGCCGCCGGTGACCCGATCCTGCTGAACGGCTATGACCAGGCCGCCACCAAGAAACGACGCGGCGAGTTCGCGGCGCTGCCCATGCATGAGGCCAACCTGCGGCTGATGGCCGCCGACCGAGTGCTCGAGCATCTCGGGCTGCGCACCCGGCTGTTTGCGCCGCCGGGTTGGACGGCGTCACCCGGTACGGTCAAGGCTCTGCCGCACAACGGGTTTCGACTCCTAGCCGATCTGCATGGAATCACCGACTTGGTCCGGCAGACGACGGTGCGGGCACGGGTGTTAGGCATCGGGGAAGGTTTCCTGGCCGAGCCGTGGTGGTGCCGGATGCTGGTGCTGTCCGCGGAGCGGGTAGCCCGCCGTGACGGCATCGTCAGGGTCGCGGTCGCAGCACATCACCTGCGCAAGCCCGGGCCGCTGCAAGCGATGCTCGACGCGGTGGACCTGGCATTGCTGCAAGCCTGTGCCCCCAGCGTGTATGAGTGGCGGGCTGATCAGACGGTTCTCGACGCAGCCTGACGTCCCGGGTCGCTACTGTGTAGCGCCATGAGCGATACCGGAGCTGGGCCGGCCGCGGATGTCATCATCGTCGGGGCGGGCCTGGCCGGCTTGGTGGCCGCCTGCGAGGTGGTGGACCGTGGCCTACGGGTGCTGATCCTCGACCAGGAGAACAGCGCCAACCTCGGCGGGCAGGCCTTCTGGTCATTCGGCGGCCTATTCTTCGTCGACAGCCCCGAGCAGCGCCGCCTGGGCGTTCGCGACAGTCACGAACTCGCTCTGCAGGATTGGCTCGGCACCGCGGCGTTCGACCGCCAGGAAGACTACTGGCCGAGGCAATGGGCGTATGCCTACGTCGATTTCGCCGCGGGGGAGAAACGCAGCTGGCTGCGCGCCAGGGGCTTGCAGATCTTCCCGCTGGTGGGGTGGGCCGAGCGCGGCGGCTACGACGCGCAGGGGCACGGTAACTCGGTGCCGCGCTTTCACATCACCTGGGGAACCGGGCCGGCGTTGGTGGAAATTTTCGCACGGCGGTTGCGGGACCAGCCGAAGGTGCGTTTCGCGCACCGGCACCAGGTGGACGAGCTGATCGTCGAGGATGACGCAGTGACTGGGGTTCGGGGCACCGTGCTGGAACCCTCGGCGGAACCGCGCGGTGTTCCATCATCACGAAAGCCCCTTGCGCAGTTCGAGTTTCGTGCTCAAGCGGTGATCGTCAGCAGCGGGGGTATCGGCGGCAACCACGAGCTGGTGCGGGCGAACTGGCCGAAGCGGATGGGCCGGGTGCCTGAGCAACTGCTCTGCGGTGTGCCCGCCCATGTGGACGGCCGGATGATCGCGATCACGGAGAAGGCCGGCGCCCGGGTGATCAATCGCGACCGGATGTGGCACTACACCGAGGGCATCACCAACTACGACCCGGTCTGGCCGCTGCACGGCATCCGAATCATCCCGGGACCGTCGTCGCTATGGCTGGACGCCACCGGCAAGCGACTGCCGGTACCGTTGTATCCCGGCTTCGACACTCTCGGCACGCTGGAGTACATCGCGAAGTCGGGCTCCGACTACACCTGGTTTGTGCTGAACGCCAAGATCATCGAGAAGGAGTTCGCGTTGTCAGGTCAGGAACAGAACCCTGACCTGACTGGGCGCAGCGTCCGCGAACTGCTGTCGTCGCGGGCACGGTCGGGCCCGCCGGGCCCGGTGCAAGCCTTCGTCGACCGGGGCGTCGACTTCGTCAGCGCAAACTCGTTGCGCGAGTTGGTTACTGCCATGAACAAATTGCCCGATGTGCTGCCGCTGGATTATGCGACGGTAGCCGAAGAGGTCACTGCGCGCGATCGCGAGGTAGCCAACCGTTTCACCAAGGACGGCCAGATCACCGCGATCCGCGCTGCCCGGGGGTATCTCGGCGACCGGCTGGGTCGAGTGGTCGCTCCGCACCGCTTGGCGGATCCCAAGGCCGGACCGCTGATCGCAGTCAAGCTGCACATCCTGACCCGAAAGACGTTGGGCGGCTTGGAAACCGATTTGGGCTCACGGGTCCTGAAGGCCGACGGGACTCCGCTTGACGGGCTTTATGCGGCCGGTGAGGTAGCCGGTTTCGGCGGCGGTGGTGTGCACGGCTATCGGGCGCTGGAGGGAACGTTTCTGGGCGGCTGCATCTTCTCAGGTCGTGCCGCTGGCCGCGGCGCCGCCAACGACATCGCCTAGAAGGTGACCGCGCTTTCTTCAGGCAGCACTTGGAAGTCGGTGCTGGTCATCTCGCTGAGTCGGCCGTAGTAGATGCCGCGGGCGTCCGGAGCGATGATGCCCTGGTGGATCGGCACCGCCCGCGCCGGCGCCACCGCCCGCAGGTAGTCGACTGCCTCGGAAATCTTCATCCACGGTGCCGCCGCCGGAGTGGCCAGCACGTCTATCGGCTCGTCCGGGACGAACAGCGCGTCGCCGGGATGCATGAACCTGGCGGGGTGCTCGCCGTCACCGACCAGGTACGAGATGTTGTTGATCACTGGGATTTCCGGATGAATGACGGCATGTCGGCCGCCGAGTGCGCGGATGGTCAGGTCGCCGACTGACAGCTCGTCGCCGACCTGCACCTGCTGACACGGCACGTCAAGCTGCTCGGCGGTCTGCGGATCGGCGTAGAGCGCGGCGCCGGGATTGGCGTCGAGCAGCGCAGGCAGCCGGGCGGCGTCGACGTGGTCGGGGTGCTGATGGGTGATCACGATCGCCGACAGGCCGGTGATCCCCTCGAAACCGTGCGAGAAATTTCCCGGGTCGAACAGCAGGGTGGTATGGCCGAACTTGGCGAGTAGACAGGAATGGCCAAAATGCGTGAGATGCATGTCTACGATTGTGCGCTCATGGGGTACCTGGTATGCGCCTACTCGTGACTACGATGCTGATCGCCAGCGGCCTGATTGGCGGGTGCATGTCGGCGGTCGTCGCCCACGCGGACCAGGAGACCTGTCCGCCGGTATGCGACCGGATTCCCGACACCGCATGGATCTTGTCGTCCGGGATACCGCTGAACTCGACATACCGCTGGCCTTCGCTGGGCGGTGTGGCGGTGCCGATGACCGGGACGGCGACGCCGCAGTTCCGGTTCGAGGAGGTGTGTGCGACTCCTGCCTTCCCGCAGGACACCCGCAACTCGGCGGTCGCCGGCCGGGCGACCGTCACCAACCCCCCGGGTCAGTGGCAGTTGCAGGCCCAAGTCTTGCATTGGCGCGGTGACACCGCCCGCGGCGGTCAGAACGCGTCGTCGGTGCTGAGCGTTGCCGCGGCGGCGCTACGCGGTTGCCAGCTGGGCGCGGCGGCAGAGTCGCCGTCGGTCACCACCGACGAGCCCAATCGGCTGGCCGCGGTGATCAGTGGACCGGTGATCATGCACACCTACCTGGTCGCCTATCCGGAAAACAGCACCATCAGCGAACTGACGCTGTGGTCTTCGGAGCCACCGCAGTTGCCCTGGCCGGTGATCTCGGACGCCCAGGTACTGGACGCTATGACGTCGCCATTGTGCGCGGCCTACATCGGCTCGTGCTAGCAAGGCGGTCGCGGTGTCGACCGGTAGAGTTGGGGCCGAGTAAACCGGATCAGTAGGAGGAGCGCGGGTGGCCCGGGTGGTTGTGCACGTGATGCCCAAGGCCGAGATTCTCGACCCGCAGGGTCAGGCGATCGTCGGCGCGTTGGGGCGGCTTGGGCATGCTGGCATCGCAGATGTCCGGCAGGGCAAGCGGTTTGAACTCGAAGTCGACGACAGTGTTGACGATTCGACACTTGCCGAGATCGCCGAGTCGCTGTTGGCGAACACGGTGATCGAAGATTGGACAGTAAGCCGGGAACCGCAGTGACGGCCCGCATCGGCGTCATCACCTTCCCCGGGACGCTCGACGATGTTGACGCTGCGCGCGCGGTGCGTGTCGTCGGCGCTGAGGCTGTCAGCCTGTGGCATGCCGACGCCGACCTCAAGGGTGTCGAGGCGGTGGTGGTGCCCGGCGGGTTCTCCTATGGCGACTATCTGCGGTGCGGCGCGATCGCCAGGTTCGCCCCGGTGATGGGTGAAGTCATCGCGGCTGTTGGCCGTGGGTTACCGGTTTTGGGAATTTGCAACGGATTTCAGGTGCTGTGTGAAGCCGGGCTGTTGCCCGGCGCGCTTACCCGAAACGCCGGCCTGCATTTCGTCTGCCGCGACGTGTGGCTACGGGTGGCGTCGACGAGCACGGCGTGGACGTCGCGGTTCGAGCCCGGCGCCGACCTGCTGATCCCGTTGAAGTCGGGTGAGGGTCGCTACGTAGCCTCCGCCGACGTGATCGACGAGCTGGAAGGTGAAGGCCGAGTGGTATTCCGCTACCACGACAACCCGAACGGTTCGCTGCACGACATCGCGGGTATCAGCTCGGCCGACGGCCGTGTCGTCGGGCTAATGCCGCACCCCGAGCATGCCATCGAGGCGCTGACTGGGCCGTCCGACGACGGGCTCGGTCTGTTTTATTCGGCGCTGGACGCCGTGCTGGCTGCGTAGTGACGGGTCGCAGTCAGCGCGCCGAGAGTGTCAGGCGAGCGAATCCCGGTAGGCCTCAAGAAGTCTCAGCCACAGTTCGCTGATGGTCGGAAAGCACGGTACGGCGTGCCACAGCCGGTCGACCGGCACTCGGCCGGCGACTGCGATGGTGGCCGAGTGCAGCAGTTCGGAGACGCCCGGGCCGACCATGGTCACACCGAGCAGATAGCCGTGGTCGACGTCGACCACGCGGACGCGGTGACCGGCCTGCTCAGCCTGCTCGGCCAACAGCCCGACCGCAGCGGCTTCAGGTTCGGTGAAGAAAACCTGCGGCACCGCGTAATGGTCGGCGGTGGCCGCATGCGCGCCTCACGGCGCGGTGTCCAACGGTTGCCGCGCTGCCCGCGCCGCGATCGCCGCCCCCGCGATCCGCGCCTGATACTTGCCCTCATGGTTTAGCAGCGCACGATGATTGGCGTCACCGGCCGCATAGAGCCAGCCGCGCTCGACGGCCCGCACGCGACAGGTGTCGTCGACGTCGAGCCAGCTGCCCGGGGTGAGTCCTACTGTCTGTAAACCGATGTCATCGGTCAGCGGCGCGCGACCCGTTGCGAACAGCACCTCGTCGACTTCCAGCTCGCTGCCGTCGCTCAGTTCGAGGGTGACCGGTCGGTCCGCGTCGGGTCGGCGGAGCTTGGTCACCGACACACCCACGCGCACAACAACACCCGACTCCCGGAGCCCGCGTTCGACAAGCTCACCGACAAACGGCTCCATCCGGGGCAGCAGACCAGATCCACGCGCCAGCAGAGTGACTGATGCGCCCAAACCGCGCCAAGCGGTGGCCATTTCGACTCCGACACCGCCCGCGCCGACGACGGCAAGGCGGTTCGGCACCGTGCTGCTGTCGGTGGCTTTGCGGTTGGTCCATGGTCGGGCTTCGGCCATGCCCGGCAAATCCGGCAGCGCTGCGCGGCTTCCCGTGCAGATGACGACGGCGTGCCGGGCGGTGAGCACCGACACCTCACCGCGGCCGGCGGTGGCCGCGGTGACCGCCACGCGGCCGGTCCCTTCCAATCGTCCATGGCCGCGCACCAGGGTCGCCCCGATTCCGGCTACCCAGTCGGCCTGACCGGCGTCGTCCCAGTTGCTGAGGTTAGTTACGCGACGCCCTCGAGATCGAGCAGGGTCCGTTTGGCGGCCGGCCCACCGCGGTAGCCCCCCAAGGTGCCGTCGGCGCGGACGACCCGATGACACGGCACCACGATTGGGATGGGATTTGTCGCGCAGGTCGTTCCGACGGCGCGAACGGCCTTGGGAGAACCCGAAAGTCGCGCGAGGGTGCCGTAGCTGGCGGTGGTGCCATAGCCGACGTCGACCGCCAAACGGGTCAGGACCACCCGGCGAAATCCCGTAGAGAGCTGCCAATCTAGCGGGACATCGAAGGCGAGGCGGTGCCCGGCGAAGTATTCGTCGAGTTGGCGCGCGACAGCATCGAGCCGCGCCGGGGCGCGCAGTAATCGGGAGCTGATCCGGTCGGAGAGGTTCTGCAAGACAGTTTCATGCCCCTCGCTGCCGAAGGCCACCCGCACCAGCCCGACCGGTGTTGAGGCGATCAGCAATGAGCCGACGGGTGAGTCGACCGTCCGGTAGGCGACGTCGAGCAGGTCGTCGCGATCGGCCGCCGCCGCCAACTGGGCGTGCAGGCGGGTGATGTCGTCGTCGTCGACTGGATACAGCGCGGCGAGGTCAACTGTAGTCATTGGCGGACTCCGTTTTTGGTAATGCACGTCGCAGCGTGGCGATGCCGTCGGCGGCCGCGCGCCGGGCGGCGGCGGCACTGGTGTCGAGCAGCGTGGCGATTTCGGCGTAGGGCAGGCCGGCCAGGTAGTGGTAGGCCACCGCGTGACGTTGTTTGGTCGGCAACGCGGCGACCGCCTCCGTCAGGTCATGGTGACATTCGTCGGCGTGGTCGCGCGACGGCGTATCCGGTGTGTTCGGGATCAGTATTGCCCGCCGAGACGTGGCGCGGTGGATATCGATCGCCTTGTGGTGGGCGATGGTAACCAGCCACGCCTCTAGGTTGGCATCGGCCGGTAGATCGGGATATGCCTTCATCGCCGCCAAGAAGGTGTCGGACCAGGCGTCGTCGGCATCAGCGTGGCCGAGGACGGCGCGGACTACCCGCAGCACGGTGGGACCATGCTGCGCGACGACCTTCTCGAATGGCGGCTTCATCACGGGCGGCTACCACAGCGGCTGAGGTGAGGCGGGCATCGCGTTTTCCAGCTGGAGCAAGTAGCGCTTGCGGTCCAGGCCCCCGGCGTATCCGGTGAGTTTCCCGGTGGATCCGACCACCCGATGGCAGGGGATGAGGATCGACAGCGGATTGTTGCCGACAAAGCCGCCGATGTCGCGGGGGCTGAAGCCGGCACCGACGGTGCGTGCCAGCTCACCGTAGCTGGTGGTCTGGCCGTACGGGATCTCCGCGATGAGCTGCCAGATCTGCCGCGCCTGGTCGCTGCCACCCGGCTTGAGCGGCAGGTCGAAATCCCGGCGCTCGCCGGCGAAGTACTGCGCCAGCTGGGCAACGGCCTGATCGAAGCCGTGATCGTCGCGTGAGTCGACGTGCGGCCCGAACGAATTCCGGTCAGGACGGGTCCAGTGGCCGGGGTAGTACAGGCCGGTCAGGCCACCGTCATCACCGTCGTCGCGCACCAGCGTCAACGGTCCGATCGGCGAGTCGACGATGACGTGGCACGTCGAGTTTGTGGCGGCTGCGGTGGGCATGGCGGCTCCTGGGAGAGGTCGTCGGGATTGCTATCTACTCGGTAGACGTCTCGTGCGCCGGGTTTGTGAGGTTGGCTGGAGCGTCAGCATTACGACGCGCAGAGTTGCCGCGCGAACTCGCGCAGATCATTGGCGACGACCGTCGGCTGCGGCAAGTCGGGGATGGGTAGCGGCGCATTGCCGGGGCGGGTGATCAGTGCGCCGCTGAATCCGGCGGATTGCGCACCGATCGTGTCCCAGACGTGGGCGGCGACCATCATGCATTCTGCCGGGGCCACGGCGAGTTCCTCGCACACATACCGGTACACCGTCGGCGCGGGTTTGAACGCGCGGCAAGCGTCGACACTGAACTGTCGCTCGAAAAAGTGCGCCAGCCCGGCGTGTTCCAGCGGGCTCGGCCCATCCGGGTTGGGTGGCGAATTCGTCAGCGTTACCAGGCGGAAGCCGTTGTCGCGCAGCGCTGTTAGCCCATCCTCGACGTCGGGATGGGCAGGCATCGTCAGCATGGCGTGCTTCAGTGCGTGCACGTCGTCGTCGGTGATCGCCAGGCGGTGGGTGGTTGCCTGCATCTGCAGGACTCCCTGCCCCAGAGAGAAAAAGTCGACGTAGTGCCCCGACAGCGTTGCGGTCATCGAGTACATGACGAGCTGATTGAACCACTCCCGCATCGCGGGTGGATCATCGAAGATTCGCTCGAAAAGTGATGCCATGGATTCGATATCGATGAGTGTTTCGTTGACGTCGAACACCAGAACGGATGGAGCGGCAATCATCGTTCTATCATCTAACTCCAGCGCTAACGACCAAACCAGAC
The DNA here is from genome assembly GCF_035623875.1 of Mycobacterium sp. Classification (GTDB taxonomy): domain Bacteria; phylum Actinomycetota; class Actinomycetes; order Mycobacteriales; family Mycobacteriaceae; genus Mycobacterium. Next base: position 15,151 of record NZ_DASPSP010000153.1, on the reverse strand, counting down.
TCATCCCATGACGACCACCATTTTTCCGCCGGCTTCGCCGGCCTCCATGATGCGGTGCGCTTCGCGGATCTCGTCGAAGGAGAACACGCGTTCCGGGGCTGCTTCGAGTTGGCCGGCGGCCACTTGCGCTGCGATGTCTTGCAGAGGCACATCCGAGAGCGGGAATCCTTCCGTGCCGAATACGAAGCTTCCGAAGAAGGACCAATTCACGCCGCTGGCCATGCGCAACAGCGGATTGAAGTCGCCGATTGGGTCCAGGCCGCCCAGCCATCCCGCCAGGCACGCGGTGCCGTCGCGGCGAAGCATGTCCAGCGAATCCAGAATGGTGCTGTTGCCGACCAAGTCGAGGACCGCATCGATCTGCTTGGCTTCGGCGATGCCGGCCGCCAGCGTTCGCGACTCCAGCTCGACCCGCGCGGCGCCGAGTGCCTCCAGCATGTCGAAACGCTCGCGCCTGCGTGCAGTGGCTATGACGCGTGCACCGGCTGCGACCGCCATCTTGACCGCGGCCTGGCCGAACGATGAAGTCGCGCCGCGGATTACGACAGTTTGTCCTGCGGACAGTTTGAGGTTACGGAAAAGGCATGTCCACGCGGTAGCAAAGGTTTCCGGCAGCGCGGCCAACTGTGACCAGGGCAGCTCGGAGTCGATATGGGTGACGTTGGCCGCGCGCACGCGGGTGTATTCGGCATAGCTGCCGTTGATGGTTCGGCCGAGGCCACCCATGAGCGCGGCCACCTTGGCGCCAACCGGGAACTCGCCGCCCGGACAGGAGTCGACGATGCCGACGCACTCGATGCCGCTGACTTCGGCGGCTTCTGCCCATTCCCCTCGGCGCATGTGCAACTCGGCGTGGTTGAGTCCGAACCCGCGGACTTCGATGACGACCTCGCCGTCCTTTGGCAGCGGTTTCGGGATGTCGGTGTAGACCAGGCTGTCGAGTCCGCCGAACTTCTCCAGCACGATTGCGCGCATGGTTTCGCCACCCGGCCGTTCGCGGACTACCGCGGGCGCGGTGGGTAGTGCGGGCTGTGTCGACTCCGCGATCGACATGACGTACCTTCCTTTCCCGAGGCTATATTGGGACGCATCACCCAATATCATGGGCCAGATAACCCAGATATGTCTACGGGCCAGGGGCTGGGCCGATCAGCCCTTGGGCTTGCGGCGAGTGGCAGTTGGGGATTTGCGGGCCGTTGGGGTCCGTACGAACGACCGCACGTACTCGACTGCAGCATTCACCGCTGCGCGCAGCGGTTCTGGGCTGTCGGTGATGTAAGTGAGCATGGCGCCGCCCTGGTGCGCGGCGACCAGCGAGACTGCGAGGTGTCGGGGGTCGGCGTCGGGACGCAGATCGCCGCGGCGGCGCATTTCGGCGAGTCCGACGCGAAACAGCTCGATCCATTGGTCGTAGCCGGCGGCGAGATCGCCGTGGATTTCGGCGTCGGCTTCAACCAACTCGCTTGCGAGCGAACCGTAGACGCATCCACCTTCGCGGTAGACGGCGTTGATGTCGGCAACGTTCGCATCGGCCCACGCTTGCAGCGCTTCGAGGCTGTCAAGAGCGCCCAGCTTTGGCCGACTGTGAAACTCCCGGACGTCCTCGCGGCGTGCGCTGATCACCTGGCGGGTCAAATCGCGTTTGTCGTCGAAATAGTGCGAGATCTGCGATCCACTGACGGCCGCGGTGTTGCGCACCTCGTCGATGCTGGTGCCGGCAACGCCACCCTGGAACATGAGCTTGGCGGCGACGTCGACGATGCGATCCCGAGTCGCGCGTCCCTTGCGAGTGAACCGCGGTGTGGCGTCGTCGCGCACGTGGCCGCCCCTCTCGGCTCGGATCAGGCAGGTTGGGCGGCCTTGTGCCGACCGCGGGGACGCCGCGGTGGGCGGGGGATCCGCTCGGCGGAGTCGGTGGCGGACATGCGCAAGTAGTTGACCGCGAATCGCACGGCGTCGGCGTGCGGCCACCCCGCCCGATAGGTGAAGGCCAACGTGGCGCCGCCCTGGTGGGCGCCGACGATGACCAGAGCCAACTTTCGCGGGTCGGCGTCTGCGACCAGGACGCCGTGATCTTGCATCTGGCGGATCGCTTGCTCCAGCAACTGGATCCATTGCCAGTAGCCCGCTGCTAGCGTCTCGCGCGTTGTGGTGTCGGACTTGCCGAGTTGTCCGGCCAGCCCGTGGTAGGTGGGCGTGCCGGAGTAGCCGATGCGTCGCAGGTAACGCATGTTCAGATCGATCCAGCGCTCGAAGTCATCGAACGTGTCAAGCTCGCGAAGCTTGGACTGGCGGTGAAAGTCCAGCACTACATTGATCTGGCGTGCCACGACCGCGCGGATCAGCGCGCGCTTGTCGGTGAAGTAGTGGGCCAGTTGCGAGCCGCTTACCGACGCGGCCTTGCGCAGCGCGTCCATGTTCAACGCCGAGAGACCGTCGCGCAGGATCAGCTCGGCGGCGACCTTCACGATCCGGTCGCGGGTGGCGCGGCCCTTGGCGGTCAAGCGCCGGTCGTCTTGCAGATCGGCATGAACCATAACGTCAGGTTAACGCGCCGGCACCGCTCTTTATGGGATGTTCAACCCATATAGTTGCGCAGTGTGTCGTCAGGTGGCGGGATGCACTTTGGCGAGGAAGGCGCGGATCAGTCCGGTCACCTCGTCCAGCGCCGACTCCAGCAAGAAATGCCCGCCGTCGAGCAGATGGATTTCTGCATCGGGTAAGTCGTCGGCGAAAGCCTGCGCACCGGCCGGACCGAATATCTCGTCGCCGCGACCCCACACCGCCAACAGTGGGACCTTGCTGGCGCGAAAATAGTCATGCACACGCGGGTATAGCGGTGAGTTGCTGGCATAGTCGCGCAACAGCTTGAGTTGCACTTTGTCGATACCGGGCCGGGATAGCAGCGCATAGTCGTGATGCCAGGACTCGGGATTGACCAGTGTCTCGTCCGGCACCCCGGTGACGTATTGCCAGCGGGTGGCGTCCAAGGTCAGGAATTGCCGTACCGCGCCCTCGGTCTCGGCGGTCTGCTCGGCCTGATACGCCGTGACCACCTTCCAGAAGCTCTCCACAAAGCCGGCGTCGTAAGCGTTGCCGTTCTGGCTGACGATCGCAGTGATCGTGGCGGGGTCGTCGAGCGCCAGCCGCCACCCGATCGGAGCTCCGTAGTCCTGCACGTACATTGCGTACCGGTCGACCTTTAATGCGCGCAGCAGGCCTTGCGTCAACGCGGTGAGAGCATCGAATGTGTAGTCGAACTGCTCCACCGGTGGGGCGTCAGAAAGGCCGAATCCCAGGTGATCCGGCGCGATCACGTGGTAGCGATCAGCGAGCGCGGGAACCAAGTCCCGGAACATGTACGAGCTGGTCGGAAAGCCGTGTAGGAGTACCAGTGCGGGCGCGTTCGGATCGCCGGCTTCCCGGAAGAACAGCCGATGACCGTCGATGGTGAGGTAGCGGTGATGAACAGCCGGCATGAGTCATTCCTCCTGAGCCGCGGGTGTGAAAGGCATTTTGGGTTGTGCATCCCAGTATGCGCTCACCGCAACAGCGGCACAAGCCTCTGGTGTCGAATCATCAGAGCCGACTTGCGCGTTGACCCGCACGGCAAGGTATGCATATTCTGGGTTAATTAACCCATTCTCGGCGAGCGAGCCAAAGCAGTAGCTGTCGATGGGTAGCGCGTTGCGGGATAAAACATTGCTGGTAGTCGGGCGCGGCAGCGGAATCGCGCGCGCGGTCACCCTGCTGGCGCGCTCAGAGGGAGCGCGAGTTGTCGTCGCAGGAAGAGACAAAGCCAACCTCGCCGATGCCTATAACGACCCCGGGATCAGCGCTGAGGTGGTGGACATCACCGATGACGAATCCATCGCCGCGCTCGCCGACGGGGTCGGCCCGGTCGACCACGTGGTGTCGACCGCCTCGGCCCGTGCCCGCGGAAAATTGGCAGACCTGCAGCGCGAGAATCTGCGACTGTCCTTCGACACCAAAGTCATCGGCCCCACCATGCTCGCCAAATACTTTGCGGGGCAGATCAACCCGGGAGGCTCATTCGTCCTGTTCTCCGGCGTGCACGCCTTCAAACTCAACGTCGGCTATCTCGGGGTCGGTATCACAAACGGGGCTGTCGATTTCCTCACCCGATGGCTGGCGGTCGAGCTCGCCCCGATCCGGGTCAATGCCATCTCGCCCGGTGTCATCGACACCGGCGCGTGGGATTCGCTTGGTGCAGAGGGCAAGCGGGGCTACTTCGAAAACATCGCCGCCGGCAATCCGGCGCGGCGTATCGGGACGCCCGACGACATTGCCGGCGCCGCGCTGTTCGCGATGACCAACACCTTCATGACCGGCGTGACCTTGAAGGTCGACGGCGGTGAACCGCTGACCTAGTTACGAGCTGAGGCAGACCGACGCCTCGGTGGTGTAGCACAGGAACGTCAGGGTCTCTTGCAGGTACAACTGCACGGTGTCGGTGTCATGGCTGAGATATCCGATCGACACGTCGGTACCTAGCTGCAGGTCGAAGTCACCACCGCGGGTGGTCAGCACGAACGCGCCGTCGATGGCGGGTGCCCAGATGATGTCGCCGTCAATCAGCCGGCGGATGTGCTCGCGGATCGGATAGCCGTGTTCGGTGGTCTCGCTGACTTTGGTGTAGGCGTCGGCGGACAGCAACACCGAATATGGACCGTCGACACCGGCCAATCGCAGCTCCGACAACGCCTGCGAGATGACATCAGGAAAGCCGCGTGCTTCCTTGGGCAGTTTCAGCGGCGGGTTGGAGCTACAGCCACGAATACCGTCGATCGACGCGGCTTTATAGCCTTCGAAGATGGCCCGGTCTTCGACGAACGCCAGCTTCTTGGCGGCAGTCTTGACCGGATCCCAGTCGGAGTCCTGCGACCCGCGTTCCACATCGTCGATCTCCGCGCGCGACAGCGTAAATGGAACCCGAAGCCGCACAAGCGGTTTGCTGGAACGCAGGTGCGCGACGACGCCGTCGGTGGGTGCCTTCACGTCGAGCAGCCGCCCGGTGCTGATCGCCGCAGTGGCCGGCCCTCCCGGCTCGCTGACGTCGACGACTCGGCGTCCGGCGATGTGCCGCTTGAACGTCCGTGTCGCTTCCAATTCGATTTCGTTCCAAGCCTCTTCGGTGATCGGCGCCAGATCGCGGTAGAGGTTGTTCATTGCCCGGTTCCTTTCAGACTGCCGATCGCCAACGAGCCGTCTGTGCCATCTGAGGGCACGGCCACCACCGCCGGCGTCGCGACCGGTGAACTCGGCAGCGGCGGTGGGTCTTCGAGGAAGTCGACGGTGGGGGAGAAAAACAATGTGCCGGTGACCGCGTCCGAGAAGTCCAGGATGCGGTCGGTGTTGCCCGGCGGATCGCCCAAAAACATGTTGCGCAGCATCTGTTCGGTGATCTCGGGCCTGCGTGAATAACCGATGAAATAGGTTCCGAATTCGCCTTTTCCGAGCTCCCCGAACGGCATGTTGTGGCGCACGATCTTCAGCTCGGTGCCGTCGTCGTCGGTAATGACGCTGAGCGCGATGTGCGCGTTGGCCGGCTTGTCGTCGTCGTCGAACTCGATGTCGTCCAGCTTGGTCCGGCCGATCACCCGCTCCTGCTCGGGGACTGACAGTGACTCCCAGGCCGCCATGTCGTGCACGTACTTCTGCACGTGCACATAGCAGGAGCCGGCGAATTCCGGATCCTCGTCGCCAATGGTGGTGGCGGATACCGCGACTGCACCGTCGGGGTTTTCCGTCCCGTCGACGAAACCCAGCAGATCGCGGTTGTCGAAGAACCGGAAGCCGTGCACTTCGTCGACAACGGTCACAGCACCGGCCATCGACTTGAGAATGCGATTGGCCAGCTCGAAACAGACGTCCATGCTCTCGGCCCGGATGTGGAACAACAGGTCGCCGGGAGTGGCCGGGGCAGTATGCCGCGGCCCGTCCAGCTCGACGAACGGGTGTAACTCGGCAGGCCGCGGCCCGTCGAACAACCGGTCCCAGGCCTGCGAGCCGATCGAGGTGATCACCGACAGGTGCTTAGTGGGATCGCGAAACCCGATTGCGCGTGCCAGGCCGGAGATATCCGGCAGCGCATCATGCACCGCAGCCTCGCCGCCCTCATCGATGGTGACCACCAGGAAGATCGCGGCCGGTGTCAGCGGAGCCAGAACCGGTTGCGGCTGCACCGAGAGCTCTGAGGGCACGGGTTCGACCCTAACGTGCCCGCAGGTTTCAGATAATCCCGTGATGAAAAGATGGGCACATGGCGGCCGCGGCGCGAGGCTTGTGCGAATTCATCGACGCGTCCCCGTCGCCGTTCCACGTGTGTGCCACGGTGGCGTCCAGGCTGCACGCCGCCGGCTATACCGAGCTGGCCGAGGCAGACGAGTGGCCGTCGGAGGGCAAGTTCTTCACCGTGCGCGCCGGGTCGCTGGTGGCCTGGGACAGCGGCACCGATACCGGCGGCCGACCGTTTCGGGTCATCGGCGGTCATACCGACAGCCCTAATCTGCGGGTCAAGCAACACCCCGACCGCGAGGTCGCGGGTTGGCAGATCGTGGCGCTGGAGCCCTACGGCGGGGCCTGGCTGAACTCCTGGCTGGACCGCGACCTGGGCGTCAGCGGGCGGCTGTCCGTCCGCGAGGGCGAGGGTATCGCTCACCGGCTGGTGCGGATCGATGCTGCGATCCTGCGCGTACCGCAGTTGGCCATCCACCTGGCGGAGGACCGCAAGTCGCTCACGCTGGATCCACAGCGCCACGTCAACGCCGTGTGGGGAGCCGGCGACCGCACCGGGTCGTTCATTGGCTACGTCGCCGAGCAAGCCGGCGTCGATCCCGATGCCGTGCTCGGCGCCGATCTGATGACCCACGATCTGACCCCGTCGACGCTGTCCGGCCACGGCGGCCAGTTCGTCAGCGCGCCCCGGCTGGACAACCAGGCCTCCTGCTATGCGGGTCTGGAGGCGTTCCTGGACGCCACGGCCGGCGAATACCTTCCGGTGCTGGCGTTGTTCGACCACGAAGAGGTCGGGTCCGCGTCCGACCACGGCGCCGACTCCGAGCTGCTGCCGACCACGCTGGAGCGCATCGTGCTGGCCGGTGGTGGCGGACGGGAGGACTTTCTGCGCCGGCTGCCGGGATCGATAGTGGCTTCGGCGGACATGGCGCACGCCACCCACCCCAACTATCCGGATCGGCACGAGCCCGGGCACCTCATCGCGATCAACGGTGGCCCGGTGCTCAAGGTGCACCCGAATCTGCGTTACGCCACCGACGGTCGCACCGCCGCTGCGTTCGCGCTGGCCTGTCGGCAGGCCGGGGTGCCGCTGCAACGTTATGAACACCGTGCCGACCTGCCCTGTGGCTCTACGATCGGCCCGATGACGTCGGCACGGACCGGCATCCCGACGGTCGACGTCGGCGCTCCTCAGCTGGCCATGCACTCAGCACGGGAATTCATGGGCGCGGGCGACGTCGCCGCCTACGCGGCGGCGCTGCGGGCATTCTTGTCACCGGGCTGACCTTTGGTCAGCGCTGCGTGACGAAGACCGGCTCGTAGCGGATCACGTTCTCCACCACCACCCCGTTGCGGGTGCGGACCCGGTCGAGCCCCCGGATCTCGAATGGTCCCTCCGGGCCGGTTCCGCGGCCGATGTAGTGCAGGAAGATCAGTTGCTCGCCGTCGGCGGCACCGGGAACGGTGGCGCTGTCGAGGAGTTCGAGCCGGAGGTCCGGAGCGGCGGCCAGCAGTTCGGCGATCTTTCCGGTGTACGCCTCGACTCCCTGCACCGGCTCGGGGTCGCCGGGCCAGTAGCCGACGATGTCCTCGGCCAGGATGTTCATCCCGCGGGACAGATCGGGCGCCGCCCAGAACGCCGCCCACATCTGGGCGCTGAACAGCGGGGCAGCCGAGTCCGGAGTCGTTGCAGGAAAAGCAGATTGGATGTCGGTCATGGTTCCTCCACGGGTTGGGCGCTTCGGCGCAGCGCGTTGATGCAAGCGTGTCTCGGCCCCAGCGGATCCGCAATTACCTCGGAGGTCATCACCGTCAGGACGGTCCGTTGTCGGAGTGCGGGCATAGGGTCGCCGGTATGACACTCAAGACGGAGATGGTGACGTTCGACTGCAGCGACCCTGCGAAGCTCGCCGGTTGGTGGGCCGAGCACTTCGACGGCAAGACCCAGGAACTGATCCCCGGCGAATTCATCGCGGTGAGCCGATCGGACGGACCGCGGCTCGGCTTTCAGAAGGTGCCCGATCCCACACCGGGTAAAAACCGGGTGCACCTGGATTTCGTCGCCGCTGATCTGGACGCCGACGTTTCGCGACTTACCGCCGCCGGTGCCACCGAGGTCGGCCGGCACAGCCTCGGCGGCAACTTTCGCTGGGTAGTGCTGACCGACCCCGACGGCAACGCGTTCTGCGTGGTAAGCGGGCACTAGCCTGTCTGGCCCCGGCTGCTCGTGTCGTCGGTGGTCGCGGGGCGGCCAATCTAGACTGTCTCCGTGACGTCCGGGCTCACGCAAGCGGTCGATACCGTCGAGCAGGCCGCGGCCACCCCTGATCAGCCGCAACCATTCCGCGAACTGGGCCTCAAAGACGACGAATACCAGCGGATCCGCGACATCCTGGGCCGCCGGCCGACCGACGCCGAGCTGGCCATGTACTCGGTGATGTGGAGCGAACACTGCTCCTACAAGTCCTCCAAGGTGCACTTGCGGTACTTCGGTGAGACCACCACCGACGAGATGCGGGCCGGGATGCTGGCCGGGATCGGGGAGAACGCCGGCGTCGTCGACATCGGCGACGGCTGGGCGGTCACCTTCAAGGTGGAATCGCACAATCACCCGTCGTACGTCGAGCCCTACCAGGGCGCGGCCACCGGGGTCGGCGGCATCGTCCGCGACATCATGGCGATGGGCGCCCGACCGGTGGCGGTGATGGATCAGCTGCGTTTCGGCGCCGCGGACGCCCCGGATACTCGTCGCGTGCTCGATGGCGTGGTGCGCGGCATCGGGGGTTACGGCAACTCGCTGGGCTTGCCCAACATCGGCGGCGAAACGGTGTTCGACGCCTGCTACGCCGGCAACCCGTTGGTCAACGCGCTGTGTGTGGGCGTGCTCCGGCAGGAGGATCTGCATCTGGCGTTTGCTTCCGGTGCGGGCAACAAGATCATCCTGTTCGGCGCGCGGACCGGGCTCGACGGGATCGGCGGCGTGTCGGTGCTGGCATCGGAGACGTTCGGCGGCGACGAATCCGGATCGGGTCGCAAAAAGCTGCCGTCGGTTCAAGTCGGCGACCCGTTCATGGAAAAGGTGCTCATCGAGTGCTGCCTGGAGTTGTATGCGCAAGACTTGGTGATCGGTATCCAGGACCTCGGTGGAGCTGGAATAGCTTGTGCGACTTCGGAATTAGCCTCAGCCGGTGATGGCGGCATGGTGATCGAGCTGGGCACCGTTCCGCTGCGCACCAAGAACATGACCCCTGCCGAAGTGCTTTGCAGCGAGTCACAGGAACGGATGTGCGCGGTCGTTGCCCCGGAGAACGTGGACGCTTTCATGGCCGTGTGCCGCAAGTGGGAAGTGTTGGCCACCACCATCGGCGAGGTCGCCGACGGTGACCGGTTGCGAATCACCTGGCACGGCGAGACGGTCGTCGACGTGCCGCCACGCACCGTGGCGCACGAAGGCCCGGTATATCAGCGCCCAGTCGCTCGCCCGGATTCGCAGGATGCGTTGAACGCCGACCGGGCGAGCAGCCTGGCCCGGCCGGTCACTGGCGATCAGCTGCGCGCGACTTTGCTTGCGCTGCTGGGTAGTCCACATCTGTGCAGCCGTGCCTTCATCACCGAGCAATACGACCGCTACGTGCGCGGAAACACCGTGCTGGCCGAACACGCCGACGGCGGCGTGCTACGCGTCGACGAGTCCACCGGCCGCGGAATCGCGCTGTCGACCGACGCGTCAGGCCGCTACACGCTGCTCGACCCCTACACCGGCGCCCAACTCGCGCTGGCCGAGGCCTACCGCAACGTCGCAGTCACCGGTGCCACACCCGTGGCGGTAACCAACTGCCTCAACTTCGGCTCGCCGGAGGACCCCGGGGTGATGTGGCAGTTCGCCCAGGCGGTACGTGGTCTGGCGGATGGCTGTGCGGCACTGGGCATTCCGGTAACCGGCGGCAACGTCAGCTTCTACAACCAAACCGGGTCGACGGCGATCCTGCCCACCCCGGTGGTGGGCGTGTTGGGCGTGATAGACGATGTCGCGCGGCGCCTCCCGACGGCGATGGGCACCGAGCCGGGGGAGACGCTGATGCTGCTCGGCGACACCCGTGACGAACTCGACGGATCGGTGTGGGCGCAAGTCACCGCCGACCATTTGGGCGGGCTGCCGCCCGCGGTGGATCTGGCTCGCGAGCGACTGTTGGCCGATGTGCTGGGCGCGGCCTCCCGTGACGGACTGGTGTCTGCAGCCCACGACCTGTCCGAAGGCGGCCTGGCGCAGGCCGTGGTGGAATCGGCGCTTGCAGGCGAAACGGGTTGCCGCATCGTGCTTCCCGAGGATGCCGACCCATTTGTCATGTTGTTCTCCGAGTCGGCGGGCCGGGTGCTGGTCGCCGTGCCGCGCACCGAGGAGAGTCGCTTCCGCTCGATGTGCGAGGCACGGGGCCTGCCGGCCACTCGCATCGGTGTCGTCGACCAGGGTTCGGACGCGGTGGAGATTCAGGGTCTGTTCACCGTCTCCCTGGCAGAGCTGCGCAGCACGTCCGAGGGAGTGCTGGCTGCGCTGCTTCGATGAATACCGAACTTCGCCGACGGCATCCGTTGGTGGTGTGGGCGTGGAGCCTGCTACGGCTGAAATTCGTCGGGATGGCGTTTGGCGCGTTGTTCTTCTGTCTGTCCCTGACGCCGTCGCTGCTGCCGCGGGACTGGGTGTTCCAGGGGCTGATCGGCGGTATCAACGGAGCTTTTGGCTACGGCATTGGTGTGCTGATCGGCAAGACCACCCATCGTCTGCTGCTCCGGAATGCCCGTTGGTGGCCGCCCCCGACGCGGGTGCTGTTCTGGATGAAGGCGGCGGTCGTCGTGATTGCGCCGACGGCCTCTGTGTTGATGCTCATCCCGGCCGCCTCCTGGCAGCGGCAGGTGTCTGCACTGATGGGCATCGAAGGCCCGACGACCCTGGGCTACCTGCGCACGCTGATCGTCGCTGTCGTTGTCGGTGGCTTGCTGGTCTCCACGTTCAGGGTGCTGATCGACGCTGTCAAGCTGCTGGCCCGGATGCTGATCAGGCGATGGCACCTGCACGACGAGGTGGCGCTGTTCATCGGCACGGCTATCGTTGTCGCGCTGCTGATCATGCTGTTCAACGGTGTTCTGGTCCGCGGGTTCTTTGCGGGGGCCAGCGCGGTCTTCCAGCCGCGGGATATCGCCACCCCCGCTGGTGTGTCGCAGCCGCTGCTTGGCGAAAAGTCGGGCAGCCCAGCATCATTGGCGCCGTGGGATACGCTGGGGTATCAGGGCCGCGACTTCGTCGCCACCGGTCCGCATGCCGCCGAACTGGCCCGGCTCAACGGCAGGCCCGCTAAGGAGCCCGTTCGGGTCTACGCCGGGCTGCATACCGCACCCGACGACCGGGGCCGGTTGGAGGTGCTCCTCGGAGAACTCGAGCGCACGGGGGCGTTCACCCGCAAATTACTGGTCATCGCGCCGACCACCGGCACCGGCTGGATCGACCCGGTGGCGGCGAGCTCGCTGGAGATGATGTACAACGGCGACACCGCGATCGTCGGTCTGCAGTACTCCTACTTGCCGAGCTGGATCTCGTTCCTGGCCGACCGGCAGAAGTCCATGGATTCCGGCCGGATGCTGATCGAGGCGGTTCACCAACGCTGGCAACAACTGCCGCCCGACCACCGGCCGAAATTGGTCCTCTATGGCGAGAGCCTTGGCTCGATGGCCGGCCAGGCCGCCTTCGGATGGCTGCCCGACATCCGCCAAATGGGCTTCGACGCGGTGCTGTGGGTGGGACCACCGCAAGCGAGTCCGTTGTGGCATGCACTGATCGTGCGGCGTGACCCTCGCACCACTGAGGTAGCGCCGCGTTACGACAGCGGGCGAACGGTGCGGTTCTCCGAAGCCATCGATCCGGCGGACGTGACCCATGTGGCTGGGCCGCCATGGGTGGGCACCCGGGTGCTTTTTCTGCAGCACCCATCCGATCCGGTGGTCTGGTGGTCACCCGACCTGCTATTCGGCAGACCCGGCTGGCTCGTCGAACCCCGCGGCCGGGACCGCAGCGCTGCCGTGCGCTGGAATCCGGTTGTCACCTTTTGGCAAGTCAGTGCCGACCTGACCAACGCCGAGGGCGTGCCCGGCGGGCACGGCCACAACTACAGCAACGACATCTTGGACGGGTGGGTCGCGGTGGCGCCGCCGGACGGCTGGACACCAGCCGACACCGAGCGCATCCGTGCCGCGCTGCAAACGTCCGAGACCAAACCTGATGCGGCACAGTAACTTTCCTCGTATCCAGGCGCTCGGGCTGGCCACCGCGCTGGTCGGCTGGAGCTTCGTCGGCCCGCGGATACCCGCGCGGGCCACGCTCCAGGCCGGTCTTGCCGGGCTGCTGGTCGTCGTGACGAGGGCGCCGCTGGGCCTGCGTCCGCCGCGGCTGTGGGCCGGATTGCGGCTGGGGCTGGCCGTCGGGTCGGCAGCGGCGACGGCAGTGATGGCAACGACGTCTCTTCCGGCCGTGCGGGTTTCGATGGCCGGGCGGGAACTGCCCACGCCGGCGTCGACCTGGCTGGCGTTGCGGATACCGCTGGGCACGGTGTGGGCCGAGGAGGCCGCATTCCGTGCCGCGCTGGCCGCCTTGGCCGATCGCGGTTACGGCGCCTCCGCTGGTCGACTGCTACAGGCGGTCGCGTTTGGCCTTTCTCACATCGCCGACGCGCGCGCGACCGGTGAGCCCGTGCTGCCCACCGTGTTGGCTACCGGCGGTGCGGGCTGGATATTTGGTTGGCTGGCTCAACATTCCAGCAGCCTCAGCGCGCCGATGCTGGCCCACTTGGCGATCAACGAGTCCGCCGCCGTGGCAGCGCTGACCATCCAGCGGCGGTCGCGGGCTAGTCGGCGGTAGTCGGCACGTCGCGGCTGTCGGCCGCCAACTTGTGCGGTTCGGTCTCGGTGTCGTCGATGCCGAAGCTGATGATGCGCCGCGGGGTAATCCGAATGATCGCGGTGTCGATCTCGCTACCGTTGGGCTCGGTGCGGTTCTCGCCGGACTCCGCTTGCTCGGCTGTCCCCCTGATCTCCAGGCACCGCACCCGCCACGGGTCGCGGGACGCAATGTCGTCGATCACCAGCGCAACGGTGTGGTTGGAAGCCAGGTTGCGAAACTTACGGCTCTTCGACATCCGGTAGCCATGGATGTCCACGGTGCCCAGATCTTCGTTGTAGCTGAAGCCGACCGGACTGTTCTGCAACGTGCCGTTGGGTTGGATGGTGGCCAACCGCGCGAGGTCGGCCGTTTTCATGAACTCAATCTCATGCGGTTTGAACGACATAGCACCCACGCTAGAACCTCAACCATAGTTGAGGTCAAACCCGACGAGTTGCGACAGTCTCATGTGGGCGCGGTGGCGTGTGTGCTGATCGAAGGCCCGATCCACTCCCGCAGGAATCGGCGAAGTTCGCCGCCCCGTCGTGCTGGGCGTCCGGGGTCCACGATGAGTGATTGCAGCATGCGCAACATGACCTCGAGAAGTTCGTCCAACTTGTCGTCAGTGAAACCTGTTGCATCCCAATCAACATCGAACCGTTGCAACATCGAGCGGCCGAACGAAATAGCCATGTCCGAGGTCACCCCGGCGGTGAAGGCACTGGCCTTGCCCGGTTGGAAAACCAGGCTGAGGTACTTGTCATGACCGATTTGCTCGAATGTGTACGCGATACCCTCGACGACCGCTTCAGTTGGGTCGGTGATCGAACCCAAATGGGCGGCAAGCCGATCGAGGAACCCGTCAACACAGGACAGGGCAGTGGCAGCCAAGAGCGCCTCATGGGTCACGAAGTAGCGATAGACCGTCTGGCGCGTCACTCCCAGCGTCTGAGCGACTTCCGACACGCTCACTGTCCCGCGTTCGTCGATGGCGCTCCTGGTCGCGGCGATGATGCGGGCGACCGCTTCATCGTCATCAGCCGGGATGTCTCCTGACCAGCCATGCCGCCGCATTGCGTGATCGTCGCACAAACAGGGCCACAGTCTTGACAATACAAATGTTATCTACTGTATGGTCAGCTATACGGCGAGGAGGAGATTGTGATGGTGACAACGACCACCAGCCCAGTGAGCGGCACCGACGAGGCGCTGACGCGGCGAGGCTTGCGTCATGCATTGGACAAAACGACGGACCTGACCGACCGCGAACTGAAGGTGCCGCTGCATTACTACCGCGATCCGAAGCTGACCGAGATTGAGGAATCGCAGATTCTGCGCCGGGTGCCGTTGGCCATCGTCCCGTCGGCACAGCTGCCAGAAAAGAACGACTACGTGGTTCGGTCGGTGCTTGGCGATTCCCTGTTGATAACCCGCGACCGCTCCGCTGCTAGCCACGTCTTCCTCAACTACTGCCGCCACCGGGGCGCAATGCCGGCTTGCGGTTCTGGCAACGCTTCACGGTTCGTGTGTCCGTATCACGCCTGGACGTACAAGAACACCGGGGAACTGTTCATGGTCCCCGGCAAGGCCGGCTTCGATTCCATGGAGACCAAGGATTACGGATTGGTCGAACTGCCATCGGAGGAGCGTCACGGATTTATTTGGGCGGTGCTGACCGCCGATGCAACCATCGACCTCGACGCGCACCTCGGAGTACTGAATGCCGAACTGGCGCTGTGGAACTACGAGGCCTACGGCTATCACACCGAGCGCGAGTTCAAGTCCGACGTCTCATGGAAGGGTGCACTGGAAGCGTTCGCCGAGGGATACCACTTCCCCTACGTCCACGGCCAAAGTCTCATTGGACAGAACACCCTCGCCAACACGATGGTCTACGACGATTTCGGCAAGCACCATCGGATCGGCTTCCCGTTCACCTGGATCACCAACCTTGACACGGACCCC
>NZ_DASPSP010000127.1:0-25629 GCF_035623875.1 Mycobacterium sp. | reverse complement strand
AACGAAACCGATCTGGCGGGCTCCGACAAGCCGTTGGATCCCGGCAAAGGCGAACCCGACCATGCGCAAGAGCGCTGCGGCTCGCCCGCGTGGGACCTTCCGGCGGTGTTCGGCCCGATAGCGGTCACTTACAACGTCGTCGGCGTGAGTTCGCTGAACCTGGACGGTCCCACGACGGCGAAGATCTTCAATGGCAGCATCACCACCTGGAACGACCCGGCGATCAAGGCGCTCAACGCAGACGTCAACCTGCCCGCGACGCCGATAAACGTCGTCTTCCGCAGTGATAAATCCGGCACTACCTACAACTTCCAGAAGTATCTCGAGGCCGCATCCGACGGCGCGTGGGGCAAGGGCACCGACGAGAATTTCGACGGGGGTGTCGGGCAGGGCGCCAGCGGGAATGAGGGTACGTCGGCGGCCTTGACGGCAACGGCCGGGTCGATCGCCTACAACGAGTGGTCTTTCGCGGTGGCCCATCAGTTGGCGATGGCTCAGATCGTGACGTCGGCGGGTCCGGATCCGGTGACGATCACCACCGACTCGGTCGGCAAGACAATCGCCGGCGCCAAGTTTGCCGGGCAGGGCAATGATTTGGTCGTCGACACGTCGTCGTTCTACAAGCCGACGCAGGCCGGTGCCTACCCGATCGTGCTGGCAACTTACGAGATCGTCTGCTCGAAGTATCCGGATTCTGCGACCGGTGCCGCGGTAAAAGCGTTCATGCAGGCCACAATTGGTGACGGGCAAGCCGGTTTGGACCAGTACGGATACATCCCGATACCGAGCTCGTTTCAATCGAAACTTGCTGCGGCCGTGAACGATATCTCGTGAGAGAAGGAGCATCGAGGGTGAGTAATTGCGAGCCGAGTTCGCGAGTAGGGTCGCGGTTTGGGCCCTATCGGCTGCTGCGGCAACGACAGAGCGATCAAGTTCGCCATCGCCGGATGCCCGGGGTAGAGTCGGGCAATCAAATTTCAGCGCCGGCGGATTGCGATCACGCGGTTCGCTGCGGCGGCTAACAAGTAGACCACCGCAACCACGATGATCAATGTCAGCGCGGCGCCCCAAACCCGAAGGAAGCCTGCGTGTTCGGGATTGTTGAGCTCGCTGTAGATCAACAGCGGCAGCGATGCCATGTTGCCGTTGAAGATGTCGAAGTTGATCGACCGGCTGTATCCGACCAGCACCAGCACCGGCGCGGTTTCGCCCATGACACGCGCGATCGACAGCAAGACGCCGGTGATGATGCCCGGCATCGCGACGGGAACGACGATCCGCATGATGGTTTTCCATTTCGGAATGCCCAAGGCGTAGCTGGCTTCGCGCAGGTCGTGGGGCACCAACTTGAGCATTTCCTCAGTCGAACGAACCACGATTGGCAACATCAGCAAAACCAATGCGAGTGACACCGCGAAGGCGCTCTGCTGGAATCCCATGGTGGCGATCCACAGGCTGAAGATGAACAGCGCCGCCACGATGGACGGCAGACCGGCCAGCACATCAACCATGAAGCTGGTGAAGCGCGCCAGCCGAGTGGAACGGTATTCGGCCAGGTACACCGCGGTCATGAATCCCAGTGGTACGGCCAGGATAGCCGCCACCGCAGCCTGCACCAGTGTCCCGTAAATCGCGTGATAAGCCCCGCCGGAAAACTGCTCCGGCAGAACTCCGCGCAGCGAGTGGCTCCACCATCCGGGCTGCGTGACGGCATACAAGCCTCTTTGAATGACAACCCACAGCAGCCAGGCCAACGGTACCAACGCGATGGCGAACGACGTGACGAAAAACAGTGTCGCGACGTCATTTTTGATCCGGCGTCCGATACTAATCCGCCGAATCGCAGCAGCTTTGACCGGCAGGTCGAGGGTGGGCGTGCTCATGTCTTGACCGCCCTGCCAACGATCGCGCGGGCGGCCGCGTTGACGATGAAGGTGAGGACGAACAGCACGAATCCCGCCGCGATATAGGCTCCTGTCGGCAACGGCTCACTGAATTCGCTTGCCGCAGAAGCGATCTTGGACGCGAATGTGTAGCCACCGTCGAAAAGCGACCAATGTCCGGCTTGAGCGGATGCGCGCAAGATAATCAGCACTGCCACGGTTTCGCCGAGCGCGCGGCCCAAGCCCAGCATTGACGCGGCGACGGCGCCGCTACGACCGTACGGCAGCACGGTCATCCGCACCACCTCCCACTTTGTCGCGCCCAGTGCTTGCGCTGCTTCGATGTGAGTAGTGGGCGTCTGCCGGAACACTTCTCGCGATACCGAGGTGATGATGGGCAGGACCATCACCGATAGCACGACGCCAGCGGTGAAGATATTGCCGCCGCCGGCCAACGAAACGTTGCCGACCTTGAACAGGAACAGCCATCCAAGGTGGCGGTTGAGCCATGCCTCGATCGGTTCGAGCTGCGGTGCCAACACGAAAATCCCCCACAACCCGAACACGATCGACGGCACAGCGGCCAGCAGATCGACGAGCGCGCCGAACGGGCGTGACAGCCTTGCCGGCGCATATTGGGTGAGGAACACTGCGATCCCGATCGCAACCGGCACCGCCAGGGCCATGGCGCAAAGTGAGCTCAGCACCGTCACCATGAAGAGGTCACGGATACCAAACGCCAGGTTGTTGCTGTCGGTGGTATTGAATTGCGCGCTGGTGAAGAAATTCGCGTGGTTGGCGCGCAGTGACGGGACGGCCTGGACCAGAAGGAAGATCGCGATCAGACCGATGGCGATGGTGATCGTCGAACCTGCCAGGGCGGCGACCGACTTGAACAGTCGATCGCCCCGCCGCGCCTTGGCTCCGTCGCTAGCGCTTGGCGCGGGCGTTGTCGCGGTCGACAAAGTGGCGGTCATGGATCACGAGATGGCGTTGACCGCGGTCGACAGCCTCGACTTGAAGGCGTCCGGAATAGGGATATATCCGTTGTCCGCCAACCCATTCTGTCCGGGACCAATGGTGGCCTGCAAGAATGCCTTCACGGCCGTGCCGACCTGGCTGTCAGGATACTTGGAGCAGACGACCTCATAGGTCGCCAGCACGATCGGATAGGCGCCCGGCTGCGTCGGCTTGTAGAACGACACCGTGTCGAGCACCAGGTCGTTACCCTGCCCTTTGATTTGTGCCCCGGCGATGGTCTTGCCGACCGAGGCGGCGCTGATCGATACCGAGTCGGGGCCCGCCGACGTGACGATCTTGGCCACGTTCAGCTTCTGCGCCTGGGCGAACGACCATTCGTTGTAGGTGATTGATCCGGGGGTGCCCTTGATGGCCGCCGAGGTGCCGTCGTTGCCCTTGGCGCCTTCGCCGACACCGCCATTGAACGACTTTCCAGCGCCCTTGCCCCATGCACCGTCCGATGCGGTGTCGAGGTACTGCTGGAAGTTGTCGGTCGTTCCCGACTGGTCGCTACGGAACACTACGTGTATCGGTAGTGCGGGCAGGGGCGTGCCGGCGTTGAGCGCTGTGATGGCCGGGTCGTTCCAAGTCTTGATGGTCCCGTTGAAGATTTTCGCCGCCGTCGGCCCGTCCAGATTCAGTGAGGTCACGCCGTTGACGTTGTAGGTCACCGCGATCGGGCCGAACACCACCGGCAGGTCCCATGCCGACGAGCCGCACCGCTGCTGCGCTTTGCCGTGTTCATCGGCGCTCAACGGCACATCCGAGCCGCCGAAATCAGTTTGATTGCCCACGAACTCATTGATCCCGGCACCCGAACCATTGGCCGTGTAGTTCAAGGTTTGACCTGGGCACGCCTGTTCGAACGCGTTGACGAACCGGGCCATCGCATTCGCCTGGGCGGTAGATCCACTGGCTTTCAGCGTCTGCTTTCCGCCGCAACTCACATTCGTCGCCGACAAACCAGACGAACCAGACGTCGCACCGCCTTGACTCGTCGTGTTGGCGTTGTTGTTTCCACATGCGGACAGCATCAACGCACCGGTTGCCAGCACACTCAACCCAGCGCCAAATCGATTGAGTTTCAAATCGGTTCCTTCGAACGGTCGGGCTGATGACTACTTTCACTGCGCCACCAGGTCAAGACGGACCACGGGATCCTGCCGAGATAGGCGAAGCGTGGCTGCTCTGGGCCAACGCCATGAGGACTCGAAGTAAACAAATCGCGTCACTAAGCCGAACGTAGCACCAGCGTGAGGCGGTCTGCGGCCCATTGGTAAATCAATCGCTTGACTTAACCGACACTGCGCCGATTAACTCTTCGACATGGTCAACGAACTGGCCGGCAAGGTCGCGATCGTCACCGGCGGGGCATCGGGCATCGGCGCCGGCATCGTCGAGAAGTTTTTGGCGGAGGACGCTCGGGTCGTGATCGCCGACATTGAGCGCGATCGCGGTGAAGATTTCGCCGCCTCGCTAGGCGCCGGCGCGGTCTTCCGGTTGACCGACGTCTCCGATCCCGAGCAGGTCGGTGCGCTGGTCGCAGCTGCGGTCGACACGTTCGGTGGGCTAGACGTGATGGTGAACAACGCCGGAGTCTCCAGCAGGATGCATCGCAGCTTCCTGGACGACGACCTTGCCGACTTCTACCGCGTGATGTCGGTCAACCTGCTGGGCGTGATGGCCGGTACCCGCGACGCGGCCCGGCAGATGGCGACCACCGGCGGCGGGTCGATCATCAACATGTCGTCGATCGGCGGCATCCAGGCCGGTGGTGGCGTGATGACTTACCGCGCGTCCAAGGCGGCGGTCATCATGTTCACCAAGTCCGCCGCAATCGAGTTGGCGCAATACGAAGTTCGGGTCAACGCCATCGCGCCTGGCAACATACCGACGCCCCTGCTGGCCACGACGACGTCCGAGCAGTCCGCCGAAGAACTCGCGCGTTTCGAGCACGCGATCCGCGAGCAGATGCGAGCCGACCGGCCGCTGAAGCGGGAGGGCACACCCGCGGACATCGCGGAGGCCGCACTGTACTTGGCCGGCGATCGGTCCCGGTATGTGACCGGCACCATCTTGCCGGTCGACGGCGGCACCGTCGCCGGAAAGGTGTTCCGTCGGCGTAGCGAGAAGAAAGATTAAATCAATCGCTTGACTTAATCGGGATCAGGGCGTTGACTGACCAGGTGACCACCGCGAAGGCCACGCGCACCGACCGGGCCAGTACGACCCAGGAGGCGATCCTGACCGCCGCCGAACGGCTGTTCGCCGAACACGGGGTCTTCGCCGTCTCCAATCGGCAGGTCAGCGAGGCTGCCGGCCAGGGCAACAACGCCGCGGTCGGCTACCACTTCGGCACCAAAACCGATTTGGTGCGGGCCATCGAGCAGCGGCATCGGGTGCCCATCGAGCAGCTGCGGGAAAGCATGGTCGCCGAGACGGTGCAGTCGGGGGCCGGCGACGATATGCGGAGCTGGGTGGCGTGTCTGGTACGTCCGTTGACCGATCACTTGGCGGCCCTCGGCAACCCCACCTGGTACGCGCGCTTCGCTGCGCAAGTGATGACCGATCCGGCCTACTACAACATCGTGGTGAAAGATGCCCTGACTTCTGAATCACTGGTCCAGGTGATCGATGGCATCAGCCGGTGTCTCCCCGAGCTGCCGATCGACGTTCGGGTGGAACGCAACCTGATGGCCCGCAACCTGCTGATGCACACCTGTGCCGAGCGTGAAAGGGCAATGGCCGCAGGCGCATCCGTGCCGAGTTCCTCTTGGCAGGCCGCCGGTTCTGGTCTGATCGACGCGGTCGTGGGACTCTGGCTGGCGCCGGTAACCCCGCACGATTAGAAGAAGTTGGCTGTAGAAAATTATGAAAGTGACTGTGGACCAAGACATATGCGCATCGTCGGGAAACTGTGTGATGCACGCTCCCGAGATTTTCGACCAGCGCGACGATGACGGAGTCGTCGTTCTGCTGAACGAGAACCCGCCGGCCGAACAGGCTGACAACGCCCGCAAGGCCGCCGCGGGTTGCCCCGCACTGGCCATCCACATCGAGGAGTGAGAAGTGTCCGACACCCTCACCGGCAGCACGACCGAGGCGATCGCTGACGTCCCGGAATATCCGATGGGACGGGCGGCCGGCTGCCCGTTCGCCCCGCCGCCGGAGGTGATGGAGCTAGCCGAGGCGCGGCCATTGTCCAGAGTCAAGATCTGGGACGGCAGCACGCCATGGCTCATCACCGGCTATGAGGAAGTGCGGACGCTGTTCTCCGATTCGCGCGTCAGCGTCGATGACCGGCGGCCCGGCTTTCCGCATTGGAACGAGGGCATGTTGTCGACGGTGCACAGGCGGCCCAGATCGGTCTTCACCTCTGACGCCGAGGAGCACACCCGGTTTCGGCGAATGCTGTCAAAGCCGTTCACCTTCAAGCGAGTAGAAGGCCTGCGGCCGGTGATTCAGCAGATCACCGACGAGCACATCGACGCGATGCTGGCCGGTCCGCAGCCGGGCGACATCGTCGCTGCGCTGGCGCTGCCGGTGCCGTCGCTGGTGATCAGCCAGCTGCTCGGCGTGCCGTATGAGGACGCCGAGATGTTCCAGCACCATGCCAACATCGGGCTTGCCCGGTACGCGACCGGCGAAGACACCGTCAAAGGCGCGATGAACCTGAACAAATACCTTGCTCAGCTGGTCGAGGCCAAGATGGAAAATCCGGCTGAGGACGCGGTGTCGGATCTTGCCGAACGAGTCAAAGCCGGAGAGCTCAGCGTCAAGGAGGCCGCGCAGCTCGGAACCGGCTTGCTGATCGCCGGGCACGAAACCACGGCCAACATGATCGGCCTCGGCGTGCTGGTGTTGTTGCAATACCCGGATCAGGCGGCTGTGCTGCGCGACACCGAGGACCCGAAAGTCGTTGCGAACGCAGTCGAGGAACTGCTCCGCTACCTGTCCATCATCCAGAACGGGCAGCGCCGAGTCGCCGCCGAGGACATTGAGATCGCCGGCGAGGTGATCCGCGCCGGCGAAGGGATC
Organism: Mycobacterium sp.; assembly: GCF_035623875.1. Classification (GTDB taxonomy): domain Bacteria; phylum Actinomycetota; class Actinomycetes; order Mycobacteriales; family Mycobacteriaceae; genus Mycobacterium. The sequence goes on along the minus strand of NZ_DASPSP010000127.1, from coordinate 18,688 downwards.
ATCATCGACCTGGCGCCGGCGAACTGGGATGCCAAGGCATTTGCCGAACCCGAGCGGCTGTATCTTCATCGCTCGGGTGCTGGCCAGCACGTCGCGTTCGGCTACGGCAGGCACCAGTGCGTAGGCCAGCAGCTGGCCCGTGCCGAGCTGCAGATCGTCTTTCACACGCTGCTGCGCCGTGTCCCCACGCTGGAACTGGCCGTTCCGATCGAGGACGTCCCGTTCAAGCACGACCGCCTCGCCTACGGCGTCTACGAACTGCCGGTGACCTGGTGAATCCGTTCATCAAGCGATCCGAGATGACTACTCTCGAACAAGTGTGGATCCGATTGGAGTGTCAATGATGTCGACTCAAACAAGCCCCGTCTCGCTCTACCCGCCCGGAGGCTTTGGCGCACCCAAGGATCGACACGGCCACGCCACCGGCACCAATGTGGGCCTGCCGGAAGGAACCGTGGTTTTCTCTGCGGACAACCACATTTCGCTGGCCGACGACATCTTCTACCAGCGTTTCCCGGAAGCCCTGAAAGACAAGGCGCCGCGGATCTGGTACGAGGACGGCGCCTACCAAGTCGGACGCAAAGGACAGTCGTTCCTCCCGGGCGACTTCAGCGCGGTGCTGATGCAATACGACGACCTGCCCGGGGCCGCAAGTACCAACATCGAGGCCCGGATTCAGGAACTACGCGAGGACGGCGTCGAGAAGGAGCTAGCGTTTCCCAACGCCATCCTGGCGCTGTTCCACTACCCGGACAAGGAACTTCGCGAGCTCGCGTTCCGTATCTACAACGAGTACATCGCCGAGCTGCAGGAGCGCTCCGGTGGACACTTCTACGGCGCCGGGCTGATTAACTGGTGGGATCCGCGAGGCACTCGTCGCACGCTGTCGGAACTCAAGTCATTGGGGCTCAAGACTTTCCTGCTGCCGCTCAACCCGGGCAAGGACGACGACGGCAATGTGATCGACTACGGCAGCACCGGGATGAGCACAGTCTGGGACGAGATCGAAGACGCCGGGCTTCCGGTCACGCACCACATCGGCGAGACCCCGCCGAAGACCCCGTGTCAGTTCAACAGTGTGGTCGTCGGGATGATGATCAACATCGACGGATTCCGCGAGCAGTTCGCCAAGTACATCTTCTCGGGGATCCTCGATCAACACCCGAGGCTGCGGATCGGCTGGTTCGAGGGCGGGATCGCCTGGGTGCCGTGGGCCCTGCAAGATGCCGAGCACCTGGTGGCGTCATACCAGCACATGTTCAATCGGCCCCTGGAGCACGACGTGCGCTACTACTGGGACAACCACATGAGCGCATCGTTCATGGTCGACCCGCTTGGACTGCAATTGATCGACCAGATCGGCGTCGACAAGGTGATGTGGTCGTCCGACTATCCGCACAACGAAAGCACGTTTGGCTATTCGGAGAAGTCGTTGGCCGCCGTTGTCGACTCGGTCGGCGCCGAGGCCGCCGCGCGGATCGTGAGTGGCAATATCACCGAATTCTTAGGCCTGTGAAGGGCTTTTGATGACGACGTTTCTGGCCGCACCAACGTCCGCGCTCGATATCCCGGACGCACCCGATCTCGATCGGATGCGTCGCGAGACCGGCGCGCGGCTGCGCTCGGCGATGGCCGACCGCAACGTGGATGCCTTGATCCTGCTCGGAAACAACAGTGTCGTCTATGCCACCGGAGTGAGCTGGCCGTTGGGTGACGCCGGTTTGTCCTACGTCGAGCGTCCGGTCGCGGTGGTGCTCGCCGACGACCCGTATCCGCACCTGTTCCTGCCGTTCCGCGAAGGGGCCGCATCGGAATCCGCACTGCCGGCCGACCACCTACACGGCCCGGTCTATCTGGAGTTCGACGAGGGAGTGGCGAACTTCGCGCGGGTGGTCGAGGACCTGGTCCCGGCCGGGTCGGTGCTTGCGGTGGACGAACTCACCGGCGCGATGCGGCGCGCGCAGCCCCGACTCTTCCCCTCCGGGCGGCCCGTCGACGCCGCGCAGATCGTCGGCGCGGCCAAGCTGATCAAGACTCCTGACGAGCTGGCCTGTATCCGTACCGCGTGCCGGATCACCGACGAAGCCATGGTCGACGTGCAGGCTGCGCTGGCACCCGGCATCCGTCAGATCGACCTGTCGGCCAGTTTCCTGCGGCGAGCATTCGAACTGGGTGCGATGGCCAGCATGCTGGACTCGATCTGGCAGGTGATGCCGGAACGCAGGGCGGACGGCGTCTGGACCACCCACGGCGATTTGGCGTTGCCGCTCTTGACCACTGAGCGCGAACTGGTCGCCGGTGACGTGCTGTGGACCGACGTCAGCATCACCTATGCGGGCTACTGCTCTGATTTCGGCCGCACCTGGGTAGTTGGCCGCGACCCGACACCGCGCCAGCAGGCCCAATTCGGCAAGTGGCGGGAAATCATGGACGCGGTGCTCGATGTGACGCGTGCGGGCGCCACTGCCGCTGAGTTGGGCAGGGCGGCAACAAAAGCCAACGGCGGTACCCGGCCGTGGCTGCCGCACTTCTATCTCGGGCACGGAATCGGTGTGAATGCCGCCGAAATGCCAATGATCGGTACCGATCTCGGCGACGAGTTCGACGAGAACTTCGTTTTCGAGCCGGGAATGGTGGTGGTGCTGGAACCGGTGGTGTGGGAGGACGGCACCGGCGGCTATCGCAGCGAAGAGATTGTCGTCATCACCAAGGAAGGCTGGATTCCGTTGACCGACTACCCCTATCACCCATATGGGGCGCGCTGACGACGATGCAGAGCAGAGCAGCGATGTGGGGGTACCTCCCGCTTGCGGGGGAAAGGAGTAGCGCCGATGGCAACTGAGGTTTTGCCCGACGACCGCGCGCTGCGTGCAGGTCGCCGGGAACGAGCGCTGGCCCAGATGGAAAAGCACGACCTGGACGTGTTGGTTCTCGGGCGACAGGCCAACGTGCGCTACGTTACCGGCGCGCCTCAACTGTGGGTAGCAGGCACCCGCCCATTCGGACCGACATGTGTGGTCGTCCGGGAGACCGAGGCGATCCACTTGCTCAGCACCTGGGACGAGGGGGTTCCCGACGACATCCCACACGAGAACCTCTACGGCATCGCCTGGAATCCGACGAACACGATCGCGGTGCTGACCGGCATCCAGGGCGCAGCGACTGCCAAACGCGTTGGTACTGACGCACTTTCACCAGGATTCGCCCAGCTGCTACCGATGGCCTTCCCCAACGCCGAACTGGTCGACGGTGAGCTGGCCATGCGCGCCGCCCGGCGCATCAAGACCCCGGAAGAAGTGACGGCGCTCCGCGAAGCCATCCGGGTAGCCGAGGTCGGCCTGGCCGCAGCAGTCGCGGAGCTGCGACCGGGTGTCAGCGAGAAGACGCTGGCCGGGATCCTGCTGGAGGCCATGGCGGCCGGTGGGGTGAGCACCCCGTCGACCCAGGATGCTGCGTGGGTGACCGCACGCGATCACCCGTGGCGACGGGCAAGTGAGGACGGACTGGTTCAGCCCGGCGATTTGGTGGCGTTTTCCGCGGGCGTACTGGACGCCGGCTACACCGGTGAGGTCGGACGCACGTGGCCTGTCGGCGAGCCCAGCGGTGCCGCTGATCTGTATCGGCGATGGGATGTCTTGTGGCACAGGCTGTATGACGCATGCCAACCGGGCGCGCCGGGTACCGACCTGCTTGCCGCCTACCAAGCTGCGGGGGAGCAGCTGCCGCCGATGCCGATTGCACGCGGTCTAGGTCTGGGATTCGACCCACCGGTCATTTCGCAGCAGCTGCCGGCGACCGCTGCTGGGGAGCGTCTGGAAGCGGGGATAGTAATTGCGGTGACCGGCTATGTCTGGCAAGAAGGCGTCGGTGCGGTGTTCGGTCGGGAGGCGGTTTTGATCACGGCCGACGGCCCCGAGATCCTGACATCCAGCCCATCGGCCAGCGTTGCCGTAGGCGCTTGAAAATGGCTGAGAACAACCGACCGTCGCCCGAGGAGATCATCCTCTACGCGAAGGACCCGACGACCAAGATCGCGACGATCACGTTCAACCGTCCGGAGTTTCTCAATGCGCCCACCTCGGCGGCGCGGCTTCGCTATGCGGATCTGCTTCGCGGGGCCACCGTCGACGACGACGTCAAAGTCGTGGTGATTCGCGGTGTCGGCGACGACTTCGGCAGCGGCGCAGACCTTCCCGAGTTCATGGCGGGCGCCGACTCACCCGATGCCCGGCTGGCCGAAATGCGGGTGGACGATGATAACGTTCGGTATCCACCCAAGGGATCGCTTCGCCACGGCGCGACGATCAGCGCTTGGTTCGCGAATTCGCAGGCCGGTAACCGTCCCCTGCAAGAGTTCAAGAAAATCAGCATCGTTGAGGCCAAGGGATATTGCTACGGTTGGCACTTCTACCAGGCCGCCGACGCCGATCTGGTGATTGCCAGCGACGACGCGCTGTTCGGCCATCCGTCCTTTCGGTATTACGGCTGGGGGCCGCGGATGTGGACCTGGGTGCAGACCATGGGGCTGCGTAAGTTTCAGGAAATGGTTTTCACCGGAAGGCCATTCACCGCCGACGAGATGTTCGGTTGCAACTTCCTGAACAAGGTCGTGCCGCGGGATCAGCTGGAGGCCGAGGTCGACAAATACGCGCTGGCGTGTGCCCGCAACCGCCCGACCGACACCATCTTCATGCAGAAGGTCTTCTTCGAAGTGGTGAAGCAGTATCAAGGCGAATACCTGGGCAGCCTGCTGAGCGCAGTCTTCGAGTCGATGGGCGGCGGCGTCACCTCCGACGATGACGACCTGATGCTCGGCGACGCCATCGACAGCGGTCTGACCGACGCGGTGAAGGACAACGACAGCAAGTTCCCGCCGGAATTCCGGTTAAGCAAGTCCAGCCGGGCGAAGAACGAGTAGGCCGTGCAGCCAGAGACTGGCCCGCTGCACGGCTACACCGTCGTCGAGCTCTCCACCGGCATCGCCGGAGCTTACTGCACCAAACTGTTGGCCGACGGCGGCGCGCGGGTGATCAAGGTCGAGTCGCCCCAAGGTGATCCGCTGCGCGGATGGTCGGCGTCCGGGGCGCGCATCGAATCCGGCGGTGACGGCGCGCTGTTCGGTTTTCTGGCGTGTTCCAAGCACAGTGTCGTCGCCGATCCCGGCATCGACGGCGACGTCGAGTTCGTCAACGACCTGTTGGCCTCCGCGGACGCGGTGGTGTGGTCGCGGGGTTCGACGGTGGCCGACTGGAGTGCATTCACCCCCGCCGCGCTGCGTCGATCGCATCCGCACCTGACCGTCACGGCTATCACCCCGTTCGGTCTGGAAGGCCCGTGGCGGGGCCGACCGGCGACCGAGTTCACCCTGCAGGCATGGTCGGGCGGAATCATCGGGCTTGGTCGCGGATCACCTGACCGCGCACCGGTATTCGTCGGCGGGCAGGTCGGTGAATACCTCGCCGGCGCTTACGCCAGCGCGGCGACGTTGGCCTCGAAACGCCGCGGTGCCGGTGAGCTCCTCGACCTGTCCATGCTGGAAGCTCAGATTTTGGGGCTCACCTACTACCCGGTCACCTATTTCCAGATGCTCGGACGGCCGTGGCGGGATGCCCGCAAGGTCACCGTGCCGGGGATCGCCCGAGCCAAAGACGGGCTGGTCGACGTGGGATGCGGAACCGCGCAGCAGTGGTTTGATCTGTGCGCGATGACGGGCCATCAGGATTGGATCGACGAGAATTCGCCGCTGTCGATCACCGAGCTGGCCAATGAGAAGGCCGAGGAGATCTACGCCTGGGTGCGCAGCCAGACGGTGCAGGAGATCCGTGACCTCGCCACCGCGTTCCGGATTCCGAACGCGCCGGTGGCCAACGGCGCCAACATCGCCGAGTTGGACCACTTCCGGGAGCGACGATCATTTGTGGCCAACCCTCGCGATGGTTTCCGTCAGCCCGACCATCCTTACCGGATGCAACCCGCGCTACTTCGGCCGCCGCAACCGGCGCCGCGGCTCGGTGAGCACACCGTGCGATACCGGCGGTCCCGGCCACCCGCGCGGCAGCCATTGAAGCCTGACGGCGTTACGGATGGCTTGCCGTTCAAGGACTTACGCGTTCTGGACATGACGACCTTCTGGGCCGGGCCGAGCTGCACGCATTTCCTCGCCTTGCTCGGTGCCGAGGTGATCCACGTCGAGTCGACTCGCAAACCGGACGGCACCCGGCTGATCGCCGGTATACCGGTCACCGAAGAACGCTGGTGGGAAAAGTCGCCGATCTACTCGGCTCTCAATACCAACAAGAAGGGGCTGACCCTCGATCTGCAGACTGCAGCGGGACGGGACCTGCTGCGTCGCTTCATCGCAACCTCTGACGTCGTCGTCGAGAACTTCACGCCGCGGGTGCTCGATCAGATCGGTCTGGACTTTGCGGCCGTCCAAGCGCTACGGCCCGACGCGATCTTGCTGCGGATGCCCGGGTTCGGGCTGGACGGGCCGTGGCGCGACAACCCGGCATTCGCCTACGTCATCGAGGCTGCGTCGGGGGTGAGCTGGCTGACCGGCTACCCGGATCGAAACCCCTACGAGCCGTACTCGGTAGGCGACCCGAACGCCGGTGTGCATGCGGTCAACGCGCTGCTGCTTGCGTTGGAGTTCCGGCGGCGCTCCGGGCAAGGCGCGTTGATCGAAGCCGCGATGATCGATGCCGCACTCAACATTGCCGCCGAGCAGGTCATCGAATACTCCGCGTACGGGGCATTACTGCAACGGGCCGGCAATCGAGGACCGACGGCGGCACCGCAAAACCTCTACCGAACGGCTGACATCGATGAATTCGGCCGTCTCGACAGCTGGGTCGCGGTCGCGGTGGCGAACGATGAGCAATGGGCAGGGCTGCGCGAGGCGCTGGGCCGGCCGCCATGGGCAATGGATTCCGGGCTGTCGCAGGAGGCCGGCCGGCGAGAACAGCACGACCTCATCGACGAACATCTCGGCGCGTGGTGTCAGGATCGCAGCGGCGACGAGATTGTCCGACGCCTATGGGATTCCGGCGTCCCGGTGGCCAAAGTACTGCAGCCGCATCGCCAGACCGACATTCCGCAGCTAGAGTTCCGCGGCTTTTTCGAGGACATTGGCCACCCGGTGAACGACCGAGTCGCACACAGCACAGTGCCGGTGCGGTTTTCTGCTGGACCTGACCGATTCCATCTGCAGCCCGCGCCTCTGCTGGGCCAGCACAACCACGAGCTGCTCGCGGAAATCGGGGTAAGCGAACGCGAGATAGCAGAGTTGGAGGCCGACGGTGTCATCGGCCGAGCCCCTGGCGGCGCGAGAACGGTTGCCAAACGGTGACAATCAAGCCGTCTGACATCCTGCTTAGCGACCGCGTCGCCGTGGTCACCGGCGGCGGCGCCGGCATTGGTCGAGGCATTGCAGCTGGGATGGCTGCTTTCGGCGCCTCGGTGGCGATCTGGGAGCGAGACGCCGAAAGCTGCCTCTCAGCCGCCGAAGCCGTCGGAGCACTGGGCATCGTTACCGATGTCCGTGACAGCGACCAGGTCAACGCAGCCCTGGAGCGCACCGCCGCCGAACTCGGACCGGTGACGATTCTGGTGAACAATGCGGGTGGGGCGTTCTTCTCGCGACTGCTTGAGACCAGCGAAAACGGTTGGGATGCACTGTATAAGGCGAATCTACGACACGTGCTGTTGTGCACCCAGGTGGTCGCGGGAAAACTGGTGGACGCCAAGTTGCCCGGCAGCATTATCAACCTGACCTCGATCGAGGGCGTCCGCGCCGCACCCGGCTATGCCGCGTACGCCGCCGCCAAGGCGGGTGTGATCAACTACACCAAGACCGCGGCGTTCGAACTTGCGCCGCACGGAATCCGAGTCAACACAATAGCACCGGACCTCACCGTGACCGAAGGCCTGATGCGGCTCAGTCCCGAGGGTTTGGGGCCCGAGGTCAGCCAAGCCATTCCGCTGGGGCGACCCGGCCATGTCGACGAGATCGCCGGCACCGCAGTATTTCTCGCATCGGAAATGGCAAGCTATATCACCGGGCAGACCATTCACGTCGACGGTGGAACACAGGCCGCCGGCGGCTGGTACCACCACCCAGAATCCGGCGGCTTCAAGTTCGGGCCGGGCTAGCTAGTGGCTCTGGCCTTTTAGTGGGTCCAGCCGTCGGCGGCCTGATCGTCAAACGTGTGGTCAATGCGCTCGAACCTGCGGCGGACTGACGCACGCGCCGCCGCGTGCGGCAGCACGTACAACCGGTTGGCCAGAATCGCATCGGCGGTGAGACGGGCCACCTCATCGACGCCGAGGGTGTCCTCTTGGGAAGGAGCCGGCCCCGGCCCCTCCGTCACGACCGCGCTTGATGCCAGGCCGTAGTCCGCTCCGCGGATTCGTTCGGAATTGGAGACCAGTTTGGTTTCGACGACCATGGGACAGAGCACCGACACACCGATGCCGTGTTCTCTCACCTCACGGGCCAGCGTCTCGGCCAGGCTGACGACGCCGTATTTGGCGACGCAGTAGGCTCCGAGGCCGACGTTGGGTACCAGGCCGGCAAACGATGCGGTGAAGGCGATATGGCCGCCCGTACCCTGCTCGAGCAGCCTCGGCAAGAACGCCTCGACGGCATGGATGTTGCCCCACAGATCGATGTCGATCACCCAGCGCCAGTCCTCGTGTGTCATCTGTGCGATCGGGCCTGCGACCACGATGCCCGCATTGCTGAAGACAATGTCGACGTGGCCGAGAAGGCGAAACGATTCGTCCGCCAGGTGAACCATCTCGTCGAGGTGCCGGACGTCGCACATCACCGGGTGCGCGTCAAACCCCGCGCCATGCAACCGCGCTACCGCCTGTTCCAGCGCGGGCTTATCGACGTCGGCGAGCACAACGCGCGCTCCACGGCGAGCGAACTCGGTGGCAGTAGCGAACCCGATCCCATTCGCACCGCCGGTGATGACGGCAGCTTTCCCTTTTAACCGGCCTTCGGAATCGTCCATGCCGCCCGACGTTAACCTATGGTCTCGGCGGGTCGGCGAGGGCCCGGCTAGCCGGCTACTTCAGGCAGCTACCCGCGTCGATGGGAAGGGTGACACCCGTGACGTAGCGCGCCTCGTCGGATGCGAAGAACAGCACCGCATTGCTGATGTCTTGGGGCTCCACCCACGGAATCGGCAGCGTGTGAAACATCTGACAGATGGGCGCCATGTCGTCCGGACCCGGATTTTCCAGATCCGGGCGGAACATCTTGAAGGTGCCCTCGTTGTGCAACATCGGTGTCTTGACATGAGTTGGGTGCACAGAGTTGACGCGAATCATGTGCTGCCCCAACTCCACTGCGAAGGCGCGCATGAGCCCGACGACTCCGTGCTTGGCTGCGACGTAGTGGCCGGTGTGCGGGTAGGCCTTGAGTCCGCCAACCGAGCTGGTCAGGATGATCGAACCGCCATGGCCGCCCGCGAGCAAGTGCGGCACACCGGCTTTCACGGTCTTCCACACCCCGGCCAGGTTGATGTCGATCATCTCTGTCCAGTCTTCTTCGCTGGTCTTGTCCAGAGTGTCGCCGCCGTTGCCGATACCTGCGTTGGCCACGATGATGTCAAGCCGGCCGAGCTGCTCTACGCCGCTGTCCACCGCAGCCTTCAATGCGTTGTAGTCACGCACATCGACTTCGGCGGTGACGATTCTGCGGTTGTGGCCCTTGACCAGGTCGGCGGTCTCCGCCAGATCCTCCGGTGTCGAGGCCGGGATCGCAGTGTCCGTAACGCCGTCGCGGATTGGCTTACAGATATCGATCGCAATGATGTCGGCACCCTCCTGCGCCAACCGCACCGCGTGTGAGCGACCCTGTCCACGGGCCGCGCCGGTGATGAACGCGACCTTGCCTTCGACTCGACCCGTCATCGTTACCTCATTTCCTGAATTGTGTTTTGCTCAACGGAGAACCGCCGGCATTGCCTCCCAGCCACGCACGGTGGACGTCGGAGACAAGGTGGCGCAGCTGAGGTCGACCTCCCATTCTGGGAAGCGCTTCAAGATCTCTTCGAGCGCGACCCGCCCCTCCAGCCGCGCCAGTGCCGAGCCGAGGCAGTAGTGGGTGCCGACGCTGAAGGCGAGATGCTGGCGCGGTTCCCGGTGAATGTCGAAAACGTCTCCGTCCGGCGGGAATTGACGGCGATCGCGATTGGCTGCTCCGATGAGCATCATCATGGCGCTGCCCTCCGGCACCGTCTGCCGGTAGTACGTGACGTCGCGGGTCACGTAGCGTGCCACGTGCGGAGCCGGCGGTTCGAAGCGCAGCAGTTCCTCGATGGCCTGGGGGATCAGCGCGGGGTTCCCGGCCAGTTCCCGTCGCTGGTCGGGATGCTCAGCCAGCACCTTGCCGGCCCAGCCGATCAGCCGGGTGGTGGTCTCATTGCCTGCGCCGGAGACCACGCTGATATAGGTGAGTAGCTCGTCGTGGGACAGCCGCCGGGTTATCCCCGCCTCGTCTTCGAACTCAACGTTCAACAGGTCGGTCATGATGTCGTCGGAGGGATGCTCGGCACGCCAGTCGATGAATTCCGCGAAGAACTCGCCCGTGTTCATGCGGTCGGCCGCCAATGTCATCGGCTTGCCGGCTTCGGTGCGCATCTGCGCGTTGGTCAAATCGCGCGCGGCTTCCTGATACTCCTCAGGCACCCCGAGCAGCATGCCGATCACCCGCATCGGCATCTGGGCACCGAGGTCTGCGACGAAATCGAAACGGTCGGCGCCAATCAGGGGATCCAAACTGCGAGCACAGAATTCGCGAATTTTGGGTTCCAAATCGTTGATCTTGCGCGGGGTGAACATGCGAGCCAGTAATTTGCGGTGTACATCGTGGATCGGTGGGTCCTCGAAGATGAGCACACCCGGCGGCATATCGATGTTGGCCTTGATCAGCTCGATGATTGCGCCGCGGGCCGAGCTGAAGGTTTCGTGATCGACGATCGCCCGGTCGACATCGGCAAATCGGCTCAACGCATAGAAGTCGTACTGCTCGTTGTAATACAGCGGTGCGTCTTCGCGCAGCCCACGAAATGCCACGTAAGGGTCGGCATTGATCTGCACGTCGTACGGGTCGTAATAGACGCCGTCGGGAGCAGTGACTCTCACGGAACTTCGCCTCTCGCTGCAACCGCATTGTTGGTAGCTCTAAGCATCTGCGGCAACTCTGTCATCAGCCACCTGCAGGTGTCAACGTGGAATCCGTTTTCGGCACTTATCATTCTTGCGTACAGAGAATATAATTCTCAAGCGATCCAGGACGTGCGATATGCGAACGTTTCGCTGGGTCAGGTGTCGAGCAGAGCTGCAACCGAGCAGATCGGTCCAGAGATCGGACACCCGGCTAGTTAGATTCTCGAAGCCGGATAATCTGCTTCTCGCGCTAGTCGCCGACGAATCCGCGCGAGCAGAAGTCCCATACTTCGTCGGCAGTAATGGGATGCACGGTCGCGTCGTCGGCGCCCCCGCTGGACTGAGCAATGAACATGACCGTCTGCATGGTCATCGCGGCCATCCGCCGTGCGTTGATAGCGGCGCGCAGCTCGCCTGCGGCGTCTGCCGCTTCCATCAGTTCGGTGAGCAAAGCAAGAAGTGGTGCATGAGCCACTTTGACCTCAGCCGGATGCGAGACCAGCAACCTTGGCGCGAAGTCGGTGAACAGCGGCCGTTTGGCCGTTGGATCGGGTCGAGAAGCTTCGAACAGCAACTCGACGGCGACCCGCAACCGCTCGATGGGGTCGGAGTGGTTCGCGGTAGCGGCGCGGATCTGGTCGGCCGACCGGCTCAACGCGTCTTCGAACAAGGCGAGCAGCAGTTCGTGCTTGCCGTCGAACTGCAGGTAGAAGCTCCGCAACGACTGCCGGGAGCGGTCGACCACCTCTTGCACGGTAAAGTCCGTGCTGCCCTTCTCGATGATGATGGCCTGGGCCGCGTCGAGGAAGCGTTGGACGCGCTGCGCTGCCCGCAGCTTCGCCGTCTTAATCGACCGCTCGACAGCGCGCTGTTTCCAGGCCGGCTCTTCGCTTGGGCTGGTCACCGGGGACTCAGCTGATTGCCGCGAGGGGAGAACATGATTGGACTGTACCGGAGAACGCCGTGTCATTGCCTGACTAAACCCCCTCACGGGACTACGTGTCTGAGATTGTAACTTTCTCACTACGAGAATACTATTCTCTTCCTGCTCTCCATGAAAGCAGAACGCCAAAGAGCGGCGGAGAAGTATCCATGCAGCAGGCCTTCGACGCGGCGGTACCGATCCTGCGGGCCGAGATGGCCGTGTCGTTAGGAATGAGCAAACCGGGCGCCGGCTCGGATCTGGCATCGCCCGCGCACCCGGGCGGTGCGCTGCTCTTGTGCGATGCATGCCAATTCTAGGCAGCGAGATCGATGCCCTGGTGGATCATGCGTTGCCCTTGGGTCAGAAAATATGGGGCATGGTAGATCAGAAGCCACCCCGATCGTCGGGCGACGAACGAGAAGTATTGATGACGTTGCTGCAATATCAGCGGGAATCCCTGATACGCAAGGTCTTTGGAGTCGACGAGGCGGCGGCCCGTCAATCACCGGTAGCGAGCGGGACTACACTGCTGTGGCTTGTCCGCCACCTGGCTAACGCGGAGCGGCTGTGGATAATTCATCGTTTCGCCGGTGGGGAGAAACCTCCGCCTATGCGCGACACATCACACGACACCGTCGATGCCGCGCTGACTGCGTATCAGCGCACCTGGGCCGATGTCGACGCGGTCATCGCCGCCGCCCCCACGCTCGACGAGGTCAGCGTGATCGCCGATGATAGCGGCCACCTCGCCCTGCGCTGGATCCTGGCACACCTCCTGGAGGAAACGGCCCGCCACGCTGGCCACGCCGACATCCTTCGCGAACTCATCGATGGAGTGACCGGCCGCTGACTTCGGAACCTGATCGGCATAGCAGGTCCCGCTACAGCTGCGCCAGTCGCGGCGCAAACCGCTTGGCGCGCAGCGTCGCTCCAGCCTCCCGGGTCAGTTCGCGTGCACTACCGAGCAGGCCATCCAAGACCAACGAACGCTTCACATGGCGATGCAGCTCATGGTCTGCGGTGAAGCCGATACCACCCAGCACCTGCTGGCAGTGCCGCGCGGTGATCAACGCTGCCTGGCCGGCCGCGGCCTTGGCGAGTAGAAAGCTCAGATCACCGGGCTCAGCCGCGGCGGCAACCAGGGTCGCCTCCGCGCCTTCGACGGCGACCAACGTCTCGGCCAGCCGATGCCGGATCGCCTGGAACGAGGCGACGGGCCTGCCGAATTGCACACGGTCCAAAGCATGTTGGCGCGCCAGCGACAGCATGGTCCGGCTGGCGCCCACCAGCCACCAGCCAAGCGCCTGCCGACCCGCGGCGAGAGGTACCGGATCTCCCTGGGGCACGCGGTGTATCGGTAGGTCATCGCCGAGCGCCGACCCCGCCTGGTCGGCGCGTTCCCAGACGACCCAGGAGCCTCCTGCGAACGGCAGCGCAAGGGTGCCGCCTCTGTCGCGTCCAGCGGCGCGCAGCACGACGTCGTTGAGCACCGGCGCATGAGCACCAGTCTCACCGAGTAGCCGAAAGACCAGAGGAATTGCGGTTTCTGGCATTTCGTTGAGCATCTCAAGCCAGCCCAGCTCCGTTAACGCCTCGCCGAGTGCGCGACCTGACGCCGCGGTCATGGTCTTACGTAAAGCGTCTTCCAACAGATGCAAGGACTCGGTATCCACACTCACTCCTTGCCCAAGTCCAGTAGCCGGCGCGCGATGATATTCCGCTGGATCTCCGCGGTGCCGCCGTAGATAGTCGCCGCGCGCGAATAGAGGTACTCGGACCGCCATGGCGTGTCGTCCAACTCGAGCGTACCGGGCAGCAGGTCGCGCACGGTGTCGAACATTCGCTGCTCGGCGGTGGCCAGCAAGACCTTGTCGATAGAAGTCTGCGGCCCGAGTGGCTCTCCATCGGCCAACCGGTGCTGGGTGGCGCGAGACCGGCACCGCAGAGTGTGTAGTGCCAAATACGCCGAGCCGATGTCCAGGTCTGCGCCGCAATCGTCGGGATCGATGGCTTCGGTGAGGAATTCGTCGAATCGTGCGTAGAGGTAGGCGATCCGCTGCCAGAAGCAGGTGGAGCGCTCATAGGGCAGCAGGTCCATTGCAAGCCGCCAACCGTCTCCCGGCCGGCCCAGCATGCGTGTTGCGGGCACCACCACGTCGTCGAAGTAGACCTCGCAGAATTCGTCGACCCCGTGCATCGTGCGTAGCGGCCGAATGGTGATGCCCGGCGTGTCCAGATCGACGAAGAACGCGGTGATTCCATCATGGCCCGGTGCGGTGCGGGTGAGCAGTACGCACCGCGTCGAGTACTGCGCGTAGCTGGTCCAGACCTTCTGCCCGTTGATGATCCAGGCTTCACCGCGCGGGGCGGCGCGGGTGGTCAGCGACGCCAGGTCGCTGCCGGAGCCCGGCTCGGAAAAACCCTGACACCACTGCTCACGACCGCTGAGCAGCCGCGGTACCATCTCAGCTGCGAGTTCCTCAGGGGCGTAATCGATCATGGTGGGTGCGAGCACCTCGACCATCGAGTAGGGGCCCGGCTCGGCAAGACGACGGCCGACCACCTCCTCGCCGACGATCGCGCGAAGGATGGCGGGCCCGCCCAGTCCGCCGACGTGCTCGGGCCAGCCGTATCGCATCCAGCCGGCGTCATACAGCGCGGAATGGACTCGGGCGAGCTGCTTGATGTGGCCTTCCAGCGAGTGGTCCGGCCCGGGGGTGAGGTCGTGCTCGTCCAGCCACGCCCGCAGGTCCGCCCGGAACTGCTCCACCTTCATGCAGGGTTAGCGGAGGGTCGTCCTATCGCGTGCGGACGCCCCGAGTCGTGCACGCCGCTGCGCCGAATGAACGTCATCGCACGGGTCTTCAACCGCCAGCCGTCGGCCGTCCGCACATAGGTGTCGTTGTAGTAGCCGATCCGCATGTCGTGGGTGGCGTGGTCGATGAAGCACAGCGGTTGTGTTCCGGTGGCGGTGTCGCCGTTCAGCTCGATCACCGGAGTAGCCGTCATGAACAATCCCTTGGGCGCGGCGTCGACGAGCACGGGAAATCGGTCCAGCGAATAGGTTTCGCCGAAAGCGCTGTAGGTGCCGTCGGGCGTGAAAACTTTGACCAGCCCGTCGATGTCCTGCTGCGTGATGGTTACGGCGTAGCGCGCCAACAGCTGCTGGATCTCGACCAGGTCGTCAGTTCGTGTTGGCATAAATTTTGCCGCCTTTCATCACGAAGCTCACCTTCTGGGTAACGCCGATGTCGGATAACGGATCTCCGGGCACGGCGATGACGTCCGCGAGCAGGCCCTCGGCCAGCCGGCCGCGATCGGTGGCGTTGATCAACTCGGCGGCCGTGCTCGTCGCCGCCCGCAACACCGCCAGCGGCGGCAGGCCCCAATCGACCAGGGTGACAAGTTCGTCGGCGTTTTTGCCGTGCGGGATCGCCGGCGCGTCGGTGCCCACCGCGATCTTCACCCCGGCTTCGTAGGCGGCCAGTATCGAGGTCCGCGATTTCGGGAACATCTCAGCGGCCTTGGCTTGTAGCTCGGGCGGGGCATGCGAGACGTCCATCCCCTCCGCCAGACGCCGGGTCGACACCAGGAAGGTGCCGTGCTCGACCATCATCGCGATCGCCCCGTCGTCGATCAGGAACCCATGCTCGATGCAGTCAATGCCCGCTTCGACCGCATGCTTGACCGCTTCGGCGCCGTGCGTGTGCGCGGCGACTCGCAGCCCGCGCCGGTGCGCCTCGTCGACGATCGCTCGCAGCTCTTCATCCGAATAGTGTTGCGCGCCAGGCGGGCCGGTCAGTGACATCACTCCGCCTGAGCAGCAGACCTTGATCAGCTCGGCGCCGTGCTTGATCTGATACCGCACCGCCTTGCGGATCTCGTCGATTCCGTTGGCGATGCCCTCTTCCACCGTCAAGTCCAGCACATGCGGGGCGAACGCGGCGAACATGGTCGGGTCCAGATGGCCGCCCGTCGGGGTGATCGCATGCCCGGCGGGCACCACTCGCGGGCCGTCGATCCAGCCGGCGTCGATCGCCTTTCCGAGCGCGACGTCGAGCAGATAGCCGCCGGTCTTGACGAACAGGCCGAGGTTGCGCACCGTGGTGAAGCCCGCACGCAGCGTCCGACGGGCGTTGCCGACCGCGCGCAACATTCGCGTCGGCGGGTCATCCTGAACCTGGGACAGCCCGGGTTTCTCCCCGCGCCCGCCCATCAACAGGTTGACCTCCATGTCCATCAACCCGGGCAGCAGGATTTGCTCGCCCAGATCGATAATTTCGCCCTCGGCATCGCCGCCGATGCCGACGATCCGGTCGCCCTCGATCCGCAGGATGCCCGGTCGGACGATATCGCCTGCGTCGACGTCGAGCAGGCCGGCCGCCTTGAGCGTCAGCACGTCTTAAATCACCGGCTCCCTGATCAATTCGACCCAGGCCGCACCGCTGTCCGGGACGCGTGGTTGCTTCCACGCCTCGATCGGAAACGACACCATGATCAGCGACTGCATCACATGCATGAGTGTCACTGCATCCTCGGGCAGATCATCCAATGGGTACTGGTCGCAGTAGGCGATCACGTCGTTCAATCGGGGGAACGCCGCGTCGTAGAAAGACTGCATCTGCGTCATCGACGAGGCCAGCCGCTTGGCGTAGCGCTCGGGTTCGGTGGCCAGGTCCCACTCCAGATAGGGCTCCAGGTCTGCGAATTCGGCGGGCAGCTTGGTTGGAGTGGCCTTATTAATTGTGGCCATTGTGGCTGTACTCCTTCACGTAGTCACCGGTCACTTTGTGCAGATGCCGGAGCAGGATCTCCTGATCGCACAGCAGAAAGTCCTTGACGACCTTGGTGCCGATCATGGTCTGGGTCGCTTCCAGGGTGTTGGCGTCCTGTAGCGCGTACTCCTTGAACGTTACTGCGGCCAACTCATGGGCGAGCCGTTCCCGCGCGTTCCGCGGCGGAACGAAATACAGCGTGCACTCGAAGATGTGCTTGTCGACCGCAGTCGGCCAGTAGTGGTAGGTCAGGAACCAGCCGGGCTCCCAGATCAGCAGCATGAAGTTGGGGAAGAAGTGCCACGAATCAATACCCCACTGCGGCACCCTCTTTGGGTTGACGCCCGGAGGCAGCTCAGCAAGCTTCTCGATGACCTCCGGCTTGTCCCACGGCCCGAACAACCCGCTACGCAGCACCTGGTCCATGGGCTTGACCATGGACAGGTCCGCGGGCGGCGCCTGACCGCCCCAGGTTGAGATCATCCCGTGCGGGCTCGCCAGCTCGTAGTAGAGCGCCTCGAAGCCGTACTTCATGATCTTGGCGGCTTCTTCCTTGGTGTACTGGCCCTGGTGCAAGACCGGCGCGTGGTAGAACTCGGCGAATGCGTCGATGAACAGCTTCCAGTTGCTACCGACCTCCGCCCGATACGAGTAGCACTCGGTCATCTCGTAGAACGGGTAGCCCTCGATTCCCTTGGCGAGCGGCCCCAGGTAGTCGACAAGCGGCTTGGCGTTCTGGTCGAGGTTGATGAAGATGAACCCTTCCCACACCTCGCACCGAACCGGCACCAAGCCGTATAGGCTCTTGTCGACGTCGAAGAACTCGTCCTCCTGCTGGATGAAGGTCAGATCGCCGTCCAGGCTGTAGCGCCAGGCGTGATACTTGCAGGTGAACTGCCGGCAGGTGCCCGAGGTCTCCTCGTGCGGGAAGTCGTTCCACACCAGCTTGTTTCCGCGATGCCGGCAGACGTTGTGAAACGCCTTGATGGCACCGTCCTTGGTCTTGACGACGATCACCGACATGCCCGGGCCGGCCGACGGCAGCTCCTTGGTGAAGTAGCTGCCGGTGCGGGGCAGCCGCTCCACCCGACCGACGTTGAGCCACGTCCGTTTGAAGATCGCATCGCGCTCGGTTTCGAAGAATGCCGGATCGATCGAGTCGGTGTAATCGACCGGTGCGGTTCCCAGTTCGGGATAGTTTTCCGTCCAGCTGCCGGCATCCGGCTTGGTGAAGTGTGGCAAGGTTCTACCTCTCTGTCCGGGCTTTCTGGTCGTGCTCGACCTCGACGCCAAAGGTGTTCAGGGCCATCGCAAGTGCGGCGTAGCCACCGGTCGTGAAGATAAAATCCATCCGCTGCCGCTCGTCCAGCCGCTCACCGAGGGCTGCCCACGTCTGGTCCGACAGGTTGCTTTTCTCCTCGAGCTCATCGACGGCGTCTAGGACTGCGCGGTCGAACTCGTCGGTCGGGTCGCCGGATTTGATCGCGGTGATCTCGGCGTCGGACAGGCCTGCCTTTTTGCCGATGGTGACGTGGTGTGTCCACTCGTAGTCGCAACTGCGCCGATGTGCGACCCGCAGGATGACCTGCTCGCGGATGCGCGGCGGCAGCGTGGAGCCGGACAGCAGATAGACGCTGAAGCGGAGGAACGCGCGGGTTAGCTCCGGGTGGTGTACCAGGGTGCCGAGTAGGTTGCCCGCGTCGCGAGGATTTCGCCGCTCTTCGGGCAGCATCCCGGCGACCGCATGCCGGGCAGCGTCGTCCCACTGGTCCGCCGGCAATGGGGACAGACGCATGCGACCTCCTCAGTT
>NZ_DASPSP010000123.1:0-4300 GCF_035623875.1 Mycobacterium sp. | reverse complement strand
CCGCGAACAGCTGGTGGGCCGCGCCGTCGATCTGGTGCAGCTGTTCCCGGCGGCGGCCTACGGCAAGAACGGCGCCGATATCCGGCTGGCCGTCGACACGGTCGAGGACATGTTCCGGCTGCCCGACCTGACCCATGTGGTGATCGTTGCCGGCGACTCCGACTACATCCCGCTGGCGCAGCGCTGCAAGCGGCTGGGCCGCTACGTGGTCGGGGTCGGGGTGGCGGGCTCGTCGAGCCGGGCGCTGGCGGCCGCATGCGACGACTTTGTCATCTACAATGCGCTGCCCGGCGTTCCGGTACCCGAGCCGGCCGCCTCCGAAGCCGTGCCCAAGAAGCGGACTAGCCGCACGAAGTCCGCCGAGGCCGGTGAGCCGTCACAGCTCGATCCGCAGCAAGCGGCCACTGATCTGCTAACCCGCGCTTTGCGGATCGGCTTGGAGAAAGACGACGTAGATTGGCTGCACAACTCGGCGGTCAAGGCGCAGATGAAGCGGATGGACCCGTCATTCAGCGAAAAGTCGCTGGGATTCAAGTCCTTCAGCGACTTCTTGCGGTCCCGCTCCGATCTGGTCGAGCTGGACGAGAGTTCGACGACGCGGATGGTGCGACTGCGCGGCAGCGACGGATAGCCGGCTCCTGTTTGCCGTCGCGCAAACGCTTCAAACTTCGTGGTCCCGGGCGTAGTCTGTAAACATCATGTAAAAATTCGCGCCCGGAGAGGAGCAATCAGCATGAACGTGAAGCTCCTGGCCGAGGCGGCCGCGATCGCTACCGGAGTCGGGTTGTCACTGTTGACTGCCGGCGCAGGGCTTGTTCACGCCGCCCCGTCATATCCACCCCCACCGTGCTTCAACTGCCAATCGGGTCCCGGCGGACCGGGCAGCAGCCCGCAGGATAAGCCACCTTCCCCGCCCTACCCCGGGATCCTGGTCCCGGGTAGCCGATACATCATTCCCCCGATGGGGGGCAGCCCTCACAGCGGAGGACGCACAGTCCAGGTGCCCGGTGCTACACCCGGGTCCCATTAAACCTGCACGGCGTCATGATGCATTGCGGACAACTCGATAGCTGAGTACCGCCGAGCGGGCCGCAATTCACTATTTCTGCGCGGACACGAACAGGTACGGCGGCACGCCGTCGTCGATCTGTTCCGGAGGTTTGCGGCCGTAGCCGGTCATCAGCTCATCCGACGGCGTCACCGTCACCTGCCAGCCGTGACGACCCCACCAATTGGCGACGTCCTCGCGTTCCTCGAAGTACCACAGCTCGTCGGTTCGCGGGATCTCGCGTTGCGGGTCCACCTTGGCCATCAACGCCCGGACCCGATCCATGCGCTCGCGCCGTTGCGCCGCGGCCTCGGGGTCGGCGAAGTTGGGCGCCAACGCCTCGATGCCGACCCGGCTGCTGGTGGCAGTCAGCCCCTGGATGCGGTTGAATAGCAACTCCTGGGCCGTCGCCGGCAGATACATCAACAGCCCCTCAGCCGACCAGGCGCTCGGCACCGATGCATCAAAACCTGCCTGCTGCAAGGCTTTCGGCCAGTCCTGACGCAGATCCACCGGAACTCCGACCCGATGACATAGCGGATCGGCCCCGTGCTCGTGCAACGTCGAGGCTTTGAAGTCCAACACCCTGGGCTGGTCGAGCTCGTAGACGGTGACGCCGTCGGGCCACGGCAACCGCCAGGACCGCGCGTCCAGGCCGGCCGCCAATATCACCACCTGACGGATGCCCGCGCTGGCGGCGTCGAGGAAGAAGGTATCGAAAAACCTGGTCCGCGAAGCGAAATAGCTGACCATCGACTTCATCCGCAATGGCAACTCGGGCGCGGCCTCGACGACCTCGGCGGGCAGCTCCGGAGCGCCGTACCAGTCCCACTCGCCGTCGCCGGCGGTGTCGAGGAAAACCCGCGCGAACCGATCGCTGATCAGCGGATTGTCGCTCTCGGTTTCGGCCGCGCGCGCCGCCGCCACACCGAGCGCCGTCGCGCCGACGCTCTCGGTGATGTCCCAGCTTTCGTCATCAGTTCTCACGCCTTGCGACCCTACGGGAGTGCTGCTTATTTGCCGTCACCGCCGGTGCGGAAGAATCGCGGCCACCATGACCGACAACGACGGTTCGACACCGACATCGCGACGACGCCACATCCTGCGGCTCGCGGTGTTCGCTGCTTTCTTGGTCGCGCTGTTCTATCTGCTGGCCGTGCGGCACGTCGTCGACATCGAGGACGTGCGGCGCACAGTCAAGGCGACGGGGCCGGCGGCGCCGCTGACCTACATCGTGGTGTCGGCCGTCCTCGGCGCGATCTTCGTGCCCGGCCCGATCCTGGCCGCCAGCAGCGGGCTGCTGTTCGGTCCGGTGCTGGGGGTGTTTGTGACGCTGGGTGCGACAGTGGGCACCGCGGTCGTCGCAAGCCTGGTGGGCCGTCGGGCTGGCCGGGACAGTGCGCGAGCTCTGCTGGGGGCGTCACGTGCCGACCGCATCGACGCGCTGATCGAACGACGCGGGCTGTGGGCGGTGGTCGGTCAGCGCTTCGTTCCCGGCCTCTCGGATGCGCTGGCCTCGTATGCGTTCGGGGCGTTCGGAGTTCCGTTGTGGCAGATGGCCGTTGGTGCGTTCATCGGTTCGGTGCCGCGGGCGTTCGTCTACACTGCGCTGGGCGCCTCGATCGGGAACCGGTCGCCGTTGTTGGCATACACCGCGATCGGCGTGTGGTGTGTGACCGCGATTGTCGGCGCGTTCGCGGCGCATCGCGGCTTTCGGAAGTGGCGGGGACATGGCGGCAGTGAGCCGGAATGCGAAGCCGAAGCGCTTTAGAGACCCAAGGCCTGGGCTGCCGCCGTCGCCACGTCACCTCGCAGACTCGAGATCGGTGGACTGCCTGGCTGATGGATTGAGTTCGCGAGCAGAATCACGTAGGTATCTGAGCCTGGGTCCAGCCAAAGCGACGTCCCGGTAAAGCCGGTGGCGCCAAAGCTACCGATGGGAAAGATCAGGCCTCGCGGCTTGGAATAGTCGGTATCGATATCCCAGCCGAAGCCGAACAGGTTTTGTCCCTTGATCGCCGGATAGAGCGGGGCGAGCAGCGGATCATATGTGTTTGGCGTCTTCGCGATAGCTTCTCGGGCGGCATCGTTCGCTGCTTCGACCTGTCCAACGGTATGTCCGGGTTGCTGAGGAGTCGTCATCAACTCCAGCGTCGCCTGCTTCAGCGGAAACTTGCTCGGGCGGTCCGCAAGCCGATCAAGCAGCGCCTGCGCATAGAGGCTGACATCGTGCGCCGTCGAGAACACACCGGCATGCCCGGCCACCCCACCCATCCGGCGCGCCGTCGGATCATGCACGGTGCCCCGAAGCAGGAAATCAAAATCGGGATTCTTGCCCGGATCGGCGTTGCTTTGGTCATCAATTGCGGTTGGTGCGATGCGCGACAACAGACTGGTGCTCCAGGTGCCTGCAGGACAGGCGACCCGCATGCGCCCCTTCGGCGCGGGAGCCCAGGCAATCGCAACTCCTCGCATCACATGTGGACCGCATGCTTTGGCCGGCGGAAGATAGCGGGTCTCCTGCATGCCGAGCGGAGCAAACACGTTTTGCTGAACGTAAACGTCTTCCGGCTCGCCGGTGAGTTTCTCGATCAGCGCGCCAAGCAGAATGTAGTTGATGTCGGAGTAGCGGAAAACCTCACCGGGAGGCGACTGCAACGGCGTGGTGAGGGCACGATGAATGCCCTCTGCTTTGTCGGCTGCGCCCAGTCCCCACGGATCGTGGAGGTTGACGTCGTCCGGTTCGCCTGAAGTGTGCGTCAGCAACATGCGAACCGTCACCTTTGCGCGCAGTGGATCGTTCCCCGTGTTGAAGTCGGGCAAATACTTCTGCACGGGATCGTCGAACGCAACCTTGCCGTGTTCGTAAAGCTGCATGACCGCGGTCGCCGTTGCGAGACACTTCGTCAACGACGCGATGTCGAAGATGGTGTCCTCGGTCATCGGCTCCGCACGTGCGGGCGATCCATCGAGCCCCGGTTCGCTGGCAATCTTGCGCGAACCATAAGCCCGATGGAAGACGATCCTGCCGCCATGCCCGATCACCACCACGCCACCCGGCAGCCTCTGTGCCGCAATCGCATCGTTCATCAGCTTGGAGACCGTTGCGAATTCGGTTGCCGGAGCCGCGCCTGGTTTCCTGCCGCTTCCCGCTGTGTGCGCTGCGTACCTGGCCGAGGCCGCCGCAGCAAGCGTAAGCAAGGCAATTCCACCAGCGATGGCCATTCGCGCAGATGCCTTACTGGCCAGGCC
>NZ_DASPSP010000101.1:0-2437 GCF_035623875.1 Mycobacterium sp. | reverse complement strand
CCGAGCACTTCTGGGGCCTGAGACTCATTGCGGCACTTGAGTTGCTGCGGGGTAGCCTTGCCGCTCTTGCCAGTGCGCCCAACGTTGGCCAGCAACGCATTAAATTTCGCTACGGAGAGCCAATCCGGCTAGAGCGTCTGCCTCCACTGCAGGATCTCCGGGGTGACCGGATCGGTGATGTCGCTGAATTCCGGGTGCTTCTTGACGAACGCGGCCACCATTGGGCAAACAGCAACGGCGCGTTTGCCATCCGCGCGGGTCGCCTCGAGTGCCTCGCCCACCAGGATGTTCGCCAAGCCGCGTCCGCCGAACCGTTCATCGACCTCGGTGTGGTAGAAAACCCGCTGATTGTCCCGATCAGCGACGGCAGCCAGCCCGACGGTCTGGCCGTCGACGGCAATGGTGTACTTCCCGTCCTCGGCGCTGACGGTGGTCTGGGCGCCGGTCTTATCCGTGGCCATCTGGGTTTCTTTCTATCCGGTCTGTCCGGCGGAGGGGCGTGGCCGCAGCCGGCTGGTCGGCAGGGCAGGTGCAGGCAGCCGTGCGAGCGTTCCCCGGTAGCCGTGCACGACGCCGAAGCGTGCGTCGGCCTCTTCCCAGAGCCGGCGGTAACCGGTGATCTCGTCGTGACTGCGCCCGACGAAGTTCCACCACATCACCAACTGTTCGGTAAACGGCGTACCGCCCAGCAGCAGAACGCGACCGGGCCGGTCGCCGTCGTTGTGCAGTGCCAGTGCGGAGCGGCCCGGGCATTGGTAGCCCAGGTCGCCGACCGCCAATGCAACGCCGTGCATGGTGACCTCGCCTTGGTCGCACAGCACGCCGTGCTCGAACGTTGGGTCGAGATCCAGCGTCACCCGTGCGCCGGCGTCCAGGTCGAGCTGTGCACCGAGCAGCGGGGTGAAGGTGTGCACCGGCGATCGGGTGCCGGCCAACCGCCCGAGGAAGACCCGCACGACCGCGCCGGGCAGCGAGATCGGCTCGGGCGCATAGTGATCGAAGTCGCGACCGGTGTTGCGGTCGGAGTCCGGCAGCGCCGCCCACAACTGCACGCCATGCAGTACCGCTGTCGCGTCGCGATCGGCTGCGACCGATACTTCCGAGTGGCAGATTCCGGCGCCGGCAGTCATCAAATTGAGCTCACCCGGGCGAACAATTGCATGCACGCCCGCGCTGTCTCGGTGTTCCACCTCGCCGCTGAACAACCAGCTGATCGTTTGCAGCCCGGTGTGTGGATGCGGGGGAACGTCCATGCCGCTGGCTCGGCGCAGATCGTGCGGGCCGTAGTGATCGGCAAAACACCACGCACCGATCAGTGACCGTTGCCGCTGCGGAAGTGTGCGACGCACCCGGATCGCCCGAGGGCCGCCCAACGGAACCTCGCGCGGCCGCAGCACCTCCAGACCCTCGAGATGTGAGGCGGTGCAGGAAACTTCGACGGGCGTGGTCTCAAGATTGCTCATCGTCCACCCTTCGTCGGGGGTGCGATACGGCGCCGACACCGCAACAGTACGCGGCTGCACGGCTAGATCCGCGGGACAAGCTCCTAAACGACTGGCGCGCGGGGTGTTCGGCAGGCGGAAAGCGAGGAGCCGACAGTTACTTCCCGGCAAGGATTTGGTACTGCGCTGCGATTTGCTGCTTGGCGTCTATCCGGCCTACGAATGACGCTCAGGCCGCCGACCGAGGGTCGATTCGGCCAATGGGCAAATGAAACACCGTCGCAGTCACCGCAACGGTGTCGGCCTCACGTCGTGAGAGCAGCGCAGCGTTCTCGGGCAGCTGCCGTGAGTTGATCTCGCCGGCCGCAATCCGGCGCAGGATGTCGTGAGCCGCAGCCAGCTGTTCACGCTTACGGTACTGGCCGCCGGGCAGTTTGACGCCTGCCCAGACGCCGTATTCCTCCCGGTTCTGGACCGCGTATTGCGCGCACAACCGCTGTTGCGCCAGAGGACACCGCCGCAGGCACAGCAGCCGCGCCTCGGTGGCCGACTGTTCGTAGGCACGTGCCTTGGCGGCACCGTCGCCGCCGTCGTCATCGGCGTAGCCGAACCACAATTCCGGGTTGACTGACTCTCGCGCACGGCCAAGCAGTGCGCGTACTTCGTTCAGCTGCTGTTGCAGCGCGGAATCAGTCACACGCTTAAGCTACCCAGGCCGAATTATTCGCACAATTCACCACTGAGCCCGAATACTGGGGCCGGCCAAACAATGAAGTTGTCGCTTCCGTTGATGACGGTAGGCTTGGCCGGTGGCGATCTTCGGTCGGAATACGGCGCGACAGCGCCTCCGGAGGGCTACCCGAGAATCCCTCAAGATTCCGGCCTTCAGCTCTCCTGTCGACTGCACCCCGTGGGTGACGGGTGGGTTGTGGCCTGCCGAGCTTTCAACAGTGACTGCCGAGACCGCCCCGCTTGTCAAATATCTGAAGGCCGAT